>CALVIU010000007.1 GCA_944331835.1 uncultured Bacilli bacterium | reverse complement strand
ATGGGATGAGTTTACTCATTAAATGTGCTTTCAGCACCTAAAGCAAGCCATGCAATTTATTGCATGGTAGTTGACACTTTGGCAGATGTTTGTTCAGGTGGAGAAAAATTGGCAGAATGCGTAAAAACTTTTTATACTACTTTTGGAGAAGGACAAGGTGGTCTTTATTACCATGATGGTAATGGAACTTATGGAAATTTAGAAGCATACTATAATTCGTATCGCTATTCTGGAGCAAATCCAAATAATTATGTGTGTTTTGGAAGTGATGAAGAAATTTGTCCAGCAGATAATTTATACCGAATAATTGGGGTTTTTGGCAATCAAGTAAAATTAATAAAAAATAGTAGTTTAGGTAGTGCTTATGCTAGTAGTGTTGATTGGGAAAATAATTCAATAAATACGGATTTACTAAATGGTACTTATCTGGAAAGTCTTGTAAATTGGGAAGATTTTATTGCCAACACCACTTGGAATGTTACATATCAAAGAAGTTATGGAAATCTTAAAAATATTAATTTGGCTGAAGAACCTTATGATCTTAATAATATTTTATATAGAGCTAAAATTGGTTTAATATATTTAAGCGATTATGGGTATGCAGCAAGTCCGGAATATTGGGGTACCTCTTTGGGGCAATATAGTAATTCTATTTTTTCTAATTGGTTATCAAAGATGGTAAATAGTTGGACTATTGTTTCAGAGGATGAAAATTCTGTATATATAATTGATGCTAGAAATAATATTGTTTCTTTTGATATATCAATTTCTGGGCAAGCGATATTTCCTACTTTTTATTTGAATTATTCTGTTATTTATTTAGGTGGAAATGGCTCAATTAATAATCCTTATAGAATTGGCCTTAATAACATTGATACTTATAACTTTTTTATAAATGATAAAGAATACACTGCTGAAGAAGGAATGACTTGGTATGATTGGATAGTTAGTGATTATAATGTGGATAATTTTTATATTGGTTTTTCATATGAAAAAGGATATGGTATCTCTAATTCAATTATTTTCTCTAGCAATGGCGAGTATGTTAGTAATTGGGAAACTCTGGAATATGCTTTTGGTGGCGAAAAAATAGAAAAAAATGTTTTTTATGGTGTTTAAACCATATATTGTAATTGTTTTGATATTAAATAACTATTGTTTTAATTGTGTAATTCATTAGAATTGCTACGACGTGTAAATGTCATGAATTTAAACTACGTGTTATACATATGAGAACTGAAGTGCAATTACGTTGAAAAAATAATGGTAATGTTGAATTTTTTGTTACACACTAAATTAAACTCTCAATATATGATAAGTTATAAAAAAATATAAAAATATTTAATATAATTATGAGAATCACAAGAGTTGAATTAATTAAAGAACATCAATTTTATGCTTATAATTTACGTTTACATGATATGGTAGTAGATAAGTATAATATTAAAGATATTTTGATATATATTGTTAATTATAAATGATAAGCAAAGCATATGATGGTGAAATATAAGATTAAAAATTCTGAAATAGATAATAAATAGATTTTATATTTAACGTGTATTTATATAAAAAATTTAAAGATAAAGGATTAGAAAAAATAATTTTAAATGAATTAAAAAAATGAACTGTAGAATTGAATTAAAAGTTGGTATGGTATGGTCTGTATGCCTGTAATAATTTTTATAAAGATTTGAATCATTATATAGTTGATTGCTAACAATTTGTGCTACGTATATACAACAAAGAATTAACAACAATATAGGAACTAATTCTAATAAATTATTTATTATTAATGATGATATTTCTTATGAAAAATATTTAATCCAGATAGTCAATTGTTTAGATGCAAGTAAAATGTTTAATGATTTATTTAAAAAATTAAAAAAAGATATTTTAAAATAAAAAAACATTAAATCTTTATAATTTAGATGACAATGAATATAAAAAAAGAGAACTGAATATATAAAATAACAAAAAAATCTGGATAATGGAATGACTCAATACGAAGTTGATAAGCTTCTAGAAAGTAGTCACTTGGTTTCGTCTTTTGTAGGTAATGCTTATGTTAAAATGTACAAAAGTACAATAGTAGAAACAAAAGAGCAACACATAAGAAATGTTCAAAAATTAGCAATGGATGATATGCCAATTGGTAAAGTGTTAACAAGAAGAAAAGAATTAAGATTAAATGAAATAATTGCTATTTGTTAATATTAGTATTTTATGCTATTATTATTGTAGGTGTTATTATGAAGCGGTTATTACAAATTAGTTTAGATACATTACTTGCATCTTTTTTACCAATTGTTACGTGGATGCTGCTTGGATTTATTATTAATCAAGATATAGCTAATGTTTTTTCTTTAACTTATCCTCTTCAATTTGTTTATTTGCTCTTTGTATCTCTTTTTGGAATCGGACCTAATATTACCGAAAAAAAGTTAAAAGAGAAAAATGTTGTTTCTACTAACCTACTACTTGGAACAATTATAGTTGGTTTATTTACTTTGTTCATTGTTTTTAACATAGATAATTATATTTCACTTATGAATATGGATATTAATGTTTATCATAACTTTGGTATTTATTCAGTAATTTCCATTTATTTTAGTTTTCTTATTCAAATTTTTAGCCAAAAACTCTATTATGAAAATAGAAATAATAGTGCTAATAAAATGAATATTATTTACCATTTGCTTAGCTTTTCTTCTATTATTTTTTTCTCTATAATAGCCAAAGAAGAAATGTATGCAATTACGATAAGTTTAGTGATTCAATTTTTGATGATTTGTTATGTTTTCGTTATGTATTTTCGATTTTCTAAATTTAAGGTATGTTTCATATCTAATTTTAAGTTTACATCTTTTGAAATGCTAGATAATCTTAGTATGTTTCTCATTTATGGAATTGGATTCGGAAATAGTTTTGCTTATGGAACTAAATATTTAAATGCTATTAATTTTGAGGCATTAACTACTGATTCACAGTGGGATGTATTAACAAGCATTGAAACAGCTTCTAGAATTGATTTAGCAAAAGATAAATTCAATTATAAAGAAAGTCTGAAAAATGCTTATAAATTATTAGCTTTATTATTTGCTAGCACTTTCATTATGAATATTGTTTTATATTGGTATTATACGCCTGATTTAGGAGTTTTAAGTATTTTATTATTAGTTCAATTTATTGATATGCTCTTATTCCCTATAGAAGCATATCGCCTTAATTACATTCAAATAAATATGAATGATAAAAAAACAAATCTAAATTATTCGATATCAAGAGTTATTCGAATCCTTTGCTCTTTTATTCCTAGTGCTTTTTGTACTTATATTGGTCAACTATTTTCAACTGCCTATTCTCTAACATTTTCATTGGTTAAATGTAAGGGAGTAAAGGAATTTCAACTTAAACAACGTGATTAATTACTTTTTCATTTTTAATTATTGTAAATTTAATATATAAGACTTATAATAAAGATATATTTAAAAATAGTTGGAGGCTATGATATATGAGTAATTTAAAGATAATGAAAGATGATAATAAAGATGCTGAGGGATATGTTTTATTTCATTTACACAAATATAATCAACAACATTGTGAATATATACAAGAGCACTCTTTTTATGTCCTTAATGATAAAATTAATGGTGATTTTATTGTTTATGATGATGATGAAATTATAGGAGGAGCAATAGGTTATATAAAATATGGATGGTATTTTTTAAGTGATTTTTATTTAAATGAAAAGTATAGAAAAAAAGGATTAGGATCTCAGATAATTCAAAAAATAGAAGAATTTGCTTTATCTAATCACGCAATAGGAGTAAGATTATCATCTTGGGATTTTCAAGCCCCTAAGTTTTATCAAAAGTTAGGATATACTATTTGGGGAGAATTTAAAGATTGTCCTTTGGGTACAACTTGTTATTATTTATTTAAAAGATTAGATGAAAAAAATTAAAAATAAGTGGTAGTATGCGAATTGGAATAGATATTGATAATGTCATATCTAACTTTGATGAAGAATTGTTAAGTAGCTATTTAAAACATGATAAAGAATTAAGAAATAATGGCATTATTGATAAAAAAGCCTATGTAAGAAAGATGTTTGATTGGTCAGAGGAAGAAGAAAGAACATTTTATAACAATAATATTGAAAATATTGCTAGAAATCTTAAAGTTAAAGAGTATGCTAGAGAATACATAGATAAATTAAGATCAGATGGTCATTATATCTGTATCATTACAGGAAGAGCAAATGGCGAATATAAAGAACCATATAAAATGACAAAAGAATGGTTAGATAAAAATAATATATATTATGATAAATTGGTTTTTACCAATGCTTACGATAGTCATGGTAAAGCTAAAGAATGCTTAAAAAACAATATTGATATTATGATTGATGATTCCAAACGCATTTGTGAAGATTGTGTAACTAATAATATCATAACCCTTTTAATGGATACCCCGTATAATAAAAATTCTAATTTAACAAGAGTACACAATTGGGAGAAAATATATGAGTTCATTTCAAAAATCAGAAAAAATTAATGTTATTTTAGATACTGATACTTATAATGAATGTGATGATCAATTTGCTTTAGCTTATATGATTAAATCTCAAGACGTTTTTAATATAGAAGCTATAACAATAGCTCCATTTTCACATAAGGATAAAAATGTTTTTCCCGAAGAAAGCCAAAATTTAAGTTATAATGAAGTACTAAAAATATGTAAATGGTTAAATTTTGATACTTCTAATAAAGTTTTTAAAGGAGCAACTGATTATTTACAAAATAGTGTTAGCGAAAATCAAGCTGTTAATAAAATAATTGAGATTGCTTTAAAAAATAAAAAAACATATATTATGACTATTGGAGCAATCACTAATATAGCTTTAGCTATAAAGAAAGAGCTTAAAATAATTGATAAAATTGAAGTAATATGGCTAGGTGGTCATAGTTTACTTTAAAACAATAATTTAGAATATAATTTTAAACAGGATATTAAAGCAGTACAAACCATTTTTTCATCTAAAGTTAAATTAACGATTATTCCCTGTAAAAATGTTGCATCTAATTTAAGAACATCTATATATGAGTTAAATCATTATTTGAAAGATAAAAATGAGTTGTATAATTATTTAATTAAAAGGTTTTACAACGATGGTTACCATGGTAAAAAGGAAAGTAGAGTTATTTGGGATATAAGTGTAGTAGCTTATCTCATAAATAAAAGTTGGTTTGATGTAAGTGAAATTAGTTGTCCATTAATAAACGAAGATACTTCTTATAAACATACCGATGATAAGCATTTAATCACAATAGTCAATTATTTAGATGCAAGTAAAATATTTAATGATTTATTTAATAAGTTGGGAAAATAGTAGTTTGAAATTAAAAAATAATCAAAGAAAGGAATTTAAGAAATGAATACACAAAATAATAAAAAGAAACGGCCGGCAAAAGGAATGACTCGATGCGAAGTTGATAAACTTCTAAAAAGTAGTCATTTAGTTTCGTCTTTTGTAGGTGATGCTTATATTGAAAAGTATAAAAGTTTAATTTCTGAAATAGAAGAACAGCACAGAAGAAACGCTCAGAAATTAGCAATGAATGATAAGCCAATTGGCAAAGCATTAATAAGAAAAAGATACAACAATAATAGAAGTTAGTATTTTAAAGAATAGTATTAAAGGAGTAATATGAAATTAACAAGTGAAGATGCTTTAAAGTTATTAAGCGAAACAGAAGAAACAATAATTGATCAAACTTGGATAAAACATTCTAAAAGTGTTGGTAAAGCCGTAGGTATTATAGCCGAAAAACTTAATTTAGACATTGATAAAGCAATTGCTTTAGGATATATTCATGATATTGGAAAGAAATTTAATTATAAACATGATGGTGTTTTTCCACACATCATGCATGGATACAAATATTTAAAATCTTTAGGCTATGATGAAGAATATGCAGGAATTTGTTTAAAACATTCTTTTTTAAACAATGATATCGATTGCTTGTCTAATAATCGAGATAAAACCGATGAATCTAATCCTGATTATGATTTTGTAAAAAACTATATAAGTAGCGACTATACAATTTATGATAAGATTATTAATTTATGTGATTTAATGTGTAGCGATAAAATAATGACGGTCGAAAAAAGATTAATTGATTTATTGGTCAGACATGGAGTTTATAAAAATACGCGGTATCACATAAAAGAAACTTTAAAGTTAAAAAAATATTTTGATGAATTATTAGGTTTTAATTTATATGATTTATTTCCAGAAATAAAAGAAAATTTATAGGTGAAGATATATGAAACAAGATTTGAGTATAAATATCGATAAAAAAGAAGATATAGATTTAAGTGAAAAGACTACAAATTGTGATTTTGATATATATTCCATACAATTTATTAATAAAACTGATGTTATAGAAGAAGTGAAAGATAGTTATTCCGGAGCATTAATATATAAAGTGATAAGAGGAAAGAAAATTTTCTTTGTAAAAGTTTTTAAAGAAAAGTTAAATATAGAAAAAATTAAAAAAAGTGCTTCCATATATAAAGAGTTAAATATTAAATCCTTAGATATTATAGACTTTGGAAAGGTTGACTATACAAATCAATATTATGTAGTATATAATTTTATAAAGGGTATCAATTTAAAAGAATATACAAGATCTGATAAATATAGTTTGAAAAATGTACGAGAATTTGGCACAATAATAGGAAAAGAATTATTAAAATTAAAGGCATATGAAAACTATGATAATCATTTATTCAAAGCTGATGATATTGGCATGATAACCAAAACAGCAATGAAAAATTTTAATACATTATTAAAACAAGCGACATATCAAAATATAGTATTTAAATATTTTTCTCTTGAAGAAATAAAAAAGCTAAACAAAGAATTTGTTGAATATGCTGGTACATTTAAAGATATTGAGCCTAAATTAATACACGGGGATATTAAAAGAGCAAATATCATGGTAGATCAAAACAATAATTTCTATATTACGGATATTGAATCTATGCAAGTTAATTATGATGCTTTAAATGTTAGATATCAAATCACATGGAGTTTATTTGATGGAAGCGAGAAAGAAGCGGAATTTATTGGTGGATATTTTGATGGTATATATTCCGGACATAGACCAAACGATTTTAATTATAATATTATGTTTACAATTATACTTAATTTTTTTTTGGAAGCGTATAAGAAGTATAAAAATTCTAATATTATGGAATTTGAAACCTATATCTCAAAATGTCAAAAATTATTTACTAAAATTAACAAATTAGATTTAAATAAAGAATTTATAATTTAATAAAGTAACTATTTAAGTATAAGATGAAATACATGGTAAAAAGATTAAATATTAATTTTTCAGAGCATCTTCCATTTTTAAATATCTATATTGATATTATATCTTAGAAAGTAAAATCTACAAATCTAACATTATATCTTTTATTAAGCTACTTACACTATCATACTCTTTTATGGCAACTTCTTTTAACTCCTTTTTTGCGTTGCTAATTGCATAGCCATTAAAATCTTTAATCATACTAATATCATTATATCCATCACCTATGGTATATGTATACGACTTATTTAAATTAATCTGGTTTAAAAGAATTTTTATAGCTTTTGATTTATCCACTTCTTTAGCAACTATTTCTAATACATGTCTTCCAATTGCATAGGAAATAACATCATTATATTTTGTATTAATATAATTGTTAATCTCTGATATATTTACTTCATCTAAATATTCGATATAAATTTTGGTTAAATCACTATTGTTAAAATTTAGTCTACTTTCTAATTTACTACAACAAAAATAAAGAACTGCTTTATCTAATTTTAAATTTGGTTTTAATTTTGAAACAGTTTCATTTTTTATTGTGAAATTATATAAAATGTTATTGTCTTTGTCTATAATTGTTGCCCCATGATTAAGAATAGCGTAATCATATTGAAAACCATATTGTTCCTTTCGGCTTTTTAAATCATAATAACTTCTACCAGTTGCAATAACAAATATATTTCCCTGATCCTGAAACCTTTTTTAATTCTTGTATATTCTTTTCAATATCTTCATTGCTTAAATAAAAGGTTTGATCATAATCGCTTACTAACACTTTTCTATTCATTTTTATTCTCCACTATTGTAAACTTATAAAGTCTTTGCATTCTAGGATTCTTAGAATAAGTGTCAAAATCACTAACAAATATCCAGCCAAATTTTTCATACAATCCAATGTGCTTTGTGTATAAATATATTTCGTTAAAATCTGTTATATCTTGAAAAGTTGTTTTTATACTTTCTAATAATTTTCTACCATATCCTTTTCCCCTGTAATCTTTATCAATATATACGTTAGCTAACCAAGGATAAATATCTGGTCTAATACTTAAATCTTCATAAGTAAATTGATACATTCCGATAATTTTATTATCTAAAAACATTCCATAAGTAATTGGTAATCTGTTTTCTTGCATACTGTGAAGCATAAAACATTTAACTTCTTCAAAGCTGTAATGTTCTCTTTTTCCCCACCAATTATACATCCAAGTAGTCATTATATTTAAATCATCTTCATCTATATCTGTAATCTTTTTAATTATTAAATATTCATTCATTTTTTCAATTTTTCATCCTTTCCTCTAAATTATATATGAAGATTTATTAAAATGCAATTTAAATGTTAATTCTTAAACATAATGAAATTAAAAAAAGAAGTATTATGCAATTATTTTTGCAATACTCCTTTAATAAGACTATATTAAAAATAATATTATCGTTTTAACGTGTTTTTTTCATCTTCATCATATTTTGAAATTATATCCATAATTATACTGGCATTAGGTATTGTATATGTTTTGTTATTTGATTTAATTTGTCTAGGAATTAAGGCTATGATTGAAGCTAAATTTTCTGAGATATCTTCCGTTGTTAATTCTTTTCCTGCATTATCTACGATAATCTTTTTTATAGCAAGCTGTATTAAAAACAAATTACAATATTTTAAACTATTAAATATTGTTTCGTTAGTACTAGGCGTTAAATTCTTCTTATCCAAATGTTCATTTAAGAAGTCTAAAACATATATGAACCTATAAATTTCTTCTTCTGTCATGTATTGTTTTAAATATTCTATCAACCCTTTTAAGTCAGCATTAAAATAAAAATGTTGCATTACTTCTTGGCTAATAATTTTTTCTAATACTTCTGCAAGTGCTTTTTCGTAATGATAGGCACTTAAAACAGGTCTTTTATTGATAAAATATTTTTCTGTAAGATATTGAGTATATCCCTCATTTAATCCTTCCCCAATTTTTTGCGTTTTATTGGTTATTTGTTGAAAACCACAAAAAATTGTGTTAGTTGCCTCATCAACAAAGGTAGTTGATGCATGAAGTAATTCATGATCGATAGTAAATGCATAAGCTTTCTTAGATAGCTCAATGGAGTTTGATTTAGGAATATATTGTCCAGCTGTTTTTTCATTAAAAATAAAATTACTAAAGCTAAAATCTTTTATTTTAGAAGTTAATGATTAATATTATTTAAAAATAATGTTAAATTAGCTTCGGGAATATTTTCTTTAATTACTTGAGTAAACTCGATAATTAATTCCCCAAATGTCATATTTGATAATTTTCTTTCATCAATATCATCAAACTTTCTTACCAATCTAACAGATTGTGCTACTGGCATCATATCTTGAATTTTAAAACTTCTATCTAACCGGTATTTTGGAGATAATAATGTTTGCATTTTAGCAAAATCAGTTATTTGAAGTTGTGTTAAAAAATCAGCTATTTTTCCTTTATTTTCATTCATAGCTCGTTTAGTTGAATCTTTTTCTGTTTTCATTTGTATTTTTCCCTTCTCTTTTTGATGTAAAATTATTATAGCATAAAGACTTCTTTTTTGCGATTTTTTCCATATTTGTTAATTTAACATATACTTGTCGACAGGTAAAAATGTGGTACTCTTAAGTCGAAGGCATTATTAATGAATAATGAGCAAAGTCCTAGCCTATATACTGGAAAAAAGTTTATATATTAGAGACGAGTTAAAAGATTTATACTATGCTAAAGATGTGGTATCTGCACTTGGCGATTATCTTTTAGATACATCTATTGGAGGATTTAGTGAATTTTCTTTAGAATGATAATATTCAAGTTTCTGATGAAGCCTTAGCAGTATTTCGATAAATGGCTAACGATTTTAGTGATTGTTATTATGAGTCTGATTTGCCATCTAATCAAAAAGATTGGTTGATATTTCATAAACTGTTGGAGACAGCGATTAATTTTTGCAAATTAATGCTATTAAATGTAAATAATGCGGTGAAAAGGGGAACATATCAAGCCAATTAAATATTGAAATTCGAATATGAAATGCAATTTGATTAAAAAAGAAGAGAATTTTTTGCGAATATTTGTAAAGTAAGAAATATTTTAGGAAAAATTGAAGATGAAATAAGATCAGACGAGGAACAACTACTTACGGGTGACTTGTCTGGAGTAGGTAGATAATCACCGAACTAGGTAGCTTAAAAGTCTACTTTTTATTTTAATTAAAAAATAATTTTGAAAAACATTTCAAAATAGAGTAATTGTATGATAAAATAGAAGAGTACAAAAGTTATAGAGGTGTAGTATGGCAAAAATAATATCACTTGTTAATCAAAAGGGAGGAGTTGGTAAAACAACTACTAGTATAAACTTATCTGCGGCATTAGGACAATTGGGTAAAAGAGTTTTACTTATTGATATGGATCCGCAAAGTAATGCTACTACTGGACTCGGGTTAAACTCTAATGATTTTAAGAATGATATTTATGAGTTAATAACGGGTAAATGTGAAGTAAAGAAGGCTATTAAGAAGACTAAGTTTCACAATTTAAGTATTATACCAGCAACAATTAATCTTGCGGGTGTTGATGTGGAATTTGTTAAAATGATGCTTGAAGATAAAGAGTTTCAACAAAATATGCAACTTAAACTTAAATTAGATGAAATTAGAGATAATTATGATTATATAATAATTGATTGTCAACCATCATTAGGTTTAGGAACAATGAATGCATTAGTTGCAAGTGATAGTGTTATTATTCCAGTACAATGTGAATTTTTTGCACTTGAAGGAATTACTCAATTACTTAATTCAATAATTATGGTTCAATCTAGTATGAATCCGGATTTAAGAATTGAAGGTGTACTTTTAACTATGCTTGATGGTAGAACTAATATAGGGCTTGAAGTAATTGAAGAAATTAGAAAATACTTTAAAGATAAAGTATTTAATACAATTATTCCAAGACTTGTTAGATTAGTAGAAGCACCAAGTCATGGTAAACCAATTAATGAATATGACCCTACAAGTAGAGCAACTGAAGCATATCATAACTTGGCAAAGGAAGTGATAAGTCGCGATGGAAACTAAGAAAAAAGCTTTAGGGAAAGGACTTGAACAATTATTTTCAAATACTGTAATTGATTTTGATAATTTTGAAAAGGATATTGTTGAAGAAAATGAAAAGAATGTAACGGAAATTAATATTGATGATATTAGAAGTAATCCGTATCAACCACGGAAAACTTTTGATATTGAATCTTTGAATGAACTTGCAAAATCAATTAAAGAGTATGGGGTAGTACAACCAATCATTGTTAAGAAAAGTATTAAGGGTTATGAATTAGTTGCAGGTGAAAGAAGAACTAAAGCTGCAAAGATTGCAGGACTTAAAAAGATACCAGCAATAATTAAAGATTTTGATGATCAGGAAATGATGGAAATTGCTTTAGTTGAAAATATTCAAAGAGAAGATTTAAATCCAATTGATGAAGCAACTTCAATAAGCAATATTATAAAACTTAGAGGATATACGCAAGAAGAATTTGCAAATAAATTTGGTAAGAGTAGGACTTATGTTACCAATATTTTAGGGTTACTTAAATTACCTGATGAAGTTAAAAAGTTAGTTGAAAAGAGAAGTTTATCAATGTCTCATGCAAGAGTTTTAAGTAAAATTGATGATGATGAAAAAGTAATTGATTTGGCCAAGAAGGTAATTACGGATAGTTTGAGTGTTCATGACTTAGAAAAGATGAGTCAGGAAGAAAAACAAGTAAATAATAAGAGTAAAAACAAAAGTAATTATGATACTAAGTATAGAATGTTTGAAAATATTATAATGGATGCTTTAAATACTAAAGTAAGAGTACATAAGAATAAAATTGAAGTATATTTTGATGGGGTAAATGAACTAGAAGATATTTTGGCAAAAATGCATATAGATATCGAGGATGAATGATGAATAATACAATTGAATTCAATTTGAATGATGAGGTTATTATGAAGAAACCTCATGCGTGTGGCACAAACTCTTGGACGATTACAAGAAATGGAGCAGATATAAAAATAAAATGCAACAATTGTGGTCGGGAGATAATGATGGATAGATTAGAGTTTATGCGTAAACTTAAAAAGGTGATTAAAAATGAAAAAACTTCGAGTTAAGGAAAAAATTGGCTTACATCCTGTGATGATGCTACTTATACTTTGCTTTGTAGTAATCATCTTGAGTGGAATTTTAAGTTTCTTTAATGTACAAGCAACATATAGTAAAGTTTCTAGTATAACTGGAGATTATGAAGTTACAACAGAAGCTGTTAAATCATTGTTTAGTTTAAGTGGACTTAAATATATATTTACATCAACTGTTGCTAATTTTGCTAATTTAGCTGTATTATCCAATTTGATTATTATTTTGATTGGAATTGGGATAATGGTTAAGAGTGGATTTTTAAAAACTGTTATTATTTTATTAACTAAGAAGGCTAAAAAGACAACTGTTACTTTATTTTTAGTACTTATTTGTATAATTGCTAGTATAGTTGGAGATTTATCATACGTTGTACTAGTTCCGTTAAGTGCATTATTGTTCCTATATGGAAAAAGAAGTCCAATTATTGGGATAATAACTTCATTTGCTGCTCTTACATGTGGTAGTGGAATAAGTTTGTTTTTAACGAGTGTTGATTCTAGTTTGATAACTATGACACTTACTAACGCACATATAATTAATGGAGATTATGCAATAGGACAATTTAGTTTTATTTTGATAATGTTTTTATTAATTGTTGTATTAAGTGTAATAATTACTAATATTAGTGAAGGATATATTGCTAAGAAAGTACCTAAGTATGAATTTCCAGAAGAAGATGTTGAAGAAGAATTAGTTTTAACTAAGAAAAAAATGCGGGGATTAGTATTTTCTTTGGGAGCAGGGCTTATATATTTATTAATATTTATTTATAATATTATTCCTGGACTTCCTTTTTCAGGAAATTTACTTGATTATAGTCAAACTTTATATATTGATAAATTGTTTAGTTATGATTCATTTTTTAGTAATGGATTCGTATTTGTTGTAGCAGTTTTATTTGTTATATTAGGTCTTGCTTATGGAATAGGGGCTAAAACTATAAATAATAATAAGGAATTTATTGATGCATTAGGCCATTCTCTAAATGGAATAGGTAAGATATTGGTTATGATATTTGCGGTATCAATATTTATTAATATATTTAAGGAATCAAATATCGGTAATGTAATTGCTGCAGCATTTGCAAATATGATTAGTACTTCTAATTTTGGAGGATTGCCACTTTTAATATTCTTATTTTTGGCAACGGTTATATCATCATTATTTTTACCAAATGCTTTAAATAGTTGGTCAATATTTTCATCAACTGTACCAGCGTTAATGCAAGTTGGTGTGAGTCCAGAATTTAGTCAACTTGTTTATCGTTTAGGGGGATCTGTTGCAATAGGTCTTACACCAGTGTTTGTATATTTTATTGTATATTTAGCATTTATGGAAACTTATAATCAAAGTAATAAGCCAGTGACAATGTTAGAGGCAGTGAAGTATCAAATGCCATTTGCGTTGGTGAGTTTGTTAACTTTCTTAGTGGTTATAGTGGTTTGGTATATTGCTGGTATTCCACTTGGAATTGGTGCTGGAGTTGCTTTATAGTAAGGGGGAATAAATTATGAGTTTAAAAGCAGGAATTGTTGGACTTCCTAATGTTGGTAAGTCAACACTATTTAATGCAATTACTAAACAAAACATTTTGGCAGCAAATTATCCATTTGCAACTATTGAACCAAATGTTGGAATAGTATTTGTACCAGATACAAGAGTTGATTATTTAGCAAATTTGTATAAACCTAAAAGTGTTGTACCAACAACATTTGAGTTTACGGATATTGCAGGATTAGTTAAAGGAGCATCTCTTGGTGAAGGTTTGGGAAATAAATTTTTATCACATATAAGAGAAGTTGATGCAATTGTTGAGGTTGTTAGATGTTTTGATGATGCTAATATAACTCATGTTACAGGTAAAACTGATCCGGGGAGTGATATTGAAATAATTAATATTGAATTAGTGTTAGCTGACTTGGATGTTGTTAATAATAGATTAGGTAAGATAGCCAAGAAAGCCGAAACTACAAAAGATAAGGTTGCTCAAGTTGAAGTTGAAGTTTTGAAAAAGTGTAAAACAAATTTAGAAAATAATGTACCTTTAAGAAGAATTAGTTTTGATGAAGATTCATTAAAAATATTAAAAAACTTTAATTTGTTAACTTTAAAACCAATAATATATGTTGCTAATGTCGATGAAGAAGCAATAGTTGTTGGAGATAATGATTATTCATTACAAGTTAAAAATTATGCTGAGGCTGAAGGGGCAGGAGTTATCGTTATGTGTGCAAAGTTAGAGGCTGATTTGGCGGGCTTGGAAAATGAAGAACGAGATGAATTTTTAGAGTCAGTTGGAATAACTAATAGTGGTTTGGATAAATTAATATTTGCAACATATAATTTATTAGGACTAGCAACGTTTTTTACAGCTGGCAGTGATGAAGTACGGGCTTGGACATTTAAGCGGGGAATGAAGGCTCCGGAATGTGCAGGAATAATTCATAGCGATATGATGCGAGGATTTATCAAAGCAGAAGTAATGAGTTTTGATGACTTGCGTGATTTAGGAGATGAAAAACGGGTAAAAGAGGCTGGAAAGTTGCGAATTGAAGGTAAAGAGTATATAATTAAAGATGGAGATATATGTTATTTCCGATTTAATGTATAATATAATTAAAAGGAGGTCTATATGAAAGACAATTTGATAAGTAAAACATTTTTATGGATGTGTTTTGGCTTACTAGTAACGTTCATAACTGGTTATTTTGTAGCCCATAGCGAAGTTATGCTTGAAAATATTTATGGAGGATGGGGTTACTGGGTATTTGTTATTGTTGAATTACTACTTGTAATAGTATTATCTGCTAGAGTAATGAAAATGAAACCTGCAACAGCAAAAGTTTGTTTCTTGCTTTATTCATTTGTTAGTGGTCTTACTTTTGCATCAATATTCGTGTTTTATGCAATTGATTCAATAATGCTAATATTCTTAGTTTCTGCAATAATATTTGCAATTATGGCAATAATTGGTTATACAACAAAAATTGATTTAACTAAAATGGGAACTTATTTGTTTTTTGGTTTAGTTGCAGTTTTAATTGTTGCATTAATCAATATATTCCTTAATAGCTCAATGGTAGCAACGATTGTGTCTATTGTATGTGTGATAATCTTTATTGGTATTACGGCATATGATGTACAAAAAATTAAAATGTTAGAAAATAGTGGCTTACCAAAAGAAAATTTAGCAATTTATGGAGCACTAGATCTATATTTAGATTACATTAATTTATTCCTTCATTTGCTACAATTGTTTGGAAGAAGTAATGATTAGAGGTTAATATGGATATAGTTTTAAAAAGAGTAATGGCCTATATAATCGATGTGTTGATATTTTCAATAGTGCTTACACCAATAATTAATTGGAGTGTAATTAATCCATATATTGATGAATATACAGAAAATTATTCTGAATATACTGAACTTATAGAACAGGCTAATGCTGGAGAAATTGATACTGAAACTGATGAATATAAAGATAAGATTGTTGATTTAAATTATAATATTAACAAATATAAAGTAATTAGTAGTAGTATTTCAGTAGTTGGCTTTATATTATATTTTGCAGTATTACAATGGGCATTGAAGGGACAAACTATTGGTAAGAAGATAATGAAAATAAGAGTAGTTGCTAATAAAGAAGATAAAAAACTTAATGTTGGTAATTATATACTTCGTTCATTAATACTAAATAATATTATATTTTCAATAATTTTAATTATAGGTGTGTATATCTTTAAGGCACCAGGATATTATACTTTATCAATGGTTGTTAGTTATTTACAATTATTAGTTATGTCTTTAATTATGTTAATGGTAGTTCTTCGCAAAGACTTTAGAGGTTTACATGATTTTGTAGCAGGAACGAAAGTTATTGATTTAGTTGTTTCAGTTCAAGATGAAGCTTCTTTAGAAAAAGAAGAAGTGGAAGAAAAACAAGTAATTGAAGTTAAAGAAAAAGTTAAAGATGAAGAAGTAAAGAAGACATCAAATAATAAAAGTAAAAAGAAAAGAACAAATAATAAAGGAAAATCTAAGGGAGAAAAGAAATAAAGCTTTTCTTTTTTTGAAATTGACAAATGATGATTAATATTATACTATTGTTATAGTAGAGATAGTATTGAGAGAGTGATAGTTTGAAAAGTTCAAAGATAACAACGATTGGATTATGGAGTTTTATTTTTGTAGTGGCCATTGCTTTAGGAAATCTTAATATAATTGTATGGCATAATACCGGGGAAAACTTGGTTTTTACTGGAGGATATGTTTTAGCATTTTTTATGTTTTTAGCAGGATATTTTTTAATGGCGCATTACAAGGAACAAAATAAAAGTGCTAAAAATAAAGAAGAAGCACCTTCAAAGCAAGCATGGAAATATGCTGGAAGTAGATTTAAGGCTTTATATCCTGCATTATTTATTGGAGTGTTGTTAGCATTTATTGTTCGTAATGCTATAAATGGTACTGAAATTACGCAGATTTTTGGAGTGTTTATGGATTCAGTTTGGGAGTTTTTGGGTATATCACAAATTGGAGCGGTAGGATTATTAGAACTTAAATCTATGACATTCGATGCAACTCTTGGTGTTTCTCAACTTTGGAATGGACCTTTATGGCTTATTTCAGCAATTATTATTTCTAGTTTAATTTTATATTATGTTGTTTCTAAAAGTGAAGATTTATTTACAGGTTTTTTTGCTCCAGTATTTGTGATAATAACTTATGCTGGTGCGGGTTTAACAGAAGCCGGTTTGAATAGAACCATGGTAAATGTTATTGGATTTCCCAATGGTATAGCCAGAGTAATGGCAGGTATGTGTTTGGGAATGTTAATGTATTATGTTGTAGAATATTTTAGAAAGAAAAAGTTTAGTGAAGTCATGACAATGGCATTTAGTTTATTACATATAGGTATTGCAGTTTTCTTGCTTTATACGATTTATGCTGGAATTACTTGGAGTGAGTTTACAAATGGTATAGTGTTATTTGTATTTTGTGTAGTGCTTCTTACAAATAAAGATTATATTTCTGTTTTGTATGATAAGAGTAATGTTTGTGCATTTTTAGGAAGACTTTCTTTATATTATTATGCAATACATATAGTGTTTGTCTTCTTACTTGCTTATCTCTTCCCAGAAATGGGTTATCATGCCAGCATTATATTTAATATTTTATTTACAACATGTGCATCATTTATTGTTATGTGTATAGATGATTATGTAATTACTCCGATATTTAGAAAAGAAAAGTTGGAAGTAAAAAGATCACAAACAAAGAAAGTGGCTTAAGCAACTAAATGTTGCTTTTTTCTATGGAAATCAAAGTAATTTTCTTGAATTTAAAACATATATTTGTTATAATACTTGCGAGTAAAAGAAATTACTCCTTGCTTCTTCGGAAGCCGAAAGTGACCATAAGGAGGTGGAATGAAAGATGACTAAATATGAAATTATGTTTATAGTTAAAGCAACTATGGAAGAAGATGCAATTAAGAAAACTAGTGAAGATGTTCAAAAACTTATAAACAAGAAACCATCAAAAGTTATCGAATTCAAAGAAATGGGTAGAAAAAAGCTTGCTTATCCTATTAAAAAGGAAGTTAGCGGTTATTACTTTGTGATGACTGTAGAAGCTGATCACGAAACTATTGCTGAATTTGATCGTAAAGTTTCTATTAATGAAAACATTTTAAGACATTTAATTATCAAAGTAGAAGGAGAATAATTATGAACAAAGTAATATTGATTGGGAGATTTACAAGAGATCCAGAATCAAGAATGTCACAAAGTAATATGGAAATAGCGAGATTTTCTCTTGCTTGTCAAGGTGAATACGTAAGTCGTAATGGTGAAAGAGAAGTTGAGTTTATTAATTGTGTGGCTTTTAATAGACTTGCTACTACTATCAATAAGTATTGTCGTAAGGGTACATTAATCAGTGCTACTGGTAGAATTAGAAATAGTAGTTATGATGCACAAGATGGATCAAAAAGATATACAACGGATATTGTTATTGAACAAATGGAATTTTTAAGTTCTAGACAAGGTGGAGATTCTGCTCCAGTTGATAATAGCGTTGCTTATAGTCCAAGTGCAAGTAGTGCTCCAAGTAATAATATTGAAACGACTGATATTAGTGAAGATCCTTATAAAGACTTTGGTGACGAATTTACTTTAAGTAGTGATGATTTACCATTTTAAAAAAGGAGGATTATAATTATGGCAGAATATTATCGTAAGAAGAAAAAAATATGTCAAATGTGTGCTGGTAAAAGCGTAGATTATAAAGATGTTATGATTATTAATAAATATATTAATGATAAAGGTAAGATTTTACCTCGTCGTATGACTGGTGCTTGTGCTAAACATCAAAGGCATATTGCACAACAAATTAAATATGCAAGATTTATGGCTTTAATACCATATGTAAAATAATTAATAAAAATAGTGTTGATTAGTAATATTTTATCAACACTATTTTTCTATTAACTTTTGTCAATTTTGTATTTTGTAAAATACAAAATTGTATATTTTTGTTATTTTGTATTTTGCAAAATGTGAAGATTATTAGTAAATAATCCAGTGATACTTGGTACAGGCTACTAGAAATAAAAATAAACATATTATATGGTACAAAAAATATATCTGTAAATTTTTTACACATTTTTTTCATTTTACTATTTATATTAAAAATGGTATAATAAATTGTACTTGAAGGAGGTATTATAATGAAAGTAATATTACTTAAAGATGTCAAAGGAAAAGGCAAAAAAGATGCCATACTTGAAGTAAGTGATGGATATGCTAATAATTTTTTAATTAAAAATGGGTTAGCGGTTCCATATACGAAAAAAAGTAAAGAAATATTAGATCAAGAAATTGATGTAAGAGAAAAAGAAGAACAAAAATTAGTTGATGAATATAATGAAATTAAGAAAAAATTAGATGATAAAGTAATTGAATTTAAAGTTAAAACTGGAAAAGATGATAAAGTATTTGGTACTGTTTCTAGTAAGCAAATTAGTGATAAGTTGAAAGAAATGGGATATAAAATTGATAAAAAATGTATTAAAATAACTGATGCAATTAGTGTACTTGGTATTACTAATGTGGAAGTAGAATTGCATAAGAAAGTAAAATTTAAATTGAGAATTAGTTTAGTAAAATAAATAAGGAGGGCTTATGGCAAGAAAAATGCCTCAGAATCTGGAAGCAGAAATGAGTGTATTGGGTGTTGCTTTTATCAACGAATATGATGTTAACAAAATAGTTGAAGAAGTAACAGTTGATATGTTTTTTGATGAACGAAATAGGCATATTTTTAATGCCATAAAGAATCTGCATGATGAAAAGATTCCAATTGATATAACAACAATTAAAAATGAACTAGATAAAGATAAAAAGTTAAATAGTGTTGGTTTAGACTATTTATCGGAAGTAATTGATTCAGTAGTAACTAGCGCAAATTTGGACTTTTATATTAAGATTGTTAAAGATTATGCAGTAAGAAGAAATTTAATTGAAACTGCAACAGATATAATCAATAATACCTATGATGATGAAGATGTAACTAGTTTACTTGATAATGCTGAAAAAAATATCCTTAATGTAGTAAGAGCAAGAACTGTTGGTGATTTTGTGCCAATTCAAGAAATTTTAAGAAGAGCACAAGCTAAATTAGAAGAACTAGCTAAGAATAAAAGAACTATTACAGGACTTGAAACCGGGTTTCCGGATTTTGATCGTATTACGACTGGTTTACAAGGCGGTGAAATGATTATTTTGGCTGCTCGTCCTGGTATGGGGAAAACTGCACTAGCATTAAATATGGCTAGTTATGCAGCGATGCATACGAAAAAGGCCGTTGCTATATTTAATTTAGAAATGTCTGCCGATATGCTTATTAATCGTATGATAGCATCGATTGGTCAAATTGATTCATATAAACTTCAAACAGGTAATATGCAAGAAAAGGATTGGAAAAGATATAATGAAGCGATGAGTCAACTTGCGGATACTAACATTTATATTGAAGATAATGCAGGAGTTACTGCACAAGAAATTAGAGCTAAATGTCGGAGACTGGCTAATAGTGAAACTGGTTTAGGTTTGGTAGTAATCGACTATCTTCAACTTGTTAGTAGTGGTAATAGAAGAGTAGAATCTAGACAAGTAGAAGTATCAGAAATTTCTCGTGCGTTAAAAACTATGGCGTTGGAATTAGATGTGCCAGTTATTGCGTTGTCACAACTTTCTCGTAGTGCTGAAAAAAGAGAAAGTAATCAACCGATGCTAGCGGACTTAAGAGAATCTGGATCTTTGGAACAAGATGCTGATATGGTTTTATTTATAAATAGAAAAGATTATTATGAAAAAGCAAAAGATTTTAATCAAAAAATAGTTCCAGCTGAACTTATTATTGCTAAACATCGTAAGGGTGGGCTTGGGACAGTTAATCTTTTATTTGAACTTAATATGCTTAGTTTTAAGAGTCAATTAAAAGTAAATGGAGATGAACAATGAAAACAAGAGATATTATAATAACTGCTATATTATCTGTAATTGTTATAGTACTTTATTTTGTTGATAGGAATATGGATACAGAAATTAATTATGCTGGTACCGCCTATCAAGTATATTTAAATGGAGAAGTTATTGGGCTTATTGAAGATGATCAAGAATTATATGATTTAATAAATAATGAACAACAAGAAATAAAAAGAGAATATGATGTGGATAGTGTATATCCTCCGAATGTATTTAAAATTGTTGCAGTAAATACTTATAGCGATAACTTTTCAACTGCAACTGATATATATAATATGATTGAAGAACGTGATGATTTTACAGTTAAAGGGTATCAAATAACAATTAAATATGATGAAAATGATTATTATGAAGAGGAAGAAGTTCCGGAAAATTATACTATTAATGTATTAAATAAAAGCGTTTTTGAAGAAGCAATTAGAAATTATATATTGGCTTTTGTTTCTGAAGAGGATTTAAATGCATATATGACTGGAAAAATTGCTGATTTAACTGATATTGGAGAAATCATTAATAATATGTATTTTCAAGAAACTATTACGATAAAAGAAGCTTATATTAGTGTTAATGAAAAAATATATACAGATGCTGCTGAGTTGTCTCAATTATTGTTGTTTGGTCCAGATGCAGAGATGGATAGTTATACAGTACAAGTTGGAGATACCATCGAAAGTGTTAGTGATGAGTTTAAATTAAATCCTCAAGAATTTTTAATTGCTAATCCTAATTATCGTAGTGAAAATGTTATGCTTAGAATTGGTGATACTGTAAATGTTACATTGTTGGATCCAATTATTACATTTGTATATAATGTTTATAGAATAGAACAATCAGAACAACCATATTCTACGCAAACAGTGGTAGATAAAACTAAGGAAAGAGGCTATTCGGAAATTACTCAAGCTGGTGTTACAGGTTTAACATTGAACCATGAAACGTTTACAGTAACAAATGGAGAACAATCATCAGAAATAGAAATTATTGAGTCAGTTACAATTCGTGATGTTGTTAATCAAATTACAACTGTTGGACCTTCATATTCTAGTGGAGTATCAGGTAGTTATGTTGAACTTCCAGGTGACTGGGGTTGGCCAACTAATTCACCATATGTTATTACAAGTAGATATAGTATGCGTTGGGGACGTTTGCATGAAGGTATCGATATTTCAGGTACAGGTTATGGTTCACCAATTTATGCAATTGCAGATGGTGTAGTTGTAAATGTCTCGCCAGCGTGTTCATCTTGTTATCAATGGTCAAATGGTAATTATGTTGTTGTTCAACACGATAATAATGTATATTCAGCATACTTGCATTTAAGTGGATTTAATGCTAGAGAAGGACAGACTGTTAAAAAAGGCCAAGTAATTGCATATATGGGACATAGTGGTTATGCAACTGGTACGCATTTGCATTTAGGTATATATATTGGAGAACCATTTGCTGGTGGAAGCTCACAATCAGTTAATCCACTTACAGCAATTTATCAAGGTATACGATGAGAATAGCAGTATTATCAAGTGGTTCTAAGGGTAATGTTACTTATTTGGAAACCAAAAATAAAAGATTTTTGCTTGATGCGGGACGTAACTATAAGTATATAAATGATGCTTTAAAGAGTATTGGTGTTGATATTAAAACTATTGATTATGTTATAATTAGTCATGATCATACTGACCATATATCAGCACTAAAAACACTCATTAGTAAAACAGCCGCTACAGTTATATTAAGTGAAAAACAATTATATGCCATTGAAGACTTGAACGATTATCCTCACATATTAGTATGTGAGGATGAGTTAATGATTGATGAAGTTAAAATAACTTCGTTTAGATCTAGTCATGATGCAATCGATTCTAGAAATTTTGTGATTGAAGAAAATGGTTTAAAAGTGGGATATATTACAGATACGGGATATATTAATACTAAGAATTTTAAATTATTAAAAAATTTAGATGTTTATTTATTTGAAAGTAATCATGATATTGAATTGTTGCAACATGGTCCTTATCCGGCATGGCTTAAAAAAAGGGTTTTAAGTGATGATGGACACTTATCTAATAAAGCTGCGGCGTTTTATCTTACAAAGCTTATTGGAGATAAGACAAAAGATATTGTGTTAATTCACTTAAGTGAAACTAATAATTTGGAAGATATTGCTTTGGAAACAATTAATAATACATTTATGGAATATGGAATTGATTTTCATAATATAGTTTGTGCGAGACAAAATGAAATAACGAAAGTGATTGAAGTATGATAAAAATATTATGTGTAGGGAAGATAAAAGAAAAGTATCTTAAAGATTTAATTGATGATTATGAAAAAAGAATTAGTAAATATATGAAAATTGAAATCATTGAATTAAAAGATGATCCGATATATACAAAAGAAATAACTAATTTAAATAGCATGATTAATATGAAAGATTATAATGTTGCATTAGACCTTCGAGGAGAAAAATTGTCTAGTGAGGAATTTGCTAACTTTGTGGATAAAACATTAGTTATCAACAGTAATATAACTTTTATAATTGGACCTTCGGATGGTTTAAATGAAGAAATATTAAATAAATGTAATAAAATTATAAGTTTTTCGAATTTGACTTTTCCTCATGGTTTATTTCGGGGAATTTTATTAGAACAAATATATCGGGCGTTTAAAATAATACATAATGAGACTTATCATAAGTAGGTGAAATAATGAAGTTGGAAGAATTGAAAAAGTGTAAATATGGGTTAACTCATAGTGGGATATTTCATGCTGATGATGTATTTGCTACGGCTTTTATTAAAATTATAAATCCGGAGATAGAAATTATTAGAAGTACTGAGGTTCCGGATGGTTTTGATGGAATTGTTTATGATATAGGTTTGGGAGAATTTGATCATCATGGTAGTGATAATGAGTTGAGAGAAAATGGTATTCCCTATGCAGCATTTGGAAAATTGTGGCGGGTATTTGCTCGAGAAATGTATGGTGATTATGTTTATAAAAAAATTGAAAAAAGTTTAATAGAATATTTGGATTTATCAGATAATACTGGAAAGTCCGATTCTTTATGTTTAGCAATAGCAGCATTTAATCCGGTTGGAGATGAGACTGATGCCGATAAGGATTTTAATGAAGCAGTAAATATTGCTGAAAGTATATTAATTAGATTGATTAAAAAGGAACAAGCACATTTGGAAGAAGAAAAATTAGTAAAAGAAATATATGATAAGTCTATAAATAAAGAAATAATTGTTTTAGATAAATATTTGCACTTTAAGGATACTTTGCCAGGAACGGATGCTAAATATGTGATACATCCTTCAAATCGTGGTGGATATATTGCTCAAGCAGTTACGATAAGTCCAGATACTATAGAATTGAAAAAGGCTTTCCCTAAAAAGTGGACGGAAGAATTGCCAGATTATTTAACATTTTGTCATAATAGTAGGTTTTTAATTGCTGGTGAGTCTTTAGATGATGTAATGCATGCTTGTAATGTGGCTTTAAAGGAGTAGAATATGATAGGTAATGATTGGGATCAAAAGTTAGATGTTATTTGGAACAGTCCAGGTTTTCAAAAATTTTATAAGATGATTATGGCCGAATATGATAAAAAAACAATTTATCCACCTAAAGATTATATATTCAATGCTTTGAAATTAACTAGTTATAAAGATACAAAAGTAGTGATTGTAGGGCAAGATCCATATCATGGAGAACATCAAGCTCATGGACTTTCGTTTAGTGTGCAAAAAGGAGTAAAGCTACCTCCATCTTTACAAAATATTTATAAAGAATTAGAAAGTGATTTAGGTATTCCGCCGCGGACTGATGGGGATTTAACTGGTTGGGCTAAACAAGGGGTGTTAATGCTCAATGCCGTTTTGACGGTAGAAAAAGATAAGGCAGCTAGTCATAGAAATCTAGGCTGGGAACCGATGACTGACTACATAATAAAATTACTTAATAAAAAAGATGAACCAGTAGTGTTCATCTTGTGGGGAAATTTTGCAAAAGAAAAGGCTAAATTAATTACTAACTCTAATCATTATATAATTATAAGTCCACACCCATCACCTTTTTCGGCTTATTCAGGATTTTTTGGAAGTAAACCTTTTTCAAAAACTAATGAATTTTTAATCAGTAAAAAAATGCAACCAATTGATTGGTCGCTATAATTTAAAGTCATCGATGACAGCATCTTGCATATTTTTGCCATCAAAGAATGGTTTAATCTTATATCTATGAATTTTGGCAACAATATTCGACGGAAATTTACGAATTATTTGATTCAATTCCGTCGTATTTTTATTGTAATAAGTTTTACAAGATATTAAAGTTTCATTTATTTCATTAATTTCTTGTAAATCTTTTTTGAATTCTTTGGTATCTAGTTCACTATAATCGTTTTTGACTTCTAAGATAATATTCATTGCTTCTGTTAATTTCCTGTCAAGTTCATAGTTACTAATACGTTTATCTTTTAAATCAATGTAATCTTTTAAATAATCTTTTTTAGTAACTACTTTTTTAATTGCTATGTTCATTTTGGCAATTAAATCATATTTTTGGCGAAGGTTTTCATCAATTATTCCTTCGGCTTTTTCTATTTTTATCTTATAATTTACTAAATTATTGTAAGTTATTACATAAGCAATAGCAATTATACCAACAATAATTATAAGTAAAAGAATTATACTTGCTAGTATCATAAAATCACCATTATTATTATAACATGGATAAATGTTTATGAAAATGGCTTTACTTGTTATATTGTAAATATTTTGGTAAAATATTTAATGTTAAGGGATGATTAACATGAAGAAAAATTCATTTGTTGAAGGTACAATAATTGCGACATTAGCGATTGTTTTTACAAAAATTTTGGGAATGCTTTATGTAATTCCTTTCTATTCAATTATTGGAAGTCAAGGAAGTTCTTTATATAGTTATGCTTATAATATTTATATGATATTTTTAAGTATCTCTTCAGCGGGTATTCCAACAGCGATGAGTAAAATTGTCAGTGAATATGAATCTCAAGGGATGCGTGAGGCAAAAGTTAGATCTTTTAAAATTGGAATATTTATTGTAAGTATTTTATCAGCGTTATGTTTTTTAGTTTTGATTTTCTTTTCAGAAACGATTGCTAAACTTATTGTTGGGGATATGACTGGTGGTAATACTCTTGAAGATATTACTTTAGTAATATTCGTCGTATCATTTGCAGTGTTAATTATTCCATTTTTAAGTGTGGCTCGAGGATATTTACAAGGACATAAATATATAAAACCGTCATCGATGAGTCAAATGATAGAACAAATTGTAAGAATTTTAGTTATTATTTTTGGAAGTTTCTTTATAATTAAAATTTTACATAAATCTGTTTCTTTAGGTGTGGCTGTTGCTGTTGCTGGAGCATTCGTCGGTGGTCTGGCTGCAATAATCTATATTGCTGGAAAAATATTTACACACAAGAAGCAATTGAGTTTGGATAGGAAATTAGAACGAGATAATATTTCTAATAAGGAAATATTAAAAAAGATATGTTCTTATGCTATACCATTTGTAATTATTAATTTGACAGTTAATATATATAATACAGTTGATATGTCACTTATTATTAGAACCCTTTCTAGTATCGGTTATAGTGGGGCTGATGCAGAGTTTGTTGCGGGTGTTATTACAACATGGGGTTATAAATTGAATATGATAGTAACTGCTGTTGCTACTGGATTAACTGTCAGTTTAATACCAAATATTGTATCAGCTTATACTTTGAAAAAATATGATAAAGTTAACAAAATATTTAACAAGGCTTTACAAATAATTTTGTTTATTTCTATTCCAGCAGCTTTTGGTTTATCTTTCTTGGCATATCCAGTATGGAATGTATTTTATGGAATAGATGCATATGGTCCAACAGTTTTTAAATTGAGTATTATAACTGCTATATTTTGTAATTTTTATTTAATTGCTATCCAAACTGCACAAAGTGTTAATAAATATAAAATAGTTTATATTGCTGTTATTACAGGATTTTTAACTAATGCTTTAATGGATGTGCCTTTAATGTTACTTTGTAATAAAATAGGGTTACCACCATATTATGGAGCATCTTTTGCTACTATTTTAGGATATACAATTGCGATAGTTATAGTTTTAGCATCTATGAAAAAGATTAAGGGAATAAATTATGGTGAAACTTGGAAAATGTTATTTAAGACTATCGGAGCATTAATTGCAATGTTAGTAGTGCTTTCTTTATTAAATATTGTTTATCCATTCCATACTTCAACAAAGATGTGGTCAATAATTGATATTGCTATATATGCTTTAGTTGGAGCAACTATCTATCTATTCTTGATGTATAAGATGGGTATTATCAAAGATTTGTTTGGTCAAAAGATAATCGATAGAGTCTTAAAGATAATAACTTTGGGACATTATAAAGCAAAGGAGACTTACAATGATACTGAAGAAGATTGATGAAAAAACTTATGAGGATTTTGTAGAAAATAGCAATCAAGCAAGTATGTATCAAAGTATAAGCTGGTATAAACTTAAGAAAGAAGAAGGAAAAAAGATAGAATTATTAGGACTTTTTGATGAAGATAATTTAGTGGGAGTATCGTTGGTTATCTATTTGCGGGTGTTAAAAAAATATTATATCGCTTATGCAACTAGAGGTTTTGTATATGATTATAAAGATATTCCTAACTTTAAAAAGGCTTTAATTAAATATTTCAAAAAGAAAAAAGTTATTATATTTAGAATGGATCCAAACATCGTGTTAGCCAAATATGATAAAGATTTGAAAAAGGAAGAAATTTTAGAAAGTCGTCAGCTGCTAGAAAGTTTAAAATATTATGGTTTTAGACATTATGGCTATAATATGGCATTTGAAACGATGCAATTTCGGTTTGTTCATAAACTTGATTTAATTGGAAATTGGGATGAACAAAAAGAAAATATGAGCAAGAGTACTAGAAAGAATATTGAGGCAGCAGATTTTAAAGGGGTAAGAATAAGAAGGGGTACAGAAAAAGACTTGGATATTGCTTGTAAATTTTTTGATATGTCAGGAAGCCGCAAGCATTTTCAAGGATTTGAAAGAAAGTATTATGAAAAAGTATTTGCGGCATTTGGGGATAATATAACTTTATATATTGCTTATATCGATAAAAAAATATATATGAGTAATTTAGAGAGTAGACTTAAAGAAATTGAACAGGAACTCAATATTGTTCATGATAAAATGCAACATGATAATGTTGGAAAAAAATTAAGAAAAGAAGAGGAAATATTAAATAATTCGAAAGAAAAATATTTACAAGAATTGGCTGATGCTAAGGATATGGCTGAAAAGTGTGATATTGCAGCAATGATTACAATTAGTGCGTATGATGAAGTAGTATCTTATGTAAGTGGCATGGATAATAATTATCGTAAGTTTAATCCAAAGTATGTGATGTATCCGGCGATGATCAAGGATGCGATTGCTAGTAACTTGAAAACAGTTAACTTTTTAGGTGTGAAAAATATATTTGATAAAAATGATCCGGATTATGGAATGTATGAAGTAAAACGGGGATTTGGAGGAAATACTATCGAATATATTGGAGAGTTTGATTTGCCAATCAAGAAGTGTTTATATATTGTTTATAAATTAAAGACTAAATTGAAGGGAGGCAAATAATGGAGTTAAGAGAAGTAGATAAAGAGGAATTTAATCATAATGCTCAAAAGTTTACGTGTAAGAATTTCTTTCAGACTAGTAATATGGGTAGTAGTTTAGAGTTACGAGGAAGAAAAGTCTATTATTTGGGATTATTTGATAATACTGAATGCGTTGCTTTAGCAATGTTGGTAGAAAGTGGAACTTTTCTTCTTAAGAAGACATTTGAAGCATTAAAAGGTTTTTTAATAGATTATAGTGATACTGAGAAAGTTAAAATATTTACAGAAAAGTTAGTGGAATTTGTTCGGGATAAAAACGGATTTAAGTTAAATATTGATCCATATATAATCGAAGTAGAAAGAGATATTGATGGTAATATTGTTTCCAATGGTAAAAATAATTATTCAGTAATCGAAGCTTTAAAAAATATGGGATATCAAAAATGTAAATATGATACTCAAGTTAGATTTAATTTTTGTTTGGATGTTTTAGGTAAAGGTGAACAAGAGATTTTTGGGGATTTTAAAGCAACGACGAGAAACTTAATTAATAAGGCTGAAAGAATAGGTGTGGAAGTAATAGATTTAAAATATGATGAATTGGATAGATTTAAAGCTATTACAGAAGATACGTGTAAAAGAAGAGGGTTTCCTGATAAAACTCTTGAATATTATCAAAGTATGTATAAGGCTTTTGAAAATCAAGTAGTTTTTAAATTGGCAAGGCTAAATGTTACTAAATATCAAGAATATTTGAATAAAACAAAGGATGAATATTTAGAAAAAATAGATAAGATAAAGGGAAGTAATAAGAAAAAAGATAATTATCTATTTGAAGTAAGTAATATTGATAAGAAGTTAGCAAATATCGAAAAGTTACCAATTAAAGATGGCTATGTCGACTTGGCAGCAGCAATGTTTATGTTATATGGTGATGAAACAATCTATCTATTTAGTGGTAGCTATGATGAATTAAATGAATTTGGGGGACAATACTTAATTCAATGGGATGTCATTAAGTATGCTATAAATAAAGGGTATCGCAGACATAATTTCTTTGGTATAATGAATTTTCAAGATAAGAACGATAAGGATTACGGAATCTATCTTTTTAAACGTGGTTTTAATGGATATATCGAAGAATTAGTTGGAGAATATACAATTTATACGAAGGGGTTAGTTAGTTCTATTTATAAATTAAAAAGTAAAGTTAGGTGAGAATATGAAGTTTATCGAAAATGTTGAACGAGATAAATATATTGCGTTTGAAAGTGGGCATGAAAAGTCGCATTTCTTGCAAAGTTATGCTTGGGGAGAGTTTTGCCGGAGGGCTAAAGGGCAAGTTCCTAATTATGTTGGTATGGTCGATGATAATGGTAATCTAGTAGCAACAGCATTAATATTACTTAGAAAAACACCACTTGGTTATAGTTATGGTTATGCTCCACGGGGATTTATAATAGATTATAACAATAAAGAGTTGATAAAAGAATTTACGGATTATCTTAAGGGTTATATGAAAGAAAAAAAGATAATATATATTAAGTTTGATCCGGACATTCCTTATCAAGACATCGATAGTGAGGCAAATCCTATTGAAGGTGGAAATAACAACTATGAACTTTATAATTACATGTTAAGTTTGGGATATCGTCATACCGGATTTTACCGACTTTATGAAGGAAATCAACCACGGTATACTTTTAGAATTAATTTAAAAAGAGAATGGCAAGAAGTAGAAAATGCTATGTCTAAGTCTTTTATTAAGTCTGTTAAAAGAAGTGATGCCTATAACTTAAAAATAGATAATGAAGAGAGAATAGAAGATTTTTATAGATTAGTACAAAGTAATAGTGCCAAGGATGATTTTGACCCTCATACATTAAAGTATTATCAAATCTTTACAGAGGAATTAAAAAAAGAAGGGGCAGTTAAATACTTTAATGTATCGATAAAACCTAAGGAACTTGTAAAAAATATAAATGAAGAAATAGAAAGTATTAAAAAAGAATTAGAAACTGCTAAGAAAAGAGTAGAGGATTTAAAGAATAAACTGACGAGGTTAGAAAAAGATTTGGAAGTATTTCAAGGAATCGATGAAGATGAGTGTGTAGTTTGTTCACTTATTTGTACATATACTAAAAATAGAGCATGGAGTATGTTTATTGGTAGTGATGAACTAGCAAATATTACATTTGCTGTTACGAGAAGTTATTATGAAGCAATTAAAGATGCTTATGATAATGGATATGAATTTTTCGATTTATTTGGTACTCCTGGAGATCCGCACACAACTTATAAGAATTTGGCTAAGCTTCATGATTTTAAAAGAAAATTTGGTGATCAATACATTGAATTTATCGGAGAATTTGATTTAGTTAATAAAAAATTATTATATAAGGTTTTACCGATAATGTTAAAGTGTTATCGTAAATTGCGTAAAATAAAAGATAAATAGTGGTAATTTCACAATTTTTCCATTTATTTTGCGCTTTTTTAATGATATAATTTATTATGGAGGACCATATGAAGTTTATTGAATTAAAAAATGTTAATAAAGTTTATAAAAATGGCGTAACAGCATTAGCAGATGTCTCCGTATCAATTGAAAAAGGCGAATTTGTTTTTGTTATTGGTTTAACTGCTAGTGGTAAATCGACATTTATAAAAACGTTATATAGAGAAGAAAAACCGACGAGTGGTACAGTTATGGTCGGTGGTCTCAATGTTGGAAAAATAAGAAATGGAAAAGTTTATAAATTGAGAAGAAAGATTGGAATAGTATTCCAAGATTTTAAACTGTTGCCAAAATTGACAGTTTATGAAAATGTGGCTTTTGCACTTGAATGTGTAGGGATGAAAGATAAAGAAATTCGTCCTAAAGTAATGAGTGCTCTAGAAAGAGTGGGATTAAAAGATAAAGTAAGGTCATTTCCAGGAGAACTATCTGGTGGAGAACAACAAAGAGTTTGTATTGCAAGAGCAATAGTAAATAGACCTAAGTTGCTTATTTGTGATGAACCGACTGGAAATTTGGACCCTGATACTAGTAAAGAAATTATGAAAGTAATCGAAGGAATCAATAAAGATTTAGGAACAACGATAATAATGGCTACTCATGATAGAGATATTGTTAATAGAATGAAAAAGAGAGTTCTATTAATTGAACACGGCGTTTTGGCTGGTGATTATGCGAAAGGAAGTTATAAGACTCATGAGGGCAGTTAGAATTTTTGTAAGAAGTATTCGGGATGCTTTTAAGAGTGTCCTTAGAAATTTTAGTTTGAGTTTTGCATCGATAATGTGTACAACTATTACCTTAATCCTTGTTTCAGTGGCACTTATTTGTGCAGTAAATATTGAAAATGCTACTAAGTCAATTGAAGATGAACTTAGTATAGTTGTATATTTGGATGGTGAAGTAACAGAAGAACAGATAAATAACATTAGAGCTGATATTGATAGTCAGGATAATGTAGCGGAAGTAACTTTTAAAAGTAAGACTGAATGGAAAGAAGAAATGAGTGATTATGACGATACTTTTGAAACAGTATTAAATTATCTGGATGAAAATCCTTTAATGGATTCATTTATTGTAAGAGTTGAAGATGTTAATCACTTATCAGATACAGCAGAATATATTAAATCTATTAGTGGTGTTGATACGGTAAAATATGGTGAAGGTATGGTTGATAATATCATTTCGGCTTTCAATGTTGTTGAAAAAATTGTTATAGTTATCGTTATTGCCCTTATATTAGTAACAGCATTTTTGATAAGTAATACAATTAAACTTACAATATTTAGTAGAAGAAGTGCTATCGAAATTATGCGTTTAGTTGGAGCTAGTAATATTGCTATTAAATTGCCATTTATATTTGAAGGTTTCATAATTGGGGTTATTGGTTCAATCATTCCAATATGTATAACTATTTACGGTTACGTAATTTTATATGGGGCTTTAAATGGTCATGTATTTTCAAATATGATAGTACTTATTGAACCATATAATTTTGTATTCTGGGTATCATTAGTTCTAGTTGTTTTAGGGGCTGTTGTTGGTATGTTAGGTAGTTTAAAAGCAGTAAGGAAGTATTTAAAGATATGATGACTGCAAAGAAATTAGGAAGTTATTTTATTCGTTATATTTTTGTGTTTTTAATACTTAGTGTTTATATTTTAGAACCGATGAGTGTAAGTGCAAGTAGTAGTAATACATTGCGCGGGTTACGTCAGGAATTGGCGGAATTAAAAGAACAAAAAAGAAAAAATGATAGTCAGCAACAAGCAACTGAAAATGAAATAAGAGAAAATAATTTAGCGATATTAAATGCGCAAGAAGAAATTCAGGAATCTCAAGAAAAAATTGAAAATGCTAAAATATTAATTGCTGAAACGGATGAAAAAATAGCTGAATTACATCAACAAACTCAAGATTTGATGTCTTATTTTCAAATTATGCAAGGAGAAAATGTATATTTGGAATTTATTACGGATTCTAATAGTATGACTGACTTAGTGATGCGGAGTGATGCCGTAAATCAAATTGCTGAGTATAATCAAAAGAAATTAGTTGAATTAGAAGATTTAATTGAAGAAAATGAACAATTGCAAGTTGATTTGATTAAATATGAAGAAGAATTAGAAAAAGATATTGCTTCTTATGAATCTAAAATAGATACTTTACAATATGATTTATCAAGTTTAGGTGAAGTTGGTATGGATATTGAAGATGAAATTAGGTCAAAAGAAGAATTAATTGAAGCATATGAAAATATGGGATGTGAAGAAGATCAAGATTTAGATGTCTGTGCAAGTATAAATGGCAGTGCTATTTGGTATAAGCCATTGAATAAAGGGAGAATAAGTAGTATCTTTGGAAAAAGAACTGATCCTTTTACTGGTAAAGTAAAAATTCATAGAGCAGTAGATATTGCTGGTAATTCAGAAGGAACTAGTGTATATTCTGTTGGTAATGGAATAGTAGTTGCAACTGTTGATGCTAAAGCAAAGGCTAATCGCGGTGAAGGAAAAACTTGTGGTGGTAATCAAGTATATATTCAAGTTTTAATTGGAGGAGAAAAATTTACAGTTCAATATGCACACTTACTTTCAGTTAATGTTAAAGTTGGAGATGTTGTTAATGCCAATACAGTTATAGGAACTCAAGGTGGCGGATCTAAAACGCAAAGATGGGAATCATGTTCTACAGGTTCGCATTTGCATTTTGGAGTAGTCGAAGGATATATTAAAACAAAATATATGGCAACGTATTTCAATAATAATGCTATAATTCCTCCAGGATATCCATCGAAGGGATCATGGTTCTATTCAAGAACACAATGGTTTGCATAAAAGTGTGAGTTCTTTAGTTTTATGGCTGTGTTATTAAAGTAAAATTAAAGGATGTGAAATAGTTGAAAATAAAAAAATGGGGTAGTTACTTTATAAGGTATATGTTTGTTTTCCTAATATTGGCCGTTTATATATTGGAGCCGATGAGTGCGAGGGCTGCTACTAATTATAATAGTATGACTTTAGCAGAAATGCGTCAGGAATTAGCAAGATTGAAGCAAGAAAAAGCAGATAATGAACATCAACAAGAAGTAACGGAGGCTGAAAAAGAAGCTAAAAATAAAGCAATAAGTGATACTTATGCTAAGATTGAGGAAACAAAAGTAAAAGTTGAAGAAGCAAAACAAAGTATTGAAGAATCTAATGCTAGAATTACAGAATTAGATAAGCAGACCCAGGATTTGATGGCATATTATCAAATTTTGCAAGGTAATAATTCTTATATGGAATTTATAACTGATTCAAGTAGTATGACAGAACTTATAATGCGTGCTGATGCTATTGAACAATTATCTAATTATAATCAAGAAAAATTAGTTGAGTTAGAAAATTTAATTGATGAAACAGAACAAAAGCAAGTTGAATTGTTAGAATATGAAGATGAACTTAATGCTAACATTGCTGAATATCAACGTCAATTAGAAGAAATTGATTCTAGTTTGTTGCAATTTTCGGATATTTCGATGTCTATTGATGAAGAAATAGAAACTTTGGAAGATGTTATTGAAACTAATGAAAATATGGGATGTAAGGATAATGAAACTCCAACTGCTTGTGCTGTAAGGTTGTCTTCGGAAAATGATGATGATTATTCTTGGTATATCAATAATTATGGTTGGTTAAAACCAGTAACAAAAGGTCGTATATCAAGTTTATTTGGATGGCGTAGTGTTCCTGGTCAAAGTAGTTACCATAGTGGAATTGATATTGCTGTATCTGAAGGTACCAATGTTTATCCGGCAGCATCAGGAGTGGTAGTTAGAACTGTAAGTAGAAGTAGTTGTGGAGGAAATCAAATATACATTCAAGCGGTTATCAATGGTGAAGTATATACTATGCAATATGCGCACCTATTAGAAGTATATGTTAGTAAAGGTGATACTGTTGATGTTAATGATGTAATTGCTTTATCTGGTGGTTATTCAACAGCATCAAAGTATGGCGGATATGATACATGTACTACTGGGGCCCATTTACATTTTGGGGTATCAGAAGGCGCTTATACGAGTTTTTCTAATTATACAGCCAATTTAATAGAACCTCCAGGATTTCCTGGTAAAGGTTCATGGTTTTATTCGAGAACTCAATGGTTTGATTAAACTGATATTAAGTTATCAGTTTTTGTTTTATTTTGTCACAAAAAATGCTATAATCGTAATATAATTAATAGGAAGGGTATGATTTTATATGAAAAGTGATGTGTTTAGTCAAGACAATCAAAGTGTTGGTAATAATATGCCAACAGATAATTTGAATACTGGAGGTGTGAATACGCCAAAAGAATTAAATGATAATAATGATGGAAGTGCTCCAGCAGTAGAAAATGCTGTGAATAGTGATTTAAATAGTGCAAATGAAGCACTTAATAGTGAATCAGTAATAAATAGCGAAGTTATTGGTGTAACTAATAATGAAAATGAAAATTTAAATAATTTAAGTGGTGAGGAATCATTACCACCAGAAAATAACTTGAATAATACTAAAAATCGCCAAAAAATATTTATAATTATCGGTATTGTAGTAGGAGTAATTATCCTTGCTATTATAGCATTCTTTGTCTATATTAAAATAGGATTTACGGCAGAGAAATATATTGATGATAAAGTTGAAGAAATATCAAACTTTATAGACGATATGTTTATGACAAATAATTATAATGCAGATGCTGATACTATAATGAATGGGGAATTAAGTATTAATTCAAGTATTGCAGAATTAGCGGCGTTAAATAATTTAAATTTAAATTTTGAAGTTGGCACTTCTTTAGCTAAAGAAATAGTAGATATTAATTTTGGTTTAGCAAATAATGAAAGCAATTATAATGCTAATCTATATATAAATAATAATAGAATGTATTTAGATTCAGCTGATTTATATAGCACACCTTTATATATGGATTTAGAAGAAAGTCCATTTGCTAATATTAATGTTGAAAAAATGAATTTAGAAAATTATAAAAATTCTATTGTAAATTTTGTGAAGTATTTAGGTTTGGCTTTAAAAGAATCTGACATGTCAAGTTCTATTAGTGGTTTAAGTGCTATTTATAGATATGAGATAAATGATAGTAATAAAGAAGCGTTTGCCCAAAAGATGAATGATTTAATTGAACAAGATGAAAATATGTTGGATTTTTTAGAAATGTTAGGTGTTACAGATGCAACTGTATCAGCAGATAGTTTAAGTGATATGGTATTTGAAGTAACTGTTAGTATTCCTAGTGGAGATTTAAAAGGTTTTACATTAACTATTGATGATTCAGTTATGAACTTAGTAGAAACCGCGAAAGATAAGTATGATTTTAAAATTGATGATGAAGTGGTATTAAAGGTAACTGTTGATGGAGATAATGTAAATTTAGTTAATGCTGATACAAATAGTGGTACTTTCGATATTACGTTTAATACTAAAGATTATACAATGAAAACAAATTTTGAATCAGAAGGTAATGTAATTAGTTTAGAAATTACTAATGAAAGTGATAAAGTTAAAAATGTAGTTATGGAACTAACAAGTAATAATGAAACTGCAGTTGTAAATATGAAAATGGATTTAACAGTTGAAACTGTAAGTAATAATGAAATTAGAACTAGTGGTAGTTTTGTAGTTAGCTCTAATGGCGAAGATATTAATTTAGATTTTACTTTAAATAGTCAAAATGGAACTGATTTAGTAACAGAAAAAACTTTTACTAATGCTAAAGATATGAATACTTTAACTCCAGCTGAAGAAAATGAAATTTCAAATAATTTAATGACGGTTCTTGAAAATATTGCTCCGGAAGTTACTGAAACTATGGGGGCACAACAATTTTTAATTAGTGCTCAAGTTTATGCTGATACAGTTTCTTTATCAGTTACTCCAGGTGGTTGTATGACTTTTGAACAATTAGGTTATGATACAGGGATGCTTGGTAAAGTTGAACCGGATTCACTTGGTGGGTATAGATTGTCAATTACTGATGGCGAATATATGGTTTTAGATAAATATATTTTTGATGGGAATTTATCAGCAGAAGATGTAGAAAGATATGATTCATTTAGATTTACTGAAGAATATTATACTTGTTTGGCATCATGATTATTGATAAAGTTGTTGTTGGGCCATTGGCAGAAAATTGTTATATTGTTACCAAAAATGAGAAGACAATTATAATTGATCCTGGTGATGAAGGCAAAAAAATTATTGATGTAGCCAAAGATAAAAATGTTGTTGGGGTTTTAATAACTCATCATCATTTTGATCATATTGGAGCATTAAAAAATATAGAAAAATATTTTAATATTAAGGAAAGTAAAGAAATTGAGGGTTTTAATTATGAGATAATTAAAACTCCAGGGCATACAAGTGATTCAGTAAGTTATTATTTTCCTGAAGATAAGGTATTATTTGCTGGGGACTTTTTATTTTTAAATAGTATTGGAAGGACTGACTTGCCGACGGGTAATGATATGGAAATGCAAAAAAGTTTGGAATTAATTAGTAAGTATCCGGATGATATTGTTGTTTATCCTGGGCATGGAGAAACAACAACTTTAGGTTACGAAAAAGAAAATTTTAAATATTACTATTAAAAAAGATCGTTTGTGTGACGATCTTTTAATATGTCTTATCAGAGTAAGCGTGTGAGTAAATTATTGGTTCCATAAATTCAACATAATTTAAATAAATTATTCTAATTAGGTACCATAGATTATTTGTGTTATCTCTAATTATTAGATGATCTTTACCGGCTTCTTCAATTATCCCTTCATAAACTTTGTTTTGCCAAGCACTACTATCAGGATAAGAAACATAGGCTTTAATTCTTTGTCCTTTGTTAAGCCTTAAAATATTTTCAATATAACTTTGTTCTCTTGGAATTGTTCCAGTATTTACTTCATTAATGGAAATGTTTCCTGGTGGAGTTTGATAATTGTTGCTAGGAAAAGTTGGATTTTGGTAATAACTTCCATTCATAATATAAAATTCACCTCTAAAATATGTATATGCTTTTAGTTAATAATAATTGCTAAAAAAAGGGTAATGCTTTATAATTATTATAATAGGTGATAAGAATGAAGCAAGATAATAGTGATGTAAAAGAAGCCCTAATTGAAGGAATATTATTTGTTGTTGGAGTTTTTTTATATGCTTTGTGTTTTAATTTGTTCTTGATACCAAATGATTTAGTTGTTTCTGGTTTTAGTGGAGTGGCAATAGTTGTACAAAAATTATTTGGTTGGCCTGCTTCTACATTTATTTATATTACAAATGCTATTTTATTAGTAGTATCTTTTATATTTTTGGGATGGAAGTTAACTAAGAGAAATATTGCTGGTTCAATAATGTATCCTTTGATGATTACGGTTTCAGAACCAATTGCCAATTTTTGGGATAACTATATTATTGGTGATGATTTTTATCTAGTTTTATTGTTTGCTATAATTTTATATGGTGTAAGTAGCGGTCTTATTTATCGAACCGGTTTTTCTACCGGTGGTAGTGACATTATTATGCAAATTTTAAATAAATATTTGAATATTAGCGAATCAAAAGCCATGATTGTTGCCAATAGTTTAATAATTATTATCGGCATGATAGTATTTGGTTTTAATAAAGGTGTATATTCATTTATAATCCTTATTTGTTCGACATATTTTATTGATAAAATAATGTTTGGTTTATCAGATAGTAAAGTGTTTTATATTTATACTAAAAAATTAAGAAAGATAAAAAAGTTAATATTAGATGATTTTCAAACAGGATTTACAAGTATACCTAGTAGAGGAGGATATTCTCAAAAACGGGGATTTATGATTATGTGTGTAGTATCTAATATGGATTATTACTTATTTAAACAAAAAATATTAGAAATAGATCCGCAAGCTTTTATTATTATCAATAGTTGTTATGAAGTTAATGGTGGTGTTAAGCGGCGGACTTTGCCATTTTTATAATCAAGTACAAGTTACTTGTTTTTTTCTTTTAGTGATTTTGGATAGGTGTTTCTTTCATCGGTTAATTTTAATAAATAGTTGGTAGATGTATTGTAATAAATTGTTAATTTTTAAAAATTGTAAGTAATTTGGTCTAAGTTGAATTTTAGCAACATTTGATTGTGTTAAATCTTTATCTTTCTATATTTCTCTAATTTTTTTGAGGCTCACTTTTTAATTGTTAGTTGTAGTAAAAAAAATATAACTGTTAACAAAATTATGAGATATAATTCGACATCAAGTTGTAGGTTTGTCAAACATAAGTTACAAAGTAACGACAAACCAACTATAGATTATTTAAACTTGTTTAAATAATCACG
>CALVIU010000006.1 GCA_944331835.1 uncultured Bacilli bacterium | reverse complement strand
TATGCAATGTTTAGTATTAAAATAAGTGAACAAAAATAGTAGGGTGGCGACCATCCGAAATTGGTCTATGGAGAGTCGGGAGGACTCTATGAAGTAGAAATGCCTTGTAGTGATGCAAGGCCAGTCAAACTTGTTTGACTTTTGTTCTTTTGAATGTTGTAAATCAATAAAGTAGAATTTTGTTCTTTTATAAATTTAATTCGTAGCAGTTGTTTGTTATATTTAATATCTTATAATGTTCTTTTGGTTACAGTTCAGTCAAGGCATACTAAAATAAGCGAAAATAGTATTCACTTAGACAAGTATAGTTCTATTATCAAAGGATGATATTAATGCATCAAATACATTAATACCATTCTTTTTATATGTGTTGATACAACTTCTAATAATTGCATAATTATTAGCACCATTTTCACTCCTAAACCTTTCATTTTTTTGTTTAATCTTTATAAGTCTTTGATCTGTCTCTGCCTGATTATTTGTTGATGGTACTCTGAAATCTTTTAGAAAGTATAAAACTTCGTCTCTATCTCCACGATAATCCTTATCCATTTTTTTGTTATCATATTTCATTCTTCTAAATAGACAATATTCATCATTAAATAAGTAATTATCTGTATCTTTTCTTAGTTCTTCTTCCCATTCATCTAAGATATTATCATATTCAATATATATGTTATTTAATTCTTCATTAGCAAATGAATCTTCATCATTTTCTATTTTTTCATTTCTAATATTATTATACTTACTCAAAAATTCTTTCATTTTCTTTGGTGCTTGGTGTTTTATTTCCTCATAATATGGTTTTAAATATCTTAAAATATAGGATAAGCATTGAGATAGTAATAATCCAAAGGAATTATATAACTCTGTTCCATCTTTAACTATTATTCCCTTATATTTTGGTAAAAAATCTATTTCTTGAAGTGCTTCTTGTGATTTATGCTCATGTATCCAAAATCTTGTATACTTATCATTACAAGCACACAAAATATTTTCGCTATTCCCAGCAACTTTTACACCAGATTCGTCATGATTTATATAATATGATTTCAATAATTTCTTCTTCAACATTTTTTGATTTTATAAATTGATCTAATTTATTTTTCAAAGAGTGTGGCTTGTGAAAAAATTGACCTCCTTGTTTTTTATCGGATTTTTCTCTTCGATTAGTTATTGCTTTTTAAAACCATTGGTGCTAGATGGCTTACTTGAATTAGAACTATCACGTTTATTTTTAGACTTTATTTTTAATAATTCATTAGTTAATTCCTCAACTCTTTTTTGAGATTGTTCCAAAGCTTTTGTTAATTTATCTATTGTATTTTCAAATTTTTTAACATCATTTTTATGTTCTTTTCTTTCAGATTTTAACTCATCTAAAACAGCATCTAATTTATTACATACTTTCTCATAATCTTTATATGCATAATTATTATAATTTGATGCCATTTTAATTTCTCCTTTATTTTCTTAATTTTCTCATATAAAAAATGAGAATACAAGTCTTGACTTTTACCCTCATCTTAACCTTTTGATAACTGGTTATTTATCAACATTTTTTATTTCTTGACTGAACTGTAACTTCTTTTGTGCAAAAATGCACGTAAAATACTAGTAAAAGTTTATTTAATATGGTATAATTTTTATGCCAAGACTTTTTTAGGGGCGTGGTATAATGGTAGCATAGGAGTCTCCAAAACTTTTGATGGGAGTTCGATTCTCTCCGCCCCTGCCAATTTATAAAAAATAAAATTAATATATAAAGGTTAAGGGATGATGGAAGTCCTTGGTAGGATGGAAGTGATTATATGACAGTTGTGAATAAAGGTTTAATTCTATGTTGTATGGTCGTTCTATCCTTTTTTTGTTTTCAAAATGTAGCAAATGCTAGTGCTTTAGTAGAAGAAATTGCTGTTTCGAGTGGACGCGGCGATGGCTTTGACGGAGAACGTGGAGATGGTTTTGCAGATGCCGATTCTGAAGGTGTACAAAATAACGATGAACTATGTAAGGCTATTTTTGGCGACCCAACTAAAAGCCAATATCCGGCATATTGGATGCAATGGATTTTAAATATAATGAAATATGTGGCAATAGCAGCATTATTAATTTTAAGTACAGTTGATTTTATTAAGGCGTTAGTTTCAAATGATAAAGATGCTATTAAGAAGGCTACTATGACTACTGCAAAAAGATTTATATTTGTAGTTATTTTATTCTTTTTGCCAATTGTAGTTGATTTTGTAATGCGTTTATTTGGTGCATATGGCACTTGTGGGATTGGGTAGGTGATTATAAGTGGCTAATCTTTACAATTTACTTTTAATGCTTGATGGTGCTATTTATAATTTAATAGATTATTTATATGATATATTTGATTTTTTGGCAGGCATAAACATTTTTAGTCAAGATACTTATAATGATATTGTTAGTAGAATCTATATTATATTAGGGGTTTTTATGCTTTTTGTTTTAGCGTATTCACTATTAAGAGCAATTGTTAATCCTGATGATTTTGCTAAGGGAGAAAATTCATTTCCAAATCTTATAAAAAATGTTGTTATTTCTTTGGTAATAATTGTGTTGCTACCTATGGTTTTTAGTGTGGCTTTTAATATTCAAAATTCTATTTTGAATAACGATACGATTCCTAGATTGGTGCTTGGTAATGATTATGCAACGAATACAGATGTGTATGATGCTGATGCTGGTAGAACGATGGCTTATTATACATTTATGGCATTTTTCCATGAAAATGAAGATTGGTGTGGCAATCCAGAAGTGAATGGAACTGGTACAGTATTAACTGTAGGAGATGGAGGAAGTTGCGCTGATGAAATTTTGGGCAATGGTGCTTTGTTTGTTCAAAATGGATTGCCATTAAGTGAAATTAGAGCTGGCGTTTTAAGAGAAGATTCGTTTTCTAATTTTAGTGAATTTGGAGAAGCCGTAGAAGCAGGACAAATCAATTACATGTTTATAATTTCTACTTTTGCTGGATTATTTATAGTATATGTTTTATTAAATTTTTGCTTTGATATGGCACTTAGGGTAATAAAATTAGCTTTTTATCAAATAATAGCTCCAATCCCTGTTATATGTAGAATATTACCTGGTGGTAATATGAAAGATGTATTTTCAAATTGGACAAAACAGGTTATTAGTATATTTTTTGAAGTCTTTATTCGAATTGGTATAATGAATTTAGGAGTATTTTTAATAACTACAATTGTAAAAAACTTTAATGGTATTCCAGGTTTAAGTGATTTATCTTTCACTCAAGAATTAATTGTTCTAGCTTTATTGATTATGGGAGTAGTTACGTTTATAAGACAAGCTCCTGATTTGCTTTCAAAATTGTTAAAACTAGATACTGGTGGTATGAAACTTGGCCTTATGGATAAACTTGCCATGGGTGGTGGCTTAGTTGCTGGAGCTGCTGTTGGTGGTCTAGCAACTGCTGGAGTTAGAAATTTAGTTGGTGGAATCAAAGGAACTGCTCATAATGTAAAAAATGCTAGTGGCTTTAGAGGAAAGGCTGGAGCTTTAATTGGTGGAACTTTAGGTGCAGCAAAATCAACTATTGGCGGAGCTGGTTCTGGACTTGTACGAGGCGGCTTTGCTGGTAGAGGTGCAAAAAACTTTAAAGATATGAGAGGTGCTGCTAGCACTGCTGCTAAAGGAGCTGCTGAAGCTAGAACTAAGCGTGAAAATTATAAAGCTGCACATAGAAAGAAAATACCAGGTGTTGGTGGAATTATAGGCGCTGGTTTAGGTCATGGAGCGGATTTACTAGGCAGTGCAGGTAGATTTGTAGGAATTGGTAACATTGATGCTTTACGTGCTGAAAATGCGGCAATGGCAGAAATTACTGGTGCCGAAGATGCATTTAATAATGAATTTGAAAGTACTCTTTTAAAAAATCTTAATAAAGGTAAAACAAGTTTGGCGGGAGCTAATTTATCAACTTTTTCTGCTGCAAAGCAAAGGCTAGATCAAGCTAGATTAAGCGGGGTAAATGTTGCTGGTGCAGAAAAAGCTTATAAAGATGCTATTAAAGATGTTCAAAAATCTTTGCATAATAAATTGTATTCTTCGCAAGCTAATTGGAATAGATTAAGTCAAGATGATCAAATTGCATTAGGTCAATTAAGAGTTAAAGCTACAGAATATCGTGGTGCTATAATGAATAATTCTTCATTACAAGCTTTAAGAGATGCTGGTATTGTAGGATCTGATTTTGCTATGAATAAGGATATTTCTGAATCTGTCTTTTACGATGCAGCTGACGGAACTAAATCGGTAGTTTCTAAAATGGGAGATAATATTAAATTGCATACTGCAAGTAATGAAGTAAATATAAGTGCTATGAAACAAAAGAATACTGATGAAAATAAAAAATAAAGAAAGGATAAAAGGGAATGAATAACAATTTTTTAATACCAGCAAATTCAAAAAAATCACAATTAATACTTGGCTTTTTTACTCCAGTTGATTTGATATTGTTTGGTTCTGGTTGTGGTTTGACATTACTTTTGTTAATGTTAGTTAGAAATGCTAGTGCGGTTCAAATGATAATAATATTACTTCCGGCTTTAGTTACTGGCTTTCTAGTTACTCCGGTGCTTTATTATCATAATGTATTGCAATTTATAATAAATGTTGTCAGTTTTATCTTTAATACTAGAAGATATTATTGGAGAGGTTGGTGTGTGAAATATGACTCAGAAGATAAACAATAATGTAAGTTATGCTGAAGATTGGCTTCCTATTAAACAAATAATGAATGGGATGATACAACTTGATGATGGAACTTATGTAACTGGTGTTAAAATAATGCCTAAAAATATATTTATTATGGATGTTGGTAGTCAAAATAATACAATTTACAATTTAAGAAACTTCTATAATAGTATTGATTTTGAATTTTGGTTATTAATTGCGGATAGACCTGTTGATATAGATGTTTATGTTTCTCAATTGCAATTAATGTATAATAATGCTCAAAATAATGCTATTAAAAAACTTATAATGCAAGATATAAATAAAGCAAATTTATTTACAAGTGTTGAGTATAACGTTGTTGATACAGAATATTATATTTTGTTTAAGGAAAAGAGAATGGAACTTGTTCAAAAGAAATTACATAATTTGATAAGTGGACTAGCAACTGCTGGTTTGCAATCACAACAAGCTTCTAATAGTGATTTAAGAATGCTTTTAGATAATTTCTTAAATGGGGGAGAACAAACTAATTTTGGGGCGGTGATGTAATATGTCTAAATTAAAAAGTGAAGTAGCTCCAAAAGGGATGGAGTTTAAACCAACTGAATTCGTTATTGGGGGAAAATATGCTACTATAATGACAGTTATTTCTTTTCCCAAAAATATAACTCCGGGATTTTTGTCAGATATGACTAATATTAATGGGGTAAAAATTGCGATTAAGCATATACCTATTGAGTTTTCAGTTTTACAAAAAATGCTTAACAAAGAAATAGCTGATTTAAAGGTGCGATATCAAAGCGAAAAAGATCAAACAATGCAAGAAAGAATTAGACAAGATTATGAATCTTTAGAACAATTTATTCAAATGCTTGCAGCTACTCAAGCAAGAATATTTGATTTTCAAATGCATTTGATGATTACGGCAAATAACAAAGAAGAATTAGAACTTAGAAAGATTCAAGTAAGAAGTTATTTAGATGCTCTTGGAATGCGAGCAGTATCTTTGATGTTTGAACAAGAAAAAGCATTGAAGTCAATTTTGCCAATATTCCCACCGCAAGATATTGAACAAAGAATTGGAACTCCAATACCTTCAGTTACTATTGCAGCTATGTATCCATTTGTTTTTGATAGTATTAAAGATCCTGGAGCGGCGACGCTTCTTGGAGTAGATATATCTGGTGGGGTTATATTATTCAATCAATTTTTATATCAAATTAAAAAGGAAAATAATAGAAATAATGCTAATTTAATTTTGCTTGGTATGTCAGGTTCTGGTAAATCAACTGCTGCTAAGGTGTTACTTCGTTCACACATTAGAAATGGTTGTAAAATTGTGTGTGTCGATCCTGAAGGCGAACTTGAAGAAATGACTTATTCATTAGGGGGAGATTTTCTAGACTTGGGTAAAGGTGGAGATTTCGGAATGATTAATCCACTTGAAATAGTAATTGATGCTGATGAAGAAGAAATTGCTCAAGGCTTAGGATATACAGTATTGACTAGAACTTTACAACAAGTTAAAGCTTTTATGAAGTATTATTCTCCAAGTATTGAAGAAGACGTACTTACAATGTTTAGTGAAGTATTACAAGATACTTATAAAAGATATAAAATAGATTACGATACTGATTTTACTAAGTTAACGAGTGCTGATTATCCGACATTTGATGATGTTTATGCAACTATTAAAGGTAGACTTTTGTCAATGACTGATGCAACACATGAACGGGATGTAATGGAACGGCTTGAACTTAAGATAAGACCTTTAGTAAAAGAACTTAGATATTATTTTACAGGACATACAACATTACAATTTGAAAGCGATTTTATTGTATTTAATATAAAAGAATTAATGAATAGTGATGAAAATATTAAAAATGCATTATTCTTTAATATTTTGAAATATGCATGGGGCTTATGTTTGGATAAAGATGTCAATACCGTTATGATGGTTGATGAAGCACACGTATTACTTGCGGGACATAATGAATTAGGTGCTGAATTTTTAGCACAAATTCAAAGACGTAGTAGGAAATACAATACTGGTACAATTATTATTACCCAACAACCAACAGACTTTACTGCCCCAAATATTATTACACATGGTAAAGCAATCTTTGATAATGCTTCTTATTATTTGGTTATGGGGCTTCGTAAACAAGCTGTCGAAGATTTATCAAAATTAATTGATTTAAATGAGGCTGAAAAAGAATCAATTAAATATTATAATCAAGGTGATGCATTATTTGTTTGTGGTAATAAGAGAATGCGTATTCAAATTGTTATTACCCAAGAAGAACTTGATTCGTTTGGATCAGGTGGGGGATTTTAGTTAAGGTGGTTTAATTGAATAGAAAAAGAGGAGTAAATAACGAAAATAAATTACTTTATGATCCTAATCAACGACAACAAAGAAGATTAGGTGCTTTTTCTATGGCGCAAAATAATGAAGAAGATGAATTAGAAGAAACACAAAATGAGGAAATTAATGAAGTAGAAAATGTTGAAAATACAACTGAAACAAATGAGAAACTAGAAAATAGTGAAACAGAGCAAGTTGCTTCTCAGGCTAAGGCTGCTGCAGGTGCAGCAGTTAGAGAAACTGCTCGTAATGCTACAAAAGCTGCAGGAACTGCCGCTAAAAAAGTGGCTGGTAAGGTAGCTATGAAAGTTTTGGCATTTATTGTAGCTAATCCATGGATTTTAGCAATTTTGGGAGTTGTATTATTAATATTTATTCTTATTATAATACTGGGTGGAGGAGCTCAGTCAGAAAATTCTTTAAGTAGTTCTTATGGTGCTAGTTGCTCTGAAATATCTATAAGTACAACCTCTTTATCAAGAAGTGAATTTGTTTCTAAGGTGCAAGATTATTTTGCTTATAGTAATGATGCTGATCGTCGAGCTTTTGCTGATAATGCAGATAGAATATATACTATAGCTACAAATAATGGTGTAAATCCTGAGTTGGTAGTAATAAGAGCAATATTAGAAGGTTTTTCACCAGGTTCTAGCAAAAATAATTATTGGGGAATGGGATGCACAAATACAGGCGGATATAATGCTTGTATAAGTTATGAATCATTTGATGATGGAGTACTTGGTTATGTTGAAAATGTTAGTCAATATGAAAGTGTTGATGCAATGATGTCCCGTTATGCTTATATTGGTTCATATTGGTATAATCCTGGTAGTTCCTCTGTTGGTGGATGTTATTATTTTCCTTACATAAAAGAATTTATGACAACATCAAGAGCAAATGAAGTAGAAAGAATTTGTAATAGCGGAAATTACTGTGATACTAGTGGTGGAGAAGGCTGTGTTGCTACAACAGAAGAAGATCAAGCTGCTTATGCTAAATATCAAGTGTCTATTATGTCTGATATGCGTAAAACAGTGTTTGGAATTGATCCGGATAATTGTGAAGTTTATTCAGCGGATTGTACGATTTATGCTCAAGGAGATTCTAAGTGGGGTAGTACGAGATTAGGAAATTCTTCACTTACGATGGCTGATTCTGGTTGTGCTGTAACATCAATAGCTATTGGTATTTCTTGTTCTGGTACTGATGTTGTTGTCGATAATTTTGATGCTAAAGCTTTAATTGATACCTTAAATGCTAATGGTTCTTGTTTCACTGATTCTGGAGCTATTTATTGGGGATGTAGTGGTATTCAAGAAATTGCTCCATCAGTAAGGTTAGTTGGTACTTATAATCCGAGTTCATCATCTGCAACTAGAGAATTAGTTGAATCGCAAGATCCAAATAGTACGTTTGTTTTGTTACATTATGTTAATTCTGCTCATCCAAGAGGTCACTATGTAGTTTATACAAGTACAGATGGAAATTATTTTATAACAAAGGATCCTTCTGGTGGTAAAGTTACTTCGGTGCTTATTAGTGAAATTGATCAAGTAGTTGTGTATTCTTATGATAAGGAGGATTCTAATGAATAAAAAGGTTTCAATTGTTATAATAATTATTCTAGTAGCTATTTCAGTAGTCTTTTATGCATATTATTATGTAAATAGAGATTTAGGAGAAGAAGAAAATCCAGGAAATAATGGTAATGAAGGAGAAACACCAACTGAACCAGTAGTAATAGATTATGATATGTTGGTAATTGATAATATAAGTAATTGGGGATATGTTGATGGTAGATGGCGAACATTAGATATAGATGAAATAGAAGATAATGAATTTGTTGTATATGTAAATCATCAATATTATGGAAATTATAATTTGAAATATGGAACCATATGGAATTTATTTGATGATAATAATTCATATGTAGAATATTATGGTGATTTAATTGCGTATTCAAATGATTTTAATGTAGTTATTCCTTCATATGCGGTAACAAATGTAACTGGAGTGGAAATATCTGAAATAACAACTATACTGGGGCATGGATTTAATAGTAGCACTTTATCAACTAATGAAGTGGTTAATATTGATTTAGATTCTAATGGTATTGTAGATAAAATAGTTAATGTTTCTAATTTAGATTCTTTGGAAGAAGAACAATATTATTTTAATTTGTGTTATGTTGTTTTAAATAATGAAATACAAGTTGTAATTGATGATGAAGTCCAATATAGAGAAATTATGTCTTATCCTGTATATAAATTAAATTACATATTAAGATATGACAATAATAGTGTTTATTCTTTTATTTTACAAGAAGGTTATTTTTCTAATGTTGGGGAAACCCAAAATAATTTGTATGATTATGTAGATGGAAATTATATAAGAAGTTTTAGTGATTAATGGTTTTATAAATGACAATTTTGTTATATAATATTGGTGGAAAGGAAGATACTCATGAAATTTAAAGTAGAACCAAAAGATTTTTTACTATTTTGTATTTATTGTGTATTATTGTTATATCTTTGCGCTATAGCAGTTTTAAATGTGTCTTCCTTAGCTCAAGAAGGCAAATTTTATGGTCTTCTTCCTTTTGAAGCATTTACTAGTTATTATTTGCCAATTACGTTATTGTTATTTATTGGGTCATTAGTAGCGATATTTTCTAGTGTGTCTTCTTATATATTTAAGAAAGATAAGGGAAGTCATGGTGTTGGTCTAATTCTTAAGGGAAAATCTAGCGATGGATATTCTAAATGGGCAAATGAAAAAGACATTAAGAATGAAGAAAATGTTGTTAAAGTTAATCCTTTGAGTGAAACTTTGGATGCTGCGGGAATTCCTTTAATTAACAATGGTAAAGAAATTTGGGTAGATAATGGCGAATATCATAACTTAGTAATTGGTTCTACTGGTAGTGGTAAAACTCAAACAATAGTTAAACCAATGGTTAATTTACTTGCTAAAAAGGGCGAAAGTATGATTATTACTGACCCTAAAGGTGAAATATATAAGTATAGTGCATCTTATTTGAAGGAAAGAGGATATAGAATTATAGTTTTAAATTTCCGTGAACCTCAAAGGGGAAATTCATGGAATCCTTTGACCCTTCCATATAAATATTATACTGGTGGTAATCAAGATAAAGCTATCGAATTATTAAACGACGTTGCTTTAAATATTTTGTATGATCCAAGTAATAAATCAGAATCAGATTTCTGGGAAAAATCAGCTGCTGACTATTTTTCAGGACTGGCTTTAGGTTTATTTGAAGATGCTAAGGAAAGAGAAGTTAATTTAAATAGTATCAATTATATGAGTGCTGTTGGAGAAGAAAGATATGCAACTAGCAATTATATTAAAGAGTATTTTGGACTTAAAGGGGAAAAATCAACACCTTATATCTTTGCAACAAGTACTATTAATGCTCCGAATGATACTAAAGGTGGATTACTTGCAACATTTAGACAAAAGATAAGAAACTTTTCAACTGGAGAAGCTTTAAGTGAAATGCTTTCTTATAGTGACTTTAATATGCGAGACATTGGTAATGGTAAGACTGCAGTATTTATGATTATACATGATGAAAAGAAAACTTATCATAGTTTGATGACAATATTTATTAAACAATGTTATGAAACATTAATCGATGTTGCCCAAGAAAATGGAGGAAAACTTCCTTATAGAACAAATTTCATCTTAGATGAATTTGCAAATATGCCTCCGCTTAAAGATGTGGATGCAATGGTATCAGCAGCAAGAAGTCGGGATATAAGATTTACATTTATTATTCAAAACTTTGCCCAACTTAATGATGTCTATGGCGATAATGTTGCAGAAATTATTAAAGGTAATTGTGGTAATTTAGTTTATTTAATTAGTACTGAAATGAAGGCTTTGGAAGAAATTTCGAAGATGTGTGGGGAAGTAAAAGTAACTGATGATAAAGATAAGAATGCAACTAGACCTCTTATAACTGTTACTGATTTACAAAAAATGAAGCTGTTTGAAGCAATAATTAAACGTCTTAGAACAGATCCATTTAGAACAAAATTAGAACCAGACTTTAAAATGGAATGGGGAATTGAAAGAAAAGAAGAACCATATCCATCTAGAATTAAACAAGAAGTTGAAATATTTGATTTGAAAAAGTTTGTTACTGAAGAAAAAAGTAAGCACATGGCTAATATAAAAGATAGCGGTTTTGGTTCACCAAATCCATTTAGACCATCAACTCCAGGTTTCCAAGGAATGGGAGCTGGAATGAATTCTGGATTTGGGCAAAGTCCAATGCCTAAAAATAATTTTAACTCTTTAGATATCGATAGTATGTTAAAAGATTTAGATGAAAAATTTAAAGAGTTAGACCGTCAGGAAGCAGAAAAAAAGAAAAATGCTAATAGTTTTTTAAATATTGGTGAAGATGTAGAATTGCCAAAGAAGAAAGAAACTACAACAAATAGATTTTTTGATAGTAGTCCATTTATGAAAAATATTACAACTAATAATTCAATTAATACTAACAGTGAAGTTGAATCATTAGATGATTTTAAAAAGGCAATTGATGCTAAAGTTCCTGATGTTAGTCAACCAAAAGTAGAGCAATTAGAAAAAAATGAAAAACCAAAAATTAGTGTCGATTCTGATAGTAAAATTATTGGGGATAATATTATTAGTGATGATGAATTTTTTGATGACTTTTTCGGAGATGATGAATAGTTATTTATCATCTTCTTTTTTATTGATTCAACATAAATTATAATGTGAGAAGTATGAAAACGATAAAGATAAGTGAATATAATCCTAGTATGGGAATTTTAATTGATGTTCAGCATCCTATAGATTATAAAAAAAATCCTACACCGTATAGTAAAAATATGTATGCTGATAAATTACTTTTAAATTATAAGACTATACTTGATAGGAATCAAAAATATTTTATTGTTTGTAGTAAGGGTACTCTTAGTAAAAGAGTAGTTGCAATGCTTGAATATCTTGGCTATGATGTAACTCAAGTAATTCGATAAATTACATAATTGTAATAGTATTTTTGGATATTTTGTACTATAATAACAATAGTGGTTTTTATGGGAGAAGTATTTAGTAATTTTTATAATCTTATTATGGATACAATCGATTCAATGGGAGTTTATGGACCAATACTTGGTTCGCTTTTTATCGTGTTAGAATCAATTATACCCCCACTTCCGTTGTTTGTTTTTATTACTATTAATTTTATTGCTTTTGGTAATGTAATAGGTTTTATTATATCTTGGATTTGTACAATTATTGGGTGTCTTATTTCTTATTTTTTAGTAAAGAAGTTTTTGCGTAACTTTGTAGTGAAAAAAATTAAGAATATTGATTTATTAACAAAGTGTATGAATTATATTGAAAATTTATCATTAACAAAGATAACTGTTATTTTATCTATTCCATTTACTCCAGCTTTTATGATGAATATTGCTGCTGGTTTAGTAAATATGAATTTTAAAAAATTCTTTATAGCTATATTAATTAGTAAGATATTTTTAGTTTATTTCTGGGGATTTGTTGGTACTAGTTTAGTAGAAAGTTTTCAAAATCCTACTAGTTTAATAACAGTTGTTGTTATGATGATTATTGCATATCTTATGAGTTTTGTAATAAAAAAAGTATTTAAAATTAATTAAATACTTCGAGATATATGTCTAATGAGTAATTGTTTTAAAGTTTCAGGATGTTCAGTGCTAGCATTTTTGAGTTTAAATTCAGCAATGAAATTTGTTAGTATTTCACCATACTTTTCTTGGAGTAATTGTTCGATGTTAGGAAGAGTTTTTGACTCTTCTTTTTTGATTCTATTTATTAGTTCAGTTATTTGATCATCACTTTTAGATATAGCATGCAATTGGCTATCAACATTGATACAATATCTACTGAATTCATGTTCATATTCGTAGTCGAATGGTTCTATATCTACTTCTGCTTTTTGATAGTGTTTAATACAGTCAAGATTAAATATTAATAAAGTACTGACAGTAAATTCAGCGATTTTGTATTTTTCTTCTGGTGTTATATCACGATAAAGTAGCATGATATCAATATAAAGACAATCATAATCTTGACTTAATTTTTCAAAGTCAATCCAGTTATCAGCAGATGGATAATATTTTTTTAGGAAATCTAGTTGATATTGGTTTTCTAATTTAAATATTTTCGTATCATCATTTAATGTTAATAGGCTTGCTGGAGTTAAAAAAGGATTGCCATTAGTTCTTTTATAAAATAATATATGAGGCTGAATAGATAGGAATTCTACCCAAACATTGTAATTAGGATATTTTGGGTCATATTCAGTTGCCCATAAGCCTCCGGTTGGTTTGGGGTTGCCATTTTTTATTGGTTGATAAAGTTCAGCAAATAATTGGTCAGTTCCAACACTTAAATATTTCATAATATTCCCCCTTTTGTAAATTAAAACATATTATAGCAGTATTTATTTGTAAAGTCAAAATTTTCTTGATATACTTATATTAGGTGATTAAATGGAAAATTTTGTGGAAAAATATTTAGATAAAGTAATTGTTGTTGTAATTATTTTATTGGTGGCTTTTATTTTAAATAAAGTATTTGATGGTGTAATTAGTAGAACAATTAGACATAAAAGAAAGAAGAATGTAACAACTCTTTTGATGTTTGTTAAAAGAATAAAGAAATTTGTTATTTATGCATTGGCAATACTTATTTGTTTAACCCAATTTGATGTGTTTAATTCATTTTCAGTAACTATTTTATCTGGTTTAGGAATTGGGTCTGTTGTAGTTGGTCTTGCTGCGCAAGAAAGTTTAAAGAATTTCTTTGGTAGTGTTGCTATAGTTTTAGGAAATCCCTATGAAGTTGGAGATTTTATTGAATGTGTTGATAAGGCAGTAAGTGGAACTGTTGAAGACATTACAATGCGTCATACTATTATTAGAACTATTAATAATCGGAGAGTAATTATTCCTAATTGTGAAATGAATACATATACTATTGAAAACTTTAATTATAGCGAAAATGAGAATGTTAAATTAGTAGATTATGAAATTTCTTATGAATCAGATGTCGATAAAGCGATAAAAATATTGAAAGAAGAAATGGAAAAGTTATATCATCCTAATCCTAAGGGAAGAAATAAAGATGTAGAATTTCCTAAGGTAAGAGTTTTAGAATTAGGGGATGATGGAATTAAACTTCGAGCTTGGGTTTGGGGAGATAATAACAGTGATGTATTTGAAAATATGTATCAACTTAATTATGCAATAAATAAAAGATTTCCAAAGGAAGGTATTGAAATACCTTATCCTCATGTAGAAATAGTTGAAAATAAGAAATCAAAGGGAAAAAAGTAATATGAAATTTACAAAAATGCATGGAATTGGAAACGATTATGTTTATATTAATTGTTTTGAAGAAAAATTAGTTCCAGAAGAAATGATAGATGATATTATTGTGATGAGCGATAGACATAAAGGCATTGGTGGTGATGGTGTAATATTTATCCTGCCAAGTGATAAGGCTGATGCTCGCATGCGAATGTTTAATGCTGATGGTTCAGAAGGAAAAATGTGCGGTAATGGGATTAGATGTGTAGGAAAATACGTTTATGAACATGGTATATCACACAATAATCCTTTAAGAATAGAGACGGCATCTGGTATAAAGACTTTGAATTTAGAAATTGTTGATGGTAAGGTGGAAACTGTTACTGTCGATATGGGATGTCCTAGTTTAGTGCCTACAGATATACCCGTAAAATTAGGAGTTGATAAAGTAGTTAATTATCCTTTAAAGATTAATGATAATGAGTATTTTATTACTTGTGTATCAATGGGAAATCCACATTGTGTCATATTTACTGAAGGAATTGATTATTTAGATTTAGAAAAAATTGGTCCGTTATTTGAAAATAATTCAATATTTCCGGAACGAACTAATGTTGAGTTTGTTGAAGTCATTAATGATAAAACTATGAAAATGCGAGTTTGGGAACGTGGAAGCGGAGAAACACTTGCTTGTGGAACTGGGGCTAGTGCATCAGTGGTAGCAGCTATTTACAATAATATTTTTATTCGAGATCAAGAAATTAAGGTTTTATTAAAGGGTGGAGAATTATATATTACATTAAATAGTGATAATCATGTAATTATGCGTGGTAGTGCTACAGAAGTATTTAATGGTGAGTATAAACTAATAAGGAAGTTATAGCCTATAAAAAGTCAAGTAAAGATACTTGACTTTTTATGTATTAAATTATTTTTGAAATAAGAAAGGGATTGCCCAAATAAAGAATAATAATTTTGAAATTAATAAAAGTTTTGCTATTGAAAATGTTGTATATAATGAATTATTAAAACGAGGATATGATGTTTATATAGGGAAAACTAAAAATGGAGAAATAGATTTTATTGCTATTAAAGGTAATATAAAAGAATATTATCAAGTTACTTATTTGTTAGATTCTGATAAAGTAATTGATAGGGAATTTAATGCATTTAATACAATAGATGATAATTATCCTAAATATGTTCTTTCACTTGATAAAACTGATTTTTCACGGGATGGTATAATTCATAAAAATATAATTGATTGGTTATTAAGTGAATAGTAATGATTTATATAAAAATGTCAAGTTAAATAAAAAATAGCGAAGAGCTATTTTTTAGTTTGTGAATAATACTTTTTCAGATTTGTATTGTTTGATAATGTAATAGATTACTATAACTATTATGATTATTGTTGATGCAAACATGAGTATTAAATGTAATATGTTTAGATTGCCATTAGTAATATCTGTAAATATTATACTGAAATTGATGAATGGAATAATTGATAATAACCAATTGTTGGATATGTTTAGCATGAAAGCAATCATTCCTGGGAAGAAAGCGATGAATGTAAGTGGAGTTAAAGCACTTTGGGCTTCTTTGAAGGTTTTTGACATACTTGCTATTGCTATACATAAGCCACTGATCATGATTGAGAATGCTATGATAATTACTATAGAACTGATAATTATTTGGGTATTTAATAGATTAGCACCATTATAGATATCAAAAGTATTTTGAATGTAGATAATAGCTATTATGGCTAATATTAAACTAAGTAGACCAGTTATGATAGAAGATAGAGTAACACTTAGTAGTTTTCCTACAATAATGTCTTTGCTTTTAATTGGGAATGTTAATAATGTTTCCAATGTTCCTCTTTCTTTTTCTCCAGCAGTGGCATCAGTTGCAGGATATGTAGCTGATACTGTTATAGCCATAAGGATAAATAGGAAAGCATAATTTACTATGTAGTTACTGTAGAAGTTTTGTTGTTCAATACTTTTTTGTTCATAGGTAAGTAGGTTGTTAAAAGTATTGACATCGACATTGTTTTCTGTAAGGTAATTGGCTTCTAGAACAGATTTATAACTCTCTAAGTAACTTTGAGCCATGGAAGCTGCCCCGCTACTTTCGATGTTGGCTTCATCATAGTTGATTATGTAGTTAGTGTTTTCTTTAGTTATGTAACTGTTTAGTTCTTTATTGTTAAAACTGTTTTCTAACTCTTCAGTTGAAGCAACAGTATAATCTATTTCTAGAGTATCTAGTATTTCAATTTCAGCAGGAGTTAATTCATAGTTGAAACCTATTTTATTATAAGTATTGACATCGGCTTCAGTTTGACTTTGAAATAAAGCAGACATACCGATTATTATAAGTGGTATAAATATAGGAATTATTAGCATCATGGCTAAAGATTTTTTATCACGGAATAATTCACGTAATTCCTTTTTTAAAATAAGTAATGTTTTATTATTCATGTTCGTCACCTACTAAAGCAAAGAAAGCATCGCGGAGATTTGTGGTCTTGGTTTCTTTTTTAATTTGTTCTGGAGTTCCAGTAGTAATAATTTTTCCTTTATTAACCATGATAATCATATCACAAATGTTTTCTGCTTCTTCCATATAATGAGTAGAATAAAGAATTGTCTTTCCTTTTTCTTTTTCACTTTTAATAAAATTTAAGATTATTTGACTAGTTATAATATCGAGACCACTGGTAGCTTCATCAAGTATGTAATATTTGGGATTATGGACCATGCATCTAGCAATATTAACTCGTTGAGTTTGACCAGTTGATAGTTTTTCTATACGATTATAAAGAAAAGCATCCATATTAAGTATTTGGCTAATTTTTTTAATTCGGGTATCAATTTCACTAGCAGGAACATCATAGATTTCTGCACACATTTTAAGTAGTTCGTATGGTGAAATAGTGCCATAAATTTTAGTATTACCAGAAAGATAAGCAATCATCTTTTTGATATCGGTTTCATTTTTTTTATACATTAAATCATCGATAGTAATGTTTCCAGTGTTCGGTGTCATGATACCAGCGATCATACGAAGTAGTGTTGTTTTACCAGCACCATTTGGACCAAGAATTCCTAAAATTTCTCCTTCTTTAACATTGAAGGATAAATTGTCTACAGCAGTAAATTCTTGACGTTCTTTTTTCTTATTTGTTTTAATAAATTTTTTGGTTACATTTTTTACATTAATCATAATTTCCTCCTTCACAATTATATTATAAGTGACAATATTATGTAAATAGATTTTTGGTTAATTATATGCTGCTTTTTAAATTGTGCTATAATTAGTATGATAGGAGGTAGTTATGAAGGCTGTAGCTATCAAAGATGTTAAACAATTTGAAATAAAAGAAATTCCAGAGCCAAAGGCTGATGGAAAGAAAGTTATTATTGAAGTTAGTAAAACTGGTATATGTGGTTCTGATATTCATTACTGGGTAAATGGAGAACCGAAAGGCTTGGTAATGGGACATGAATTTTCTGGTGTGGTATTAGATCCAGGAGATCGTTTAGATTTAATTAAAGGAGATAGAGTAACTGCATTACCTATTTCTCCATGTGGTAAATGTGAAGCGTGTCGTAATGGCGATGTCCAATTTTGTCCAGAAACTTGGAATCAAGCAGTTGGGTTATCGGTGGATAATCCAGGTGGTTTAACTAGTAAAATTGCTGTTCGTAGTGATATGGTTATTAAAGTGCCTGATAATATAAAGGATGAAGAAGTGGCAATGGTAGAACCACTTGCTGTAGGACTTCATGCTGCACATTTAGGAAGAATTGCAGTTGGAGATGATGTCTTGGTAATTGGGGCCGGGATTATTGGTCTGGCTTCAGCAGAATTTGCTAAAAAAGAAGGAGCAAGTTATGTTGCTATTACCGAAACTAATAAAGCTCGTGGTCAAAAAGCAGTTGACTTAAAAGTTGCTGATGAATATTATGATGCAAGTGATTCAGATTTAGTTAGCAAGTTAATGGCTAAAACTAATGGTGGTTTTGATGTAGTAATCGAATGTGTCGGTAATGGGGCTGCTGTAAATAGTGCATTATCTTTGGTTAAGCCTGGTGGTATTGTAGTTTTAGTTGGAGTTGCAACTGATGCAGTACCAACATATACAGTAATGGCTGTTATGAAAGAATTAGTTGTTCAAGGAGCTATTGCTTATACATATAATGAGTTTAAATCTTGTATCGATTTGATTGCTAGAAAGCAAGTAGATGTTTTAAAGTTTGTCGATGATATTGTGCCTTTGGAAAGAGTACAAGAAGCGTATGAAAGACTAACTAGTGGAACTGATGCTGCGGTTAAAATTTTAGTTGATCCAAAGAAGTAGAGATAAATATGTTTGAAGAAAGTTTATCAAAGTTAAAAAACTGTATTTCTAGTCATAATTTAGAAGAGATAAACGAGGTTTCTAATATAACATCTAGAGGAATTTACCTTATATACATTGATAAATTGTTATACAATACCATTCTTCCTATATATATTGGACAAACCGATAATTTTCAAAAAAGATATAAAGAGCATATAAGCAAACTTTTGGTTTTAAATAGAATAGATTATAATACCTTAAAAGAACAATTAAATAATTTTTCAGATATCCGTAATGTATTCGAAGGAAATTATGGGTATTTGAAAATATTTAAGTATTTGATTGATAATAACTTAACTTTAGATAATTTTCACATGGTTATTTTAAAAAAGTGCGATAGTAATGATGATTTAGATACTTTAGAGTTAGAGTATATTAATAAATTTAATTCGAGTTATTTTGGGTTTAATCAATTAAACAGTGTAAGTTTAATAGAAAAATATAAAGGCTTTAATAATAGTGTTGCTGATAAAAATAATGAGATGATAATTAATGCTGTTGAGCAAGATTTAAGAAATTATGATCAATATAAGGCTTTTGGATTTAATCAATTTAATTATTGGTTATTAATGAGATTAATAAATAATAAATATAATTTTTCTGATTTATTTCAAAAGAAAATTACGGAAATTAAAAATTATTATTTAGAAATTTTGCCCAAAAAAGGCGAAGATGACTTAGTAAAATTACGTGATGCTAATAAAAAATATAATGTTCTTATAAATAATATTAAGAAAAAGTTGGAGTTAGAAATAGAAAAAATAATTCCTGATGAGGAAAAGAAAAAACAAAATGGTATAATTATAAAATGTGTATTAAGTCGTTTGTGCAATATTTATGGGTATAATTATGGTGAAAGTTTACCAAATGAAGAACATTCTATGTATAAATACTCTAGTAAAATTATTAATGATGAAGAATTAAAAAAGAAATTTCAGAATATTATGGAGGAATTAATTGATTATGAAAATAATTTAAATAAGAATTCTTCTGAAATTGCTAAAATTAGTTTTGCAGAAATGTTTCCTTTAGCAAACTATATTGGATCGTGTGAAGAAAATTTGCTAAAATATATTTTTCCTAGTAAACGCTTTGATGCTTTTTCAATAAGCAAAAATTATATTAGAATAATTGAAAAATATAATATAATAAAATGTAATAAACCAACACTTATTTTTTCTTTTTCTTTTGAAAAAGATACTGATAAAAAAATAGTTTATGTTGGCTTGTATATACCTAATAAACAAATAGTAAAAGAATGGATATTAGATGATTATTTTAATCAAAATTATGTTAATACTATTTATAATAATCATAAATTAAAATATTATATTGGAAATAACTTTAAATTAATCCCTATAAACCTTAGTTTCTTTTCTGATGTAATTTTGACAATAAATCAAGAATATTATACTGGTATCAATGATAAAATTTATGAAAATGTTAATAAGTGCAATTGTCATAATGTAATAATGGAATTGTTAAAGATTATTGAAGAAGAAAACTATAATTTTCAAATATATGTTTTGGCTTCTGGAAATAATAAAATGTTTGAAGTTTTTTGGGGTTACTTTAGTAATGTAGAAGATCCTGACAAAATAAAAAAACTTTTTAGTAATGAAAATATTAAATATTTGAAAAATAAATTAGTAGGTGAGGAAAATGTTTGAAGAATTAGAAAATAAATATATTGATTTATTAATTGGTAGATGTTTGAGTTTTAAAAAAAGTAATTCTTTGTTTATTAACTATTTTGATGATAATGAAAAGTTTGTAGAAAAGTTAGTAACAAAAGCAAAGAGTAAAGGAATAGATGATATCTATTTAGATAGAAATGATAAAGAGGAAAGACATCAAAAATTACTTCAAAGTGTTGAAGAAATAAATAACGATGATTATTTTGATGATGCTATTTGGGATGAATATGCTAAAAAGAATGCGGCTTTCTTGATGTTATCAACAGAATTTCCTGGCTATTTTGCAGATATTCCGTCGGAAAATATGACGACAGCTTCTCTTAAAACAAGAACTAGTAAACCGCTTTATAAACTAAAACAATTAACTAATGAAATATCATGGTGCATTGCAGTAATACCTAATAAGATATGGGCGAAGGAAAAATTTCCGGATTTAAGTGAAGATGATGCTTACAATGAATACTTTAAGTTAATGTGTCATTGTACAATGGTTGATAGGGAAAATCCGATAGAAGAATGGGATAAATTTTTAGATAGACAAAGAAGTTTGGTTAGGGCATTAAATGATTTACAAATTACAAAGATGCATTATACTAATTCTTTAGGTACTGATTTAGTTATTGGCCTTTCTCCAGATGCATTATGGCAATGTGCTGGATATGAGGGTAGTGATGTAATAGTTAATATGCCAACTTATGAAGTATTTACTTCGCCGGATTATAGATTAACAGAAGGAATTGTTTATGCATCAAAACCACTTATGTATGGGGGTGCACTTGTAGATAAGTTTTGGGTTAAGTTTAAAGATGGTAAAGTAATAGATTATGATGCAGAGGTAGGTAAGGAAATATTAAAAGGAATTATTGAAAGTGATGAATATTCATGCTTTTTAGGAGAATGTGCATTAGTTGATAAGAATACTGCGATTGCTCAAACTAATTTTGTTTATGGTGAAACTTGTCTAGATGAAAATGCTTCATGTCACATAGCTTTAGGGGATGCATTTCCAGAATGTTTAAAAGGTGCTGAAGATGAAAGTATCGACGAAAGAAGAGAAAGGGGACTAAATCACTCAGATAATCATGTCGATTTTATGATTGGAACAGATGATTTAAATATAGTTGCAGAAACTAAAAATGGAGAAATGTTAATATTTAAGAAGGGAGAATTTAATTTATGAATGAATTACCAATAGATGTTTTAGTTAATAAGGATAATTTGCTTCCAAGTGATTATTATCCAAAGGACTTAGTTGCAACTGATGAAAATGAAAATAATATTCATGAGTATCAAGACTCAAAAAGAAAGCCAATGATTAGAGGGGATATTTATCCTTATTATAAAAAAATGATTGAGGATGCTAAAACATGTGGTTTGGAAATTACAGTTGATAGTGGTTATAGGTCATATGATTATCAGCAAAATGTATTAGATGAGTTTTTAGCTAAATTTGGTGAGGAAGCCTACCAAAAAGTGGCGTTGCCTGGGGCTAGTGAGCATCAAACAGGATTAGCATTTGATTTTGGGTATTATCGTGATGGTAAATATTATTTATCTGATTTTGTTGTTGAAGAAGATCCTGAAGCAGTATGGATGAAAGAAAATGCACATAATTATGGATTTGTTTTAAGATATCCTAAAGGTAAAGAAGAAATTACAGGATTTCAATTTGAGCCATGGCATTTTAGATTTGTTGGATTAGAGCTTGCTAAAGAATTATTCGATGAAGGTATAACTTTGGATGAATATTATGCTAGAAAAGTAAATGGGACTTTAAAAAGATAATGTTAAAAGTTTTTCCAGTGAATTGGAAAAACTTTTAAAATAACACAATTTTTCCAATTCAACCAAAAAACTTTTAATTTTGTGTTTTGTGTGGTATACTATAAATGAGGTGATAAACCCATGTTAAAAAGGAAACATTATTTAGATAAAATAAGAGATTTTTACAATGTTAATTCATTAATAAAGATTTTATGTGGTTTAAGAAGAAGTGGAAAATCGGTTATTCTAGAGCAGATTATAGAAGAAATAAGAGCGAGTGGTATAAATGATGATCATATTATTTATATTAATTTTGAATCTCTTGATTATTCTAATATAACTAATGCTTTGGAATTAAACGATTTTATAAAGAGTTTTGTAAAAGATAAGGATACATATTATGTGTTTTTAGATGAAGTACAAAAAGTAAGTGATTTTGAAAAGGCTATTAATTCGCTTAGAATTACTAATCAATTTAGTATATTTATAACTGGTTCTAATAGTAAGATGACATTTTTAGAATTATCTACTGATTTGTCGGGAAGATATGTAAGTTTTAGAGTTAATCCGTTATCATTTAAAGAAGTAGTAGAGTTAACTAATTCTAAAAAAGAAGATTATAAGAAGTTACTTTTGGATATTTTTGAATGGGGAACTTTGCCACAAAGATTTATGTTTGAAAACATCGCTTCAAGAGAAAATTATATTTTGGATGTGTATGATTCTATCTTACTTAAAGACGTTGTAGATAGATTGGGTATAACTGATATTACTTCTTTTAATAAAATATTGCAGTATGTTTTGGAAACTGAGACAAGAGAGTTTTCTGCTAATAATGTACTTAAGTATTTAGAGGAAAACAATAATAAAATTGCTACTGATACATTATATAAATATTTAGAAGCATTATGTTCAACTTTTATTGTAAATAGGGTTTATAGATATGATATAAAAGGAAAAAATGTTTTAAAGTCATTAAATAAATTTTATGCAACTGATTTAGGAGTTAAGAAAATTAAAACTAATAGTAAGGAAATTAATTATTCACAGGCTTTTGAAAATGTCGTATATAATGAACTAATTAATAAAGGATATGAAGTGTTTGTTGGTAAGACTACAAAAGGAAAAATAGACTTTATTGCTTCAAAAAATAAAGAGATAAAGTATATTCAAGCTTGTTATGATTTATCGAATGAGGAAACTAGAAATAGAGAATTTAGTGCTTTTGATAGCATTGATGATAATTATCCTAAATATGTAATTTCAATGAATGATGAAGATTATTCACAAAAAGGTGTTAAATGTTTAAATATTTTTGATTTCTTATTAGATGATAACTTTTAATAAAACATAACAAAATGTCATATATACGTTTTTATTATAGCGTATTTTTCTATTAGATTATCTAATTTAAATGTAGCATTGGCACTTGATGGACTAGGAAGACAAAATATTGGTATTGTAGTTTTATAATTTTTAATTAAATTGTTGTATGCTGTTTTGCCGGTGCAAAAGATAGCTTGGATGTTAGCAATGTTTGTTATCATATTAATGTCATTTAGTTCGTAGTTTTTGATTGAGGCATCACTTGAGGCGTGAATATCACAAGATTTGAAGACATCCCATAAAGCTATGTGATTTTTATGTAGGAATTCTATTTTTTCTTCTTTAGTTGATAACTTAGTATTAAATAGACTTTCTAGAATGGGCCAGAATCTATTGGATGGATGGGCATAGTAGAAGCCTATTTCTCGGGATTTTATACTAGGGATAGTTCCTAAGATTAAGACTTTGGAACTTTCATCATATATTGGGGATAATTCGTGAGTTACTAACATAAAAACACCTCGTAAGTATTATAAATATTTTGTAAAATATAAGCAAGTGGTGTATAATTACTCTGGAGGAAAAAACATGGAATATAAAAGATTTGGAAGTACTATTGTTGTTAGAATTGATAAGGGGGAAGAAATATTAGAAAATATTAAAGCTATTGCTTTAAAAGAAAATATAAAACTTGCGAATATTAATGCTTTAGGAGCGGTATCAGAATTTACTGTTGGAGTATTTAAAACTGATGAAAAGAAGTATTATAGCAATGAATTTAAAGGATACTTTGAAATAGTTTCTTTAACTGGGACAATTAATACGATGAATGGTGAATATTATAGTCACTTACATATGAGTGCTGGTGATGATACTGGTAAAGTGTTCGGAGGACACTTAAATAGAGCTATTGTTAGTGCTACTTGTGAAATGATTATTAATATAATTGATGGTAATGTTGATAGATATTTCGATGAAGAAATTGGTCTTAATTTATTTAAATTCTGATAATATAACAAAACTGTAATAATTTTTACAGTTTTTGTTTGCTATAATTTTAGTGAGGGAGGGATTTTATGCTATTGTTAATATCTATACCTTTTATAGCATTAGTAATTATGGTGGTGGGAAAAATAGTAAATATAAGGAGAAAGATAAATTATGAACGAAGTACTCAAAATTGAATATTTAAAAAAATATTATGGTAATAGTAATAATATTACGAAGGCTGTCGATGATATAACATTTAATATTAAAGAAGGGGAGTTTGTTGCCATTATGGGAGCGAGTGGATCGGGTAAGACAACACTTCTTAATACGATAGCAACAATAGATAATGTGACAAGTGGACATATTTATGTCGGAGGAATTGATATCACAACGTTAAAAGAAAAGGATGTAGCAAATTTTCGAAAAGATAATTTAGGATTTGTTTTTCAAGATTTTAATTTATTAGATACGTTATCGATTGGAGAAAATATTGCGATGTCTTTAGTTATTAATGGGGAAAATCCGGAGGTTGTCGATAAAAAAGTAAATGATATTGCAAAAAAGTTAGGAATCGAAAGTATTTTAGAGAAATTTCCTTATGAAGTAAGTGGAGGTCAAAAGCAAAGAGCAGCATGTGCTAGGGCCTTAATAAATAAACCAAAATTGATATTAGCAGATGAACCAACAGGAGCATTAGATTCGAAGTCTTCGAGAATGCTATTAGAGACGATGGAAGAGATGAATGAAAAACTTAATGCTACGATTATGATGGTAACACATGATGCATTTAGTGCCAGTTTTTGTGAAAGAATACTATTCTTAAAAGATGGTAAGATATTTAATGAAATATATAAAGGTGATAAAACTAGAAAAGAATTTTTTAATGAAATACTTGATGTACTTACATTACTGGGAGGAGACTTAAGTGATGTTAAGTAAGTTAGCAGTTAGGAATGCTAAGAGAAGTATTAAAGATTATATTATTTATTTAATTACGGTTACTTTAGCATTCTCTTTTATATTTGCTTTTAATTTAATTAGTGATGCTAAATCTATTGTTGAATTATCTAGTATGATGCAAAACTTTAAACTAGCTATGTATTTTGTTAATGCATTTATAATACTTGTTATATGTTTTTTAATTAACTATACGACAAAATTTATGTTTCAAAAACGAAGTAAGGAATTTGGAACATATATGTTATTGGGTATACAAAAGAAAAAAATTGCGAGAATGTTTACTTTAGAAAGTTTAATATTAGGATTTATTTCCTTAATTATTTCTTTTGGTATTGGATACGTTCTTAATATAATAATGACTTATATTATAATGAATATATTTGATGCTCCGTTTAGTGTAGATATAACGTTCAGTTGGAAGGCAATTTTATTATCATTCTTATATTTTGCTATTATTTATTTAATTGTTTTATTCTTTCTTAGAAGAAGAATAAAAAAGATGAAGATTCATGATTTGCTATATTATGAAAAACAAAATGAAAAAACAAGTAAATTAAAAAAGTATCGGGGATTAATTTTTATTGTAGCAATATTTTTAGGAATTGTAGCAATAGATACTTTTGATAGAGAGTTTAGAGCAGTGGAAGTTAATCCATCGTTTGGAACAATAATGCTTTGTTTAATATTAATAATTATTAGTATTTATGGGGTAATTTATAGTCTAGGAGATTTCATCCTTAGTTTTGTTCTCAACAATAAGAAATTAAAATATAAAGGTAATAATTTGTTTGTGGCGAGAACTTTTTCTTCTAAGGTTAGGTCGATGAGTTTTACGCTCGGGACACTTACAGTTCTTATTACACTTACACTCATATGTTTAAATTTATCAGGATTATTTAAGGGAATGTTTGAGTATCAGATAAATACTTATGCGCCATATGATATAGTAATTGCAGATGATGAAGCAAAATTTAAAGAATATATAGATTTAGTTGATGATGAATATACAATAAAAGAAAGTATATCTTATAATACTTATATGAATACTAATAATGCCGTTAAGAATGTGTTGGATAGTGAACTTAATGGTTGGAGAGATTTTGATCAATTAATTAAATTAAGTGATTATAATAAGTTACTGGAAATGCGAGGAATGGAAGCTGTTACTTTAGATGATAATGAATATATCTTACATGTCAGTAGAGGTTATGAAGGATTTAAGAATAATCGGAATCTAGAAAGTATAACTTTGGATAATGGAATAGAGTTGCAACAAAAGATGTTTACATCGTATAAATATACAACTTCATGGGCATATGGAGGAGGTTATGTAGTTGTTGTACCTGATTATGCAGTAGAAAATTTGGATGTTGTGGAAAATCATTTGGTTATCAACACTGAAGAAGAAACTACGGAAAAGTTTGCTCAAAAATTAGTTGGGTTTGCAGAACCAGATTTTTGTGAAGAAGATGAATACGGTTATATGGTATGTTATAGTTTATCTAGTATAACTGTAAGAGGTCAAGAAGTAGCTAATAATAATGGACTGATGACTATTTGTCTATTTGTTTGTTATTATATTGCGATAATATTTACAACAATCGTCGGAACAATTTTGGCAATTCAGTCTCTAAGTGATGCGACAAAATATAAATATCGTTATCAAGTATTAAATAAATTAGGTGTCGATAAGAGAAAACTTAATAAGACAATTCTTAAACAACTTAGTATATTCTTCCTATTTCCGGTGGTTTATCCAATCATAGTAAGTTTCTTTGCGATAAATTCTTTAAATAGAGTGTTTAAGATTGCTTTAGTTAGTGATACGACATACTTAAGTTATTTTGGAATAAGTTTAGGGTTATTCTTTGGCATATATTTAATATATTTTATTGCTACTTATTTTGGATATAAGAAAAATATTAGTGATTAGAACTAGTTATGCTAGTTCTTTTCTATTATAATAAGGGATGGTGGTTATATGAATATTTTAATTATTGAAGACGATTTGAAGATTAGAAGAGAATTAGATACACTACTTGTAAGTAACGGTTTTCAGGTATTAGCAATTACGGATTTTGAAAATATAATAGATGAGTTAAGAAATTATAAGTATGATTTGATATTACTCGATATTAATTTACCTGGAGTGGATGGATTTGAAATTGCTTTAATTGTGCGTAAGGAAAGTAATGTACCAATTATATTTGTAACCAGTAGATCAAGTGATGAAGATGAACTTAAAAGTATTATAACGGGTGGTAATGATTTTATAACAAAGCCTTATAATAAACTCATTCTTTTAGAAAAAATTAAAAGAGCATTAAATAAAAGAGATAATAAGGAAATATTGGAAGTTAATGAAGTAATATTAGATCCTTATAAATCAGCAATTAGTTATAAGGGAGAAGAAATAGAATTAACTCGGAATGAATTTAGAATTATTTATTACTTTTTTATAAATAAAGATAAAGTGCTTAGTAAGGAAGAATTAATTGAACATTTGTGGAATGATAAGTATTATTTGGATGAATCGATTTTGCTGGTAAATATCAATAGATTACGTAAGAAATTGGAGGTAATTGGGGTAAAAGACTTTATTAAGACAGTGCGAGGAAAGGGTTATAGTTTATGATGGAATATATCGAAGAAAAGATTGGCATAATTATTTTTTTAGTCTTTTATTTATTATTTTTAGTTTTGTTTTTATGGATTTTTCAAGTTCCGGGATTAATAATTGTAGTGTTTGCCTTGGTATATGTATTAATATTTATGATCTTTTTTGTAGTCAATTATTGGAAAGAAAAGAAAAACTACCAAAATATTGTGAAGGAAGTAGATAATCTAGAAGAAAAATATTTAATTAGTGAAATTATAAGAAAACCTAAATCAATAGAAAATCTAGGATATTATTATGCTTTGAAAGAAGCATGTAAAGCTATGAATGATAAAATAACGAATATTGATAATGAAAGAAAAGAGTATCAGGAATATATTGAATCTTTTGCTCATGAAATTAAAACTCCGATTGCTGCTCTTTCTTTATATGCCGACAATAACAAGGATGAAGTTATAAAAGAAGAAATTAATAAGATTAATAATTGGGTAGAACAAGTATTGTTTTATGCGAGAAGTGAGAATCCAGAAAAAGATTATTTTGTAAAAAAACTAAATTTGGAAGAAGTAATACATGGAGTAATTTTAGATTATAAAGATACTTTATTAAAATTAAAAATATCTTTAAATATTCATGATTTAGAAAATGAGATTTTTACTGATGAAAAATGGTTAAGTTTTATAATTAGTCAGGTAATTCAAAATGCAATTAAATATAGAAATAAGAATAATAATGAAATAGAAATATATAGTGAGAATAGTAAAAATATGGTAACGTTAGTTATTAAAGATAGAGGAGTAGGTATTCTTGGGAGTGATTTACCTAGGGTATTTGAAAAAGGTTTTACAGGAAGTAATAGAAATAAAGAATATGCAACAGGCATGGGACTTTATTTGTGTAAGAAGTTATGTGATAAATTAAATTTAGATATAATTATAAATTCAGAAGTACAAAAGTATACGGAAGTAAGGATAAAATTACCTAAGAGTGATTATAATTTGAAAATTAGTAGTAGATAATATTTCTTAAGTAGGATATAATGTAAGTACAAGAGGTGATTATATTGAAAAAGATTGTGTTTAGTTTGTTGATGGTTATGTGTATGCCAATTATGGTTAAGGCTCAGAATTTTGATGTGCCAAGTGCAGATATGTCTTTAGATATTCCTGATAGTTGGTATACATTTACAAGAGATAATCTTGATGGAAATACTGAAATTGAAGATTTAGGTCTTACAATTGATATAATGAATGAGATAATGTTAGAAAATGATGTATATGTAGATGCTTTGAATGAGGAGTTAGAGTTTTTAGTTTATATTGTTGATACAGAAGATATTGGTAGTTTAACTAATTATCATGATTTTGAAATCGAAGATTTAGGTGAAGAATTAGTTAATTTAAATGGTGCTGATACATATGATATATTTAAAAATGATTATAAATTTGTAAGAGTTGAATATGAAGATTCAGGATATTATATTATAGATTATTATACGATTGTTGATGATAGAGCTTATACATTTAGTGCTCAAAAAGAATCTGAATTTAGTGATGCAGAGAAAACAACTGTTGAAGAAATTATGAATTCTGTATATTTTGATAACTTTGTTCCAACTAGTAATGATAAAGAAACAGTTATTGTAGCTGTAGGTATTGGTTTAGTAGTTGTATTAGGAGTTGTGGCAATAGTTATTGCTAAAGTAAAAGATAAGAATGAAAGTAAAGAAAATGTCTAGAAGTTCTAGATGTTTTTTTATCTTATGAGAAATTGTGGTATCATTATTATAATAGGTGGTAATAATGATAGTTAAAGATATGCCTAAAATTGTGTTACATTTACATTTAGATGGTTCAATTGATATGGAAGATGCTTATCTTTGGGCAAAAGAAGATGGCTTAAAGATTACTAAAAAAGAATTAGAGCAGGAACTACAAGTAAATGATGATTGTCATAATTTAAATGATTATTTAGAAAAGTTTGATTTACCATGTAAATTATTACAAACTTGTGAAAGATTAGAAAAAACTAGTTATCATCTTTTTTTAAAACTATCAAAGATGAATGTAAAATATGCGGAGGTTAGATTTGCTCCGAATAAGCATTTGGCAAAAAATTTAACTTTGGATGATGTAGTAATATCTGTTATTAATGGAATGAATAAAGCAAATGTAGAAACGGGCATTATGGGTGGCATTATTTTATCAATGATGCGAGGAGATTCTAAAGAAGATAATATTCGAGTTATAAATTTGGCTCAGAAATATTTGAAAAAAGGGGTAGTTGCTATTGATTTAGCAGGGGCTGAGGCAATTTATCCAACTACAGATTATGTCGATTTGTTTAGATATGCTAAAATAAAGGGGATACCATTTACAATTCATGCTGGAGAAGCAGCGGGGGTAGAAAGTATTAAGGCTGCATTAGATGCTGGGGCTCAGAGAATTGGTCATGGAATTAGAGCAATTGATGATGAGGCTATTCAGAAGATAATTGTTGATAAACAGGTATTACTTGAAGTGTGTATGACAAGTAATTATCAAACAGAAGCAGTAAAGGGGAAACATCCGATTGAAAAGTTATATAATAATGGAATAAAGATAAGTATTAATACCGACAATGATACTGTTTCAAATATTGATATAAATAAAGAATATACTAAAATATTGAATGAAACAGATTTAACAATGGATGATTTGGGGAAATGTAACAAAGAATCTATCGATTATATATTTGCTGATCAGATTGTTAAAGATAAATTGCAAAAAGAATTCGAACTTTAAATTAATTCGAATTCTTTTTTCTTAATTATTGCTATATGCTCACTTTTAAATGTTAAAGTTATTTCAGTATCTGGTATTGCTATGTTTATTTCTGAATCATCTTCTATTTCAATTGGAGGAACTGGTTCAGTTATATCAGGCTCATCTTTGATATCTTCATTATATTCAATAAAATATAATAAACCATTTTCGCTATTTTCGATATAATTGGTTTGATTATTAAAGTCATATGTATATTTTTTATTATTGCTATAAATATCGTAATAACCATTTAATAAAGGGGTATCAAAAATATAAAGGTCATTTTCTTTAGTGAAAGAAAAGCACTTTTCTTCTTGGCATATTTTAGTAATATTCATGTTTGTTTTAATTCCATTAATATTATAATGATTAAAGGTAATTTCTTTTGTATTTTCATCAATTATTAATACTTTTTCTTCTTTAGTTAGTTTATCAACGAATTTATATTGTTGATTTTTAAGTCTTATAATGTTTTCTTGTTCAGTTACATGTTTTACTAAATTACCTTTGATGTCATAGATTAAAATGTTACTATCTATTAGTTCATCATCTTGATAAGTGTTAATACATACATTATAGTAATCATCAACATTAACAGTTATTTGGAATGGTTCATTAAAAAATTCATGACCAGATATGATATTGTCAGTTATATCTAAATCTTTGTTGGAAAATTTAATGATGTAAGTTCCTTTTAAATTAAAATTAAGTCTTATTGTATTGTTATTTTTTAAAATATCACTATTAATTTCATAACTTTTTAAACTGACTGGACTTTTTATAGTTAATTCTTCATTAGGGTTTAATTCATATGTTTTATTCATGAATTCGGCATCTAATGTAAGAGTATCAAATAATTGATTAATTCGTTTTAATTGTTCAGAATTATCTATTTTTTGATAATTAAAATCTACTATGTAAAAAGAATATTCAGGGTGTATGTGTTGCCAAATTAGATTTTGAATAGTAACTTGAAATATTTCAGTAGAGTCAAAATAACTTAAATATGCTAAGTTATTGATGTAATTGGCATCTTTTAGTTCAAATGAATCAAAGGGACTAATTTCAAAACTGTAAACCCAGTCTTTAAATTGGGATTCAAATGGGTAATAAGTTACATCTTCATTATCTTGGATAGCAATGTAATAATTGGTGTTAGCCTTAACAGTTATGGGTATGAGCATTAGCAATAAAAATAATAATTTTTTCATATATTTCCTCCTTGGCTATGTATCCTAACACAAGAGTTTAAATTAGGGAATAGGAGATTTTGTCATAAAAAATCTAGTTTTAGGGGTATTTGTCGAAAAATTATATTTGGAATATTCTATTGACAAGTGTAATATAGTGTTATATACTGTATAACAAGGAGGCAGTAATGAAAATTATTATTAGTAATAGTAGTTCGGTTCCTATTTATGAGCAGATAAAAAATGCGATAAAAACGCAAATAATGAATGGCGAGTTAGCAGAAGATGAAGCATTGCCATCGATCAGAAATTTAGCTCAAGATATTAAAATAAGTGTCATGACTATAAAGAAGGCTTATGATGAACTTGAGACTGAAGGATATATTGTTTCAAGACAGGGGAAAGGGACTTTTGTTGCTCCCAAAAACACTGAACTTGCTCGAGAACAAGCCCAAAGAGATATTGAAAGTCATATTGAAGAAATTATAAGTATTGCTAAACAATTTAAGTTAAAAAAAGAAGATATTAAAGATTTAATAGATATATTTTATGGAGATGATGATTATGAATAAAGCAATAGAAATTAAAAATTTAGTTAAAAGATATGATGATAATTTTCAATTGGGAGAATTAAATTTAGATATTCCTAGTGGGGAAATTATTGGGTTAATCGGAGAAAATGGTGCTGGTAAAACTACATTAATTAAATCTATTTTGGACATTTTAAGAATCAATAAAGGAGAAATAAAAATTTTTGGAAAAAATATAAAAAGTTATGAAACTCTTATAAAAGAGGATATTGGAGTCGTTTTAGATAATACCTTTTTTCCGGAGGTATTAAATGCTAAGGACATTGATTCGGTGATGAAAAGTATATATAAGTCTTGGGATAGTAAATTATATTATACTTATCTAAAAGAATTTAATATACCAGTTACTAGTATTATTAAAAAATTATCAAAAGGAATGCGTAAAAAGTTAGAGATTGCTACTGCTCTTGCTCATCATCCTAAATTATTAATACTTGATGAACCGACGAGTGGATTAGATCCGGTGGTTAGAAATGAAGTTTTAGATATATTTTTAAAATTTATTGCTGATGATGAACATACAATTTTATTTTCAACACATATAACTAGTGATTTAGAACATATTGCAGATGAAATAGTATTTATCGATAAGGGAAAAGTTTTGATAAATAAAACTAGAGATGAAATACTAGATAATTATGGAATACTTAAATGTAATTTGGATGAGTTTGCCAAGATAGATAAAAGTGATTATATGGCATATAAAAAGAATAAATATAATTATGAAATTTTAGTTAGCGATAGAAATAAAGTAAGTAAAAAGTATAAAAATATGGTTGTTGATAAAATTACATTGGAGGATTTAATGGTATTAATGATAAAGGGGGATAAAATATGTTAGGTTTAGTAAAAAAAGATTTACTTATGATTAAAGGTAATATAAGACAAGTAATATTATTTTTAGTGGTATTTTTGATATTGGCTTTCCAAGAAAATAACATTATAGTTATTGTACCAGTGTTTGTTTCGATGATGGTTTTTATAACGACATTTAGTTATGATGAATATAACAAATGGGATGCATATGCTATATCCTTACCGGTTTCTAGAAAAAATATAGTAAAGGCTAAGTATGTTGCTAGTATAATTTTATGGGCAATTGCTCTTTTGGTAACTGTTGTTATCACAGGAATTATGGGACTTTTTGAACAAAATATAAATTACTTTGAAATGTTTGGAATGATTTTAGGTTGTGTGTTTTCTATCGTGTTACTTGAAGCAATAATGTTTCCTCTGATATTTAAATTTGGAGTGGAAAAAGGTCGTATTGGATTATTTGTAGGAGTGTTTGCTATTGCTGGATTGCTTGGATTTATTTTTACAGGAATAGATTTAGAAAATGCTACTGGTTTTATTGAAATTTTTAATAAATATTATTATATTTTAATACCTTTAGCGGCTGTTATATTATTGGTAATATCTTATTTTGTATCTAAAAAAATATATTTGAAGAAAGAATTTTAGAAGAACAATTTGTTTTGTTCTTTTTATTTTTCTTTATTTGTGGTAATATAAGCGTTAAGTGAGGTATTATATGGAAAAAACAATAAAGATTAGAAATTTATATAGGGGAGTTGTCGATGGTTGGGATATTACTGATGAGTCATTAAAACTTTGGGGTTTTGATGATTCAGAAATAAAGGAATTATTAGATTCTGGGGAAATAGAAAAAGATGGAAGTAGTGCATATAAATATGTTGATGCTTCTAAATTATATTATTTTGGTATAATGTTTTTAAAAGTAGATAAATCATTTGCTTATAAATGCTTTACCAAATGCTTAGAAATTGATCCTAGTCATGAAGGGGCAAACTTTAATGTGTTTTTTGATAATGTATTAAAAGGGAAATTCCAAGAAGCTTTAAAGTATCTTTCGCCTTTAATGAAGACTAATGATAAAAATTATTGGGCAGATATAAATTGTTACTTATTATTACTAAATTTGGTAATTGATTTACCGGATGAATATAAAAAACTTATTAAAGAATTAACTGCAGAAGATGTCTTGGTTGAGAAAAATGATAGAAGATATAAAAATATAGTTGTTGAAAATATGATTAGAACTTTTATATTTGAGGGGAATTTTAACGGTGCTATTAAAATTTTAAATGATTATAGTGCTAATATGATTAGTGCAGATGTTTTAATGCGTTCACTATTACTTGATGATCAAAACATATTGGTAAAAAATCTGAGTAGTTTGTGTGAACAACATGAATATGAAAAAGTTTTGGAGTTTTTAAATACTCGTAATGAAAAAGCTCCTTTACCTGTTTTTGAAAGCATTATCAAAAATTTGGTAAGAGTTTATTTGAATATACAAAAGTCAGGTATAATACCTCAAAGACTAATCCCTAGTAGTGATAATGTATTTGCTTTAGCGGAAAGTAATAATTTTGGGTTAGCATTAAAGGCTATTTATCCAGATACTAAGGGAATTGTAACAATATTTAAAATCGTATTAGAAGATTTATGTGCATTAATAGAAGAAACAGAAATTAAAACATCTTTTGATGATTTAACTAAAGCCTTTTTAGAAGACAATTTAGAGAAATGTGATAGAATTTTAATAACTTATTTGATTTCTTGTAATAAAATGGCATATTTTCCTTTAATTAGTGGGCATTTTAAATTGTGTATGTTAGAAAATGATAAAACATTTGAAGAACCTATTACTATTTTGGCAAGGATAAAAAATGATACATATGAATTTGATATGACACATTATAATAATTTATTAAATAGTTTTTTAAAGGAAAATAAATGGAATGAAGCCCAACTTGTTTTAGAAATGCTTGTAAATTTTTGTAATCCTAATGCATTAACTTTAGTTGTGTTGCCAGATTCTGTTAGAGTTGTAGATTCTAAAGAAAACGGATTGTTATTAGAATCATCATTAGATATAGTTGATGTTTTAAATTTTGTAGTTACAAGAAGACAAGAAATGCAATATGTAGATGATAAAGTTAAAGAATTATTACAAGATAAAGGAATAGTTTTACTAGAACCAATGTTACAAGAAGAAAGAAGTAGAGTATTAGATACAATTGATAAATATCCTGATATTAATGCTTTAGTAATTGGAGAAGAACCTAGGAGATTGGTTTTGCATTATGTCCCTATGTCAAGAGAGTATATTGATATTAAGGAATTATTATTTGATTTTAATACAGCTTATACTTGTAATAACTATGAAAATGTTATTACAATCGGTTTAGAAATTTTAAAATTGAAAACTATTAAGTCATTTGTATGTATAAAAATGGGGATGGCTTATTTCAAATTAGGAGACTATAAAAAAGCAAGGGATTATTTAATTGTAGCAACTGAATTAGCCAAAGAAGATAGGAATAGACCATGCGACTTTACAGAACAATTTAAAGTTATTGAAGATGAATTATCTAGCTCAGAACAGAAAAATGGTGGCTTGAGGAGAATTAAACCTAAAGGAAACAATTAGGTTAAAATGGTGATAAAGTATGGATTTAATAAAGTTATATGATGGAATTATAAATGATGGAGTAAATTTTACTACTAAACAAATAAAAGAATGGGGATATAGTAGTAGGGACATTAAGAAATTAATAGATGAAGAGATAATTAGAAGAGTTAAAATAGGACATTATGAATTTTTAGATGTCAATAAATTATACATTTATGGAAAAAGATTATTATACAACGATAAAGATATGGCACGTAAGTGTTTTATTAGGTGCTTGGAAATAGATCCAAAACATGGCGGGGCGACATTTAATCTATTTTTCAATGCCATATTAAATAAACAATATGATAAAGCTGTAAGTTTTTTAGGTGTTTTATTAGAAACAAAAAATATGTGTTATCAAAAAGATTTTAATTGTTATTTATATTTACTTAATTTTATCTGTGATTTGCCAGATGAATATAAACAATTTGTTAATTTGATGCAAATAGAAGATTTGTTTGTAAATGATGGTGATAAAAGATATAGTAACATTGAGGGAATGAATGAAATTAGAAAGGCTATTTACAATGGTAAATTTGCTTATGCTGCTTTAAATTTACAATTATATTTGAAAAATGGTAAGAAAAAACAAGCGGCGGATATATTAATTGGAAAATTATTATATGATGTGCAAAATAGTTTAATTAGCTCTTTAAAAGATTTATGGGAACATGGTAAATACGATGAATTTATTACATTATTAAAGACGAAACAAGAAAGATTTTCTTTAAGTAAATTGGAATATATTTATTTATATTTGGTTAAAAGTTATGTAGATATGATTACTTATAGAGAAGTTTTACCGAAATTAGAAGTAAAAGATAATACGATTTTTTCTTATATTATGGCTAATGAGTTTTCTAAAGCCCTTGAAGAGAAAATTGATGATTTATTGTTAATCGATATGCTTAATAGTATATGTAGTCTAGAAAATACTTTGCAGAATGAAAAGTTACAGAGTGAAAAGAAAAAGAGTGAAGAAAATAAGGATTTACTAGCGCTACTATTTAATGCTTTACTTGCAAATGATATGCCCTATTCCGAAAAAGTTTTGGAAGAATACTTAAAAAATATACAAAAGGAAGAATACAAGTTAATAGTGCTTAATCATATAAAATTATGTGTATTAGATGGGGATTTAACTTTTACTAAGCCAATTAGTTTGTTGGTTCAGCTTAAGAATGATACGTTTAAGATAGATTTAGATTATTATAATGAGTTATTGCAAGATTATATTAAAGAAGGTAATTTGAGTGCAGCGAAATTAGTTTTGGAAATAGTTATAACTTTAAGAGAAAAAGAGAAAATAAATGTGGAAAGGGAAGTGAAAATTGAGGTTGAAACAAAAGGCGATAGTTTGGAAAATGTAGTATTAATTAGGGAAGAAATTTCAACAGACGGAAATAAAATTGGTGAACAAGTTTCCGATTATTTGCAAATTAATTATCAGGTGTTGGTACAAAATAAAGATTTGGTTTTGCTTGTGCCGATGACTTTAGAAGAGCGAGAAGAAATCATTAAGCAAATACGAACTTTGGCAAATGTTAAATTTTTTACAATAGGTGATAAAGAACCTAGGAGAATAGTGTTGCATTATATTCCTGAGGAGTTCCGCTATATTGATGCTAAAGCGATAATGCAAAATTTAAAAAGAAAATATAATAGAAGAAAATATAGGGAAGTAGTAGAAGATTGTAAAAAATTATTAACTTTAAAGTTTGTAAGTGCTTATACTTGTTTTAGAATGGGTATGGCTTATGGGCATCTTGGAGAATATCAAAGAGCAATTGATTATTTAATAATAGCGCAAGAAGAAAGTAAAAAAGATAAAAAGATGAAGACTCCTTATGATTTTACCAAAGTTATAAAACAGTTTGATGAGTTGGCTGATAAAAAAAATGAAGCAGTAAAACCTTATGTTGATGTTAAACTTGATGAATTTAATCTAAGTGCTGTAGATACAGATTTTGAAGCAATCAAGGGTGCGGTATTAGTGAATGGGCATGATGCTAAAAGTATTTGTTATTATTTAGGATATAATGATAATCAAATGGCAAGAGTTTTACTTCTTTTAGCTAGAGAATGTTTTATGAATGGTAGTGTAGATAAAGGGGAAAGTTATATTAAACTTTTTGAAAAAATGCCAGGGAAAAGTAAAGAAAACATTGAGTTAGCGGAGGAAGTCAAAAGAAATAAAAAACTTTATATTAATGGAGGAGCAACTTTAGTTAGATTTAGGAGTAATATAAATGAGGATAGTTGAATATGAAAAAAAGTACAAAGAAGATGTCAAAAATTTATTGGTGGAATTGCAAGAATATATTGCAAGTATTGATAGAGAAGGATACAATATTTTAACTGATGAGTTTCGAGATAGTTATTTTGCTAAAACTATGGATGAAGTGAAAAAGTATCAAGGAAAAATATTTTTAGCAATAGATGGTAATGAAGTAATGGGGTTAATTGTTGGATTAATTAATAACGATGATGAAGAAATGTATGATTTTAAAGCACCGAGGAGAGGTAGAATTACTGAATTAGTTGTAAGTAACAAAGTAAGAGGGCAAGGAATTGGAACTGCTCTTATGAAAAGAATGGAAGATTATTTTAGAAGTATTGGTTGTAAAGGAATTTTAATAGATGTCTTTGCTTATAATGTAAATGCCTATGAGTTATATAAAAAGTTAGGATATTTTGATAGAAGTATTGAAATGATGAAGAAAATTGATTAAGAATTTAAGAGCCAATTTATAATGGCTTTTTTAATTGTATAATACTCATTTTCAGTAAATTGCATATTAGCAATACAATATTTTTTGGATGAAATATGAGCACAAAACATACATTCATAAAGATCAGAACAATCTTGAATAAATAAAGAATTTATTATTTTATTGGAACAAATTACATTATAGGAGTTGCTACAGTTTTGGGAATCATTAGTACGAATACAAAATATACAGTTTCCAGATCTTTGACTAGCTAGCATATATTCGGAGTTACCACAAGAATTGCAGTAGACAATATTTTTGCAGGCTCTTGAGTCATTGGATCTATAGACATTTTCACAAGAATAAATAGTATCACTCTTGGCTACATTTATAGAATCATAAACGCGTTCGGTGGTAGTTAGGTTGATATTGTTCCAAATTTCAATTATTTGATCAATATTATTTATCTCTTTTTTAGGCAACATCCAGCCTTTAGTTGTATCTTTTTTTATCATGTTGGTATTAGTTATAAATTTTGGGCTGTTAGCTGAGTTACTCCAAGTTGGTTCATTGGTTGTAGAATCTAACACTTGTTTAGGAAGTTTGATATCAAAGGCAAATTTTTTAAATAATTCTTCTAATGTAAATAAATTTTCTTGATTAAATACATTGTTAAATATTTTGTTGATTATTTCTAAGGCTTTTTTATCGTTCATTTTATCACTCACCTTCATTGTAATCTGGAATTATTAAATCATTTGCTTTCAGTGATGTATTCATATTAAATGTTGTAGTTGGACTATTGTTAATAGATTTTGGACGGTTAATTGACATTAATCCTTTTTTAATATAAGGTATACTTTGATAATTTAAGGTTGTAGCTTTAAATGGAGAAATTAAAGTGCCGTTTTTTTCTATTCTGACCAGGCATTCACGATTGTTTAAATTGCTTAATAGTTCAATTTTCTTTTCTTTTGTATCATTTAAAGGAATTTTTATATTTAGGTTATCAACAAGGGTTGTGGCATCGGCTTGGGAAACACGGAAGATATAGTAATTGCTGGTGTTAGCAAAAATAGCATTTTTAAGATTATCTGTTAGTTGGTTAAAGTATTGGCTAGCTAACATTAATGATAAATTATATTTTCTAGCTTCAGATAGGAATTTTGTTAAAATAGGATTTTCAATAATGGCTACTTCATCGATGATGAAGATTATCGGTTCATTGATGGTTCTTTTTTGGATTATAGTTAACATTTGACTCATAATTAGTCCAGATAATGTCTTAGTTAGTTTGGTTCCTATTTTAGTTTGGTTTAAAGAAAATATTGTTAAATAGTTGCTAGAAATTGTTTTTTCTAACGATTCAGCAATATTGGTATTGTTTAGAGCTGGGAGCATTTCTAGTTCATCAATAAAACTAATAATTGGAGAAATTGCTTCCGTATAAGATTTTGTTTTTAATTCATTAAAATCTGATAAGAAGAAATTGATAATGCTCGTAGGTAGATTAGAGTTTAAGGTATTTATCAACCAGCTACGATATTCAGTATCAGTGATTATTTTTCTTAAGTTAGAAAAATTAAAAGACTTGGCAATTAGCAATGTATTTATAGCATGTCTTAATACTCTTTCTAATTTTGAATTGTATTGTTCAGCGATAATATTTTTAAATAAATCGAGAAAAAGTTCGGTTTGGGCAATAGTATCATTAGTAGTACTTTCAAATAAATCAATATTTTCATAATTAAAATCTATTACCTTTCCAAGTCCACCAATATCATTTTCTAAATCAGCGTGAGGATCGATTATAACGATGCGATATTTGTTTTTAGTAGATGGGTTTTGGGTAATGTTGTAAACTAATTTGCTAATGAATTTTGATTTGCCAGAGCCGGATGAACCGAGGATTAATGAATGTTTAGCAAAACTAAAGGCATTGGTATCTAAATATAAGTCTTTGGTATAATATGGAAATGTAGAAACTTTAAGTAAAGCATTATTTTCTTCTTTACTTAGTAATGGGAGTACTTTGGAAATATCTAAATATTTAGGGACTGATTTATAAAAATATCTTTTGTTTCCAGCAAAATCAATAGATAAGATATTGGCAGGTATGGCAAGTAAGGCATGATATTTTTTTATTTTATTATTTTTATTTAAGTAATAAGTTGTTTTAGATAGTATTTTGTCATCGTAAATTTTTAAAAAATTAATATTTAAAAATAATAATTCTCCTTTGTTTTTTATCTCATTATAATTTATTAAGTCGATGATGTTACTGCCAATTTGGTGAAATATGGGACATGATAAACTATTTTGAGGTGTATTAAGATTATTAGTACTTTTTAATAAAAATGCATCTAATTTATTAATAGTTGGAGGAAGTATTCTATCAGTTATAGTAAAATATTGTAATTTATTTTGTGTGCAGTTATAATAGATATGTAACATTTATTCCAATTTGCCATCAAAATTTCAGGAACCGATAATGTGGTAATATG
>CALVIU010000005.1 GCA_944331835.1 uncultured Bacilli bacterium | reverse complement strand
ATACTGTAATTATATTTATAGTAGTAATGTTTATTATTTGCTTTATGTTCAGTTTATATAAAGCATTAGTAGGTGATATTCCTTTATCAGATATATTTAGTGAAACAGGGCTTTATTTTTTATACACAATAGGTTATGGTGCTCTTGAAGGGGATTCAGTTATTCAAAATATATTGGCAATGGTAGGGATTATTTCTCTTGCTTTGATGACAACATTTTTAACAATCAATTTATTTTGGAGGTTAGATGATGTTAAATTGAATAAAGAAATATTTTATGAAAATGACCATTTAAAAATAAGTTTTAGAAATAGAGGTCAAACCATTTGTGATATGAAAGCCACTTTTGTTTTGCATGATGAGAATCACTCCGAAAACATCTTGGATCCCAAAGAATACTACATGCCAATATTAGTTAAAAAATCAGCATGGAATATAACCCCAAATTTAAATGAAACATTTTGGTATAAAGTAGTCCATAGTTTGTTAACAACTACTGATAAAAAATTATATTGTGTATTTTCTTTTGTTGATACTAAATCTGGTCAAAATAGTATAAAAGTAGAACAAATAACTAGAAACAATATAAAAAATGGTCATGATATATTGACGTATGAAGAATTTATTAAACCAATAATTCTTCAATGCCAAAACTTATTACCAATAGAAAATAATGGTACATTATCGATTTCTAAAACTGAGGTAGTAGATATCAATTATAAATTTAGTAAAAAAAGTGATGGTAATAGTTTTGTAATGCTTTATTATGATTTTCATGAACAACTTCTTAATTTAGAAAAATATAATAAAGATGAAACTTATTTAGAAGTTCCTTTTAAATCTTCAAATAATATTAATGTATGTATTGAAATTAAATTGGCAAATAGTACAATAAGTAGAAAAATAACAATTAATAATCAAGAAAAGATAGTTAGATTGTCTTTAAAAGATATTCCTAATAATTTAGAAGAAATAAGAGAAATCTGTTATACAATATTTAACAAAGACAATGCTTCAACTGGGGATCTTCAAATTGGTGATTTAAAAATAATTACCAGATAATTGTTAAGTTCCTTAATTTGTATTGTCAAACTCTTAATAAGATGCTAAAATTTTATTGATTAGAGAGTGATTTAATTATGGAAAAAGAAACAACTATAATATTAACCGACTATAGCTTCTTAAGATTATTATCAGCATACTTTATAGTTAAAGAATATAAAAATATAATAGATAAAAAAATACTAGAACGCAAATTAAATATTTTTTATGACAATTTAAAGTTTTATCCATTATTTGAAAATATTTGTAAAAGAATAAGCAAAGATGCAAACAATTATGTAGATTTAACTAAAGCTTTTCAAATAGCAACCACATTTGGTTTATTAATTAAAATTGATACTACAAGTAATACTCAATTTTTAATAAATTTATCTTTAGAGGAGGCTCAGAAAGTAATAGCTGATTATCCAGAAGAAGTAAGATATGTTGTTTTCCAATTAGTTGAAAATTTACAAGAAGAAGAAAAAAATACTTATCATCCATCAAACGATAGTGAATCTATTGCCACATATTTAGATAAATTTCACTATAATCCAGACAAAACGGAAGAAGTTTTAGCAAAATATAGAAATTTAAATCTTCTTCGGAAACAAAAGCCAGATAAAAAGAGTTAACTATTTAAAATGAAAAAAGCAATGATTTTAATTAAGATAGAAAAAATTTCCAAAGATAATTGTCAAGTTTCTTAAATTGTGTTGCCAAACACTTAATAAGATGCTAAAATTTTAGTGATTGGAGAGTGCACTATGCAAGAATTGATATTGTCTCTTATGAGTAAATATGGTTATTTTGCAGTATTTGCCTTAATAGCTATTGAAAATATATTTCCACCAATACCTTCAGAAGTAATACTTATTGGTGGGGGCTTTTTAACTACAACTATCGATTTAAATGTATATATTATGATTATTGCTGCTACCCTTGGTTCAGTAATTGGGGCAATAGCATTATATTTTATAGGTAAAATATTTAATAAAGAGAGATTAAAAAAAATTATCTCTGGTAAGATTGGAAAAGTTTTAAGACTTAAAGAAAAAGATATTGATATGGCAGATGAATGGTTTGATAAAAAAGGAAATATTACCGTATTTTTTTGTCGATTTATTCCAATTGTTCGTAGTTTAATATCTATACCAGCAGGTATGAGTGAAATGCCAATGATTAAATTCTTACTTTATACTACAGTTGGTTCTCTTATTTGGAACACAGTATTAATATTTATCGGCAATAGAGTAGGAGATAATTGGGAATCAATTTTAGGTATATTTGATCAATATTCCCACATAGTTTTAATAATCCTTGTCATAATTTTTATAGGATTTATAATATGGTTTTATAAATTTAGAAAGAAAAGTAAGAAAAAAAATGATATTAAATCGGACTAGAGAGTTTTTCTCTAGTTTTTTAAAAAGAGCAATTTTGGATACAAATATCTAAAACTGCTCTTTTTTATTCTGCGTGCTTCAATAATCAGTTCTTCCTAATATCCAATCAATAGAGACTCCAGTAGCCTCACAAAAACTAATTAATATTTCAGAATTAATTAGTTTTTCTCCTCTTTCATAACTAGCAAATGCCGAAAAAGAAAAGTTGAGTTTGTTGCCTAAATTTCTTAGAGATAAATTCAATTTTTTCCTTGTGGTTTTTAATCTTTCTCCAATTAATTTTAAATCTATCACAGTAGCCTTATCTATAGTAATTTTATTTTTACTTAATCCAATCATGTAGTCGATATTTATATGATAAAAATCTGCTAATTCAATTAATCGCTTAGTAGGAATAGGAATTTTGCTATGTTTCCATTCTGAATAAGTTGATTCATGTACATGCAAATACTTAGAGATATCCTTAGATTTTAGATTTTTTTCTTCTTTTAATTCCTCTAATTTGTTCTCAAACATAGTTATCACCGTATTTATTTTCCCATTTAAAAATAAATTTGTGTTTTATCTTCTCTAAATACGCACATTGTGTTATAATGGATATAGATTAAAAATAAAGAGGAGTAGATAAAAATGGAACAAACAAAATTAAACGATAAGCGTAAAAAAATAATAATCTTAGTAAGTGTACTTGTAGTATTTATAGGTATATCTTTTGCTTATATAGTAGCCCAAATATCTGGTAGTGCTATAGGCAATGTTAATATAACAGCAGATACAACCGATAACTTACAATTTAGTATTGATAAGGATATAACTCTAAACCCAACTCAATTTAATGTAGTTGAAGGTGGTGGAGGACTTTCAGACACAGCAACAGGAACAGCATCATTACTTGCCAATTCCACAAATAAGAGTGCAACATTTGATTATTATGTATATTTTTTAATAAATACAAATGAATACATCTATACAACAGAAGATAACAAGCCAGAGATAGTACTTACTATAACAGATCCAGAAGGAAATCCCGTTACAAAACTTGCAAATAGCGATTTAAAATATGTTGAAGCTGAAAATGCTGATGGAACTATTACTAAAGGTTTTGATATAACAACAGCATCTGGTCTAATTAATATAGCAAGCAATTATGAAATAACATCAAGTTCAAGTACAGATGCAACAGAACAAGATTGGATATTTACAGTAACGTTTATAAATTTAACAACCAATCAATCAGAAAATGGCGGGAGTACATTAGATGCTGAAATAATATTAAGCAGGGGTGAGACAAATTATCATGAAATATGTGAGCCAGGCACAATGGCATGTGATATAGCAAGGTTATATAACGAAGAAAATCCAGAATCAAATGGATTATATTATCATAATGGTACATATACTAGTGAAAATGAATATTGTATGTTTGAAGGCAACCAAGTGTTAAGTTTTCCTGATGGCGCTCCGTCAACAAATGCAGAAGATTGTAACACCGTTTATTCATTTGCGGGTATGTATTATGATGCATCAGTAATTACCGACGGTTTAGCAGAAGGTATAGTTGAAGAAGTAACATGGGATGGTGGAACTTGTAAAACAACCACTAGTGGAGCGACTGTATATACAGATATGAATAATAATACTCCGGTATCACAAGAATCATGTAGTGGATATGCAGCAATGACAGTATATTCCACAGTTATAATGATTAATGTAGGTAGTGGAACTATTGAAACTGCTGTACTCGATGCAGAAGATTATTCATATCGATATGCAGGAGCAAATCCAATTAATTATGTATGCTTTGGAAATGATGAAGAAACATGTCCAGCAGAAAACCTATATAGAATCATCGGAGTATTTGATGGAAAAGTAAAATTAATAAAGAACGATTATACAACAAGTGATATGCTTGGAACGGATGGAAGAGATTATTATGGTACATATAATCAATCAACTTCAAATTATAAAGGAAGTATGGATACAAGTACAATAGCAGCATATAGATGGAATTATGATACAAGTGTAAGTACGTATGGATCAAATAACTGGACAACAAGTGAATTTAATACAATAAATCTAAATACCAATTATTGGAATTATTTAGGTGCAACATGGCAAAACTTAATAGCAGAAACAACATGGCATCTGGGAGGAATGACATCAAGGGATAATACAGCCAAAGCATTTTATAATGGCGAAAGAAATAACACGGGATATGGAAGTAATCCAATTACATATAGCGATGAAATAGGATTAATGTATCCAAGCGATTATGGATATGCCGCAAGTCCCGATGCGTGGGCAACAGTTATAGGCGATTATGACAGTTCAACAATAACATCAAACAATTGGCTATATATGGAGCTTGATGAATGGACAGTAACTCCGAATTCGTCGAGCAGTGACTACGTGTTTAATGTGAGCAGCAACGGCTACTTGGACAGCTATAGCGCTCGCCTCGGGTATGCCGCTAGACCGGTCTTTTATCTAGAATCTAATGTAGAACTTAGCGGAGGAACAGGAACTTCAAGTGATCCATATCGCCTTGCAGTGTGATGGCCTTTAAGCCTCCGCCGGCGGCTCTCAATCCGCCCGGAGGCCGCCGAGTTATCAACATAAAAAAGCAAGTGTGAATCTGTGGTATTGAGAAAAAGGTTTGCTAGATTAATTTGATGAAGTAGAAACTTAATTTGTCATATATGACTAGCATGTTATGCCCCTTTTTGACGCTTTCCCTTCTTTGTAGTATAATATACTGCAAGGAGGGGATTTTTTATGAAGTATGTTAAGAATTCTAATTTACCATTTATAATTGGGGCTATAGTAATACTTGCCATAGGATTGGTAATTGGATTAAACATAAATAAAAAAGAAGTTTATACTCGTGTAGATATGGTAGCTAGTACTGAAAGTAATAATAGCAATAATGAAATTGAAGTAATTGGTGATGAAATAGATATTAAAGAAGAACAGGTAATAAGTGATAATAGTAGTAGTGAAAATAATTCTATAAATATTATAAGTAATGATGATAGTACAAGTAGTAAAAATACTCAAAGTAATAATTCTACTAATAATACTAATGACATTAGTGAGACAAGTAATTATTCAAATAATGATGAAGTAGTTATTAATAGTTTGGAAAGTTCTTTAACTAAAATAAATAATGGTGATGGAAGTGATTCATCATTTGCGGATTCTGCTAAAGGTGTATTTGTAAGTATTGTAGATTTTTTGTTCTATAATGGAGAAATTAGTGGAGTTACTTTTGATGAATTAACTGATAGCGGAAAACAAAAAGTATTAGAAATTGCTAGTAAAGTTGATAGTGCTATTGAAAGTAAGATACCGGGATATAAAGAAACTATTAGTGATACTGCTAGTAAAGCATTTAATAAGGCTAGTGAAATTATTAAGAGTGGTGCTAATAGCTTAAATAACTTTGCTCGCGAAAAACTAGGGGAAGAAAATTATCAAAGCATAATAGATGCTAAAGACGAATTAGTATATTACACAAAGAATGCTATTAACTTCCTAGGAGATGTCGGTGGTAAAGTATTTAATAGTGTAAAAGATAAACTAGATAGTTGGTATCAAGACTTTAAAAATAATTAAAAGTTATTGAAATAATAGGGATAGTATGATATTATTTATTTGCATTAGAAAAAATGCATATAATATTAATAACTACTAAGGTAGTTGTTAAAAAGTGGTGAACCCAGCCGAAAATGGGGAACTAACAAAGCGGTGAATCCAGCCATTAAATGGAAACTAATAAAGCGGTGAACCCAGCCATAAATGGGAACTAAAAAAGTTGACTGAAAGTAACATTTCAGTCTTTTGCTTTATGTAAATCTATGATAAAATACATATAATTAGAGAAGGGGGTTATAAAATGTATAACTTAAAATTAGTAATTATTGATACAAATTATTGTAATTATTTAAGAACTTTAGATTCAAGGGTTGCTTATAATTATGGCAAGAAAGATACTAGACCATTTATCGGAATATTATTTAATATTGGTGAGTTAGAATACTTTGCTCCATTATATAGCCCCAAACCAAAACATTTAGTTATGAAAAATACTATAGACTTTCTAAAAATTGATAATGGTATTCTAGGAGCTATTAATTTTAATAATATGATTCCTGTTACTAGCAAAAACTATATTTTGCCGGATTTAAATAGAAAATCAAAAGATATTAATGAAGTTAAATATTTAATATTGTTACAAAAACAATTGATTTGGTTAAATAATAATTTGGATAAAGTTAAAAATAAATCTCAAAAATTATATAAATTGTATATAAATAATAAATTACCATTAAGTATAAAAAATAGATGTTGTAATTTCAAATTATTAGAGAAAGCCTGTAAACAATATAACAATACAAAAGAGTCATAAGACTCTTTTAAAATACCTAAAAATATGCTACAATTATTTCATAAGATATGGAGGTTAAACTTATGTTAGAAGATGATATCTTAAATGAAATAAAAAAGAATGAAGAGGAAAATAAGAACAAAAATGAGATTGTGGAAATTGATGAGAATGAAGAAATAACTAATACCCAATATGATATGCCTGAAGTAACCGATCCAGAGGATGGTAAGAAAAAGAAGAAAAAAGAAAAGAAACCTAAAGGTCCTAGTAAATGGAGTCAGTTAAGTAAAAAACAAAAGGTAATTATGATTGTTTGTGGTGTTATATTACTTCTTGTTATAGTTGGAATTCTTCTTTATTTCTTGGTATTTAAAAAAGATGACGAAGAGGAAAATAAGAAACCTGAAGAACCAGTTGTAATAGTTGAAAAAGATAATTACCGTTATGAAGATGGCTGGTTAGTATTCCTAGGAGAAAATGATGAAGAATTAGGGGAATACGAATGCACTAATAAAGATGAAGAATTATGTTATGTTGCTTATTACAGCAATGAAGATGATTTTGATGTAAATAAAAATGTCTATGAAAATGGAATTCCAGTTGAATTTAGAAGTGATATAATACTAGATAACTATGTATTTATATATGATAATACTGAGACTGAAGATGGCAATGTTTTATTATACAATATTGAATCTAAAGAAGTAACAGATGAATATGCACTAGTTAAGGAAGTAAGTAGTGATAAAGTGATTGTTAAAGATTTAGATGATAATTATGGTACATTAGTATTTAGTGAAGATAATGTAGAAAATTTGATTGAATTTGAGTATGATTATTTAGGATATATTCTTGAAAGTGATGCAATAGTTGGAGCTAATAACAGTAACTATGTTTTACTTGATTTAGAAGGTAGTGAAGTAAGTAAGAATATTCCTGGTGAAATCAAAAACTTTGATGGTACTAATATTAGTGTAGAAATTGATGGGGACTATTACATTTATAATTATCAAGGTGTAAGACAAAGCGAGGAAGCATATGATTATATTCGTTTTGTAGATTCTTATATAATTGCTGCTGATAATAAAAGATTATACGTATTTGATAAAGATGCAGATAATATGACTATGGAAGGAATACGGATTAGTAGTAATAAATATAATACAGAATTAATATTTAATGATGAATTAGTTCAAACTGGTAAAGAAGAAGCTTTTGATGCTTATGTTAATGGAAATACTTTAAGAATTGAATATGATGAGGAATATACTGATGTTAATCTAAATGAGGGTAAATTTAGTAAGACTCAGGAATATTATAGTTATTTTCAAGGTAAGCTATATTTCTATAAAGATGCAGAGAAAACGGAAGTGTTAGGTAGTTATGCATGTAATTATGCTAATGAAGTAACAGAATCTACAACAGAACTTACAAATTGTTTTGTTGCTAAAGAAAGTAATGTTTTTAAGGAAGAAGATAATCCGGATTTAGGATATTTACCAATATATAATGAAAGATATGTATTTATAGCTGATACTTCAAGGCCTGGAGCAAATGACAATATAATTTTATATGATTTAAGAAATAGTAAGAATATGGCTACTTATAAAGAAGTTGATGCTAAATATTATAATAATGAAAATAAGATTAATTTTGTAGAAACTGCTGGTACAATAGTGTTAGCTAAAAATACTAGTGATTCTTATGGACTTATAAATATTGAATCAAGTAATGTAAATGGTCTTATCGCATTTAAAGATGATGATGGAAATACTAATACTAAGGCATCTGGACTAAATGGTAATATATTGATGCAAAGAAGCGATGGAACATATCATTTGTTTGATACAAAGGGAAATGAAATAACTGAAAATATTGAAACTAAAAATGAAATTGTAGATTATAAAGGAGATTATATTTTAGTTAAATCTAGTGATAATTATGTTATTTATAATTTAGATGGCAGTATTGTAAGTGGAGAATATAAATATATTGCTTTGGAAGAAAAATATTATATTACAGTAGATAGTTCTAATAAAGTGGGGGTTTATACATTTGCTAAAGGTAATATTAATATAGCAGAAAATCTTGATATAGTAATTGATGGAAAAGATTGTAGTAATGAATTAAAATATGGCTTAAATGGTAATGTTTTGGTATTAACTTATACACATAATGGAAGTAATCAAGTAGTAGAAATTAATTTGAGTTAGGGAGGAAATATGCAAGATAAGAAAACTTTAATTACTATTATAGTTTTGTTAGCAATATTCCTTCCAGCTTCAATAGTTGGGACTTATAGGAGTTCTGCAAGGACTGAAGATGGTCCAACAATTGTTGATGATAATCCTAATCATGATTTTTTATATAATAATAAAGTGTATTTTTATTATAATGATGAGCTTATTGCTACATATGATTGTGTTGATTGTACTCAAACTACAACAGTAATTGATGATAATAATTATCATACAAATTATTTTAAAGATGGAAATTATGAAATTCCAACAGTTTTAAATCCTAATGTTGCAATATTTCATCAAGATAGATATGATTATGTTTATAGTGTTTTGTTAGGAAGAACTATTAGTAATTTTGATGCAATAAAAACATATAGGGTTGAGCATGCATCACAAATATTAATTGTTAGAAGTGGTGATTTCTGGGGAGTAGTTACAGTAAATGATCAAACGTTAGTTGTAACTATTGATTACGATTATGAATATATTAGTCTACCTGCTCATATTATAGATGGTAAATTGGATACTTCAAAGTTTATTGCTAAAAGGAATAATTATTGGTATATTTTAAATTCTGATGGAACTAGTAGTTATCCGGCATTTTCACAAGAAATAGTAGATTTTAATGATAATTATTATATTACTTATGATAATGCTTATCATATATATAATTATAATAATCAAGAATTTTTAGGGGCAGTTACAAAGAGTGGAGTATATGCTACGCAAGATTATATAATAATACTTAATCCAGATAATTCTTTATCAGTTTATCAAGATTTAAGTTCAGCTGAGATTAGAAGAATAACATTGCCATCTTATACTTCGTTATATTTTAACGAAACAGAGGCAGGGGTAGAAATAATGTTAGATGGAAATTTGTATCAAACTATTGAACAAGCTTAAATTTTTTGTTAAAATAAGTTTGTGTTTTGAAGAAATTTGAGGAGTAAAATAATACTTATTTAAAGAGATTTAGTGGTTGGTGGAAACTAAAATTAAGGTTATTTGAAGGTTGCAAATGGAGAAATACGGCAGAGATGCCTTAAAATAATTAAGTTAAATAAAGGATGGTACCGTCATTTATGACTCCTTGGTATCATCCTTTTTTATTTTTGGAAAGGATGAATAATATGTTAGATAAAAAATATGATCATAAATCTGTTGAAGAAGGAAAATATGAGAATTGGCTTCAAAATAATTATTTTGAAGAAAGAGATGGCTTACCACCTTATGCGATAGTTATTCCCCCACCAAATGTTACAGGAAAACTACATTTAGGTCATGCTTGGGATACTACTTTGCAAGATATTTTAATTCGTTTTAAAAGAATGCAAGGCTATAATGCTATGTGGCTTCCGGGGATGGATCATGCTGGTATTGCTACCCAAGCTAAAGTTGATGCCAAACTTAAAGATATGGGTATTAATCCAAGGAGTTTAACTCGGGAAGAATGGCTAAAATATGCTTGGGATTGGAAAGATGAATATGCCGACAACATTCATAAACAATGGGCGAAGTTAGGTTTATCTTTATGTTATTCGAAAGAAAGATTTACCCTTGATGAGGGACTTAATAAAGCAGTTGTTCATGTATTTAAAAAATTATATGAAGAAGGTTTAATTTACCGGGGAGAAAGAATAATTAACTGGGATCCTGCGGCGATGACTGCCTTATCCAATGAAGAAGTTATTTATAAAGAAATAAAGGGTGCTTTTTATCATATTAAATATTATATTGCGGGAACTGATGATTATTTGGAAGTTGCAACAACAAGACCTGAAACATTATTTGGAGATACTGCAGTTGCTGTAAATCCGCAAGATAATCGTTACAATAAGTTAATTGGTAAGATGGTAAGACTTCCGATATCTAATAGACTTATTCCAATTATTGGAGATGAACATGCTGATCCAGAATTTGGAACAGGTATCGTTAAGATTACGCCAGCGCATGATCCTAATGACTTTGAAGTAGGGAATCGACATAATTTAGAAAGAATTGTTGTCATTAATCCAGATGGCACAATGAATGAAAATGCTGGTAAGTATGCAGGCCTTGATCGTTTCGCTTGTCGCGAAGAATTAGTTAAAGATTTAGAAGAACAAGATTTACTTATTTCTGTTAAAGAAATAACTCATAATGTTGGCCATAGTGAGCGAAGTGGAGTAATGATTGAACCATACTTATCAAAGCAATGGTTTGTTAAAATGCGTCCTTTAGCAGATGCTGTTTTAGAAAACCAAAAGAATAAAGATACTAAAGTAAATTTTGTTCCGGCCCGTTTTGAAAAAATCATGAACCACTGGATGGAAATAACATATGATTGGTGTATATCTCGTCAACTTTGGTGGGGACACAGAATTCCTGCTTGGTATAAGGGTGATGAAGTATATGTTGGAGATACTGCTCCAGGTGATGATTGGGTACAAGATCCAGATGTATTAGATACTTGGTTTAGTAGTGCCTTGTGGCCATTTTCAACTTTAGGTTGGCCAGAAATTACTGATGATTTTAAGAAATTTTATCCTAATAATGTTTTAGTTACTGGTTATGATATTATACCTTTTTGGGTAAATAGAATGACTTTCCAAGGACTACATTTTACAGGTAAAAGACCATTTAAAGATTGCTTAATTCATGGTTTGATTCGCGATAAAGAAGGAAGAAAGATGAGTAAGTCTTTGGGTAATGGTGTTGATCCAATGGATGTTATTGAAAAATATGGGGCTGATTCTCTACGTTTCTTCTTAGCAACTAGTACGGCTTCAGGGATGGATCTTCGTTATGATGAAGAAAAAGTAGCTTCTACTTGGAACTTTATCAATAAGTTATGGAATGCTTCACGTTTTGTTTTAATGAATATCGAAGACTTAAACGATAGCAATTATACTTTAGATGCTTTGAGCGAAGAAGATAAATGGATATTAACTAAGTTAAATAATTTAATAAAAACAGTTACTAAGAGTATGGAACATTACGAATTTAATATCGTTGGCTCTGAACTTTATAGTTTTATCTGGAATGATTTTTGTGATAATTATATTGAATTTGCTAAATTTAGTTTGGAAAGTTTAACAACAAAATCAGTTCTTCTTAAAGTACTTACAAGTATTCTTAAAATGTTACATCCATTTATGCCTTATGTAACAGATGAAATTTATAATATGCTTCCAATTAAAGAAGAAAATATTATGATTAGTACTTATCCAACTTTCAATAAAAAAGAAGTATTTAATACTGAATTAGAAAGTGTTAATGCTAAATTAGAATTTATTAGAATGTTTAGAAATGTAAAATTAGAAAACAAAATTGGTAAGGACTACGAAGTAAAAGTTAATAGTGATGCTAATTATGATTTGATATTTAAAGTATTAAAGATTAATAACGATATGATAATTCAAGAATCTGCCAAAAATAAGATAAATGTTAAATATCAAGATTATGATTTAGATATCTATTACGAAGTAGTACTTAGCAAGGAAGACTTAGAACTTAAACAAAAACAAATTGAATCATTAAAACAAAGTATTGAAAGACGTAAGAAATTACTAGCGAATGTTAACTATGTAAATAAGGCTCCGCAAGAATTGGTTGAAAAGGAAAGAAAGACTTTAGCGGAAGAAGAAGAAAAACTAAAATCGATGGAGAATTAATTAAAGTGGAATATCAGGATTTGCTTTATAGAAAAGCAGAAATTAAAGATGTAGAGCAGATAGCTAAACTGGTGTCAGGTACTATAGGAACTTGTAATTTGCAAAAAAATCATTCGATAATTGAAAATAATATTGCAGAGATTACTGATAGCATTTCTAATTATTTTGTTTGTGAATATCAAAATAATATTATAGGTGTTTGTGGAATTAGTGATATTCTTAAAACTGATAGTTATAGTCTGGGCATGACTGACATAAAAGAGATACTTTATTTTGCAGTTGATAAGGAATATCAAAGGAAAGGAATTGGTACTAAGTTATTGTCTTTGTGTATAAATAATGAAGCTTGTGATATTTTGTATGAAGGTTGGGGCGATAATGGTAGGTATATTAATTCAAAGTTTTTATTGGAAAAGTTAGGTTTTGAATTGTATATAGATTTAGGAACTAATTATTATAAAAATAAGGGTTATTGTCCCTTTTGTGTTAATAAAGATAAGAAATGCTATTCTTGTTTAAGCCAATTGTGGATAAAAAGAAATGAAGTATTTAAAGTAAGGAGTAATGATATGAAAGATGTAGTAATTGTTGGAGCAGGTCCTGCTGGTTTATTTGCTGCTTATGAACTTATTAGCAATAATCCAAAACTTAAGATTGCTTTGCTAGATCAGGGCTTCTTGGCGTGCAATAGGCATTGTCCGATGAATGAAAAGAAAATTCCTTGTGCTAATTGTAATCCTTGCAATATTATGGCAGGTTTTGGTGGTGCAGGAACATTTAGTGATGGTAAATTAAATTTTATTCCTAAACTTGGTAAAAGTAACTTATATAAATATATGAGTATCAGTGAAGCCGAAGAACTAATCGATTATACCGAAAGTGTATTTACAAAGTTTGGTATGGATAGTGATATTTATCCTAGTAATATGGATGAAGCATTAAAGATTAAAGAAATGGTAGCTAGAAATGGCGCTAATCTATTAGTTATTAAACAAAAACATCTAGGTAGTGATAATTTACCTAAATATATTAGTGATTTTACAGAGTTTCTAAAAGATAAAGGGGTAGAAATATTAGAGTGCTGTGAAATACTAGATTACACCAAAGAAAAAGACTATTATAAATTGACTGGTAAGTTATATAAAAAAGATTATAGTGTTGATACTAAAAATATAATAATAGCCCCAGGAAGAACTGGAGCAAAATGGATTCAAGAAATCGCCGACAAACATGATATTCCTTATGTATCTCAAAGTATTGAAGTTGGAGTTAGAGTAGAAGTGCGAAGAGAAATACTAGAAAGCATTACTAATACGATATATGACCCTAGTATATTTATTAAAACAAGAACTTATGATGATGAAATAAGAACATTTTGTACTAATCCCGGAGGTTATGTAACTAAGGAAAACTATTATGGTTATATTTGTGTTAATGGACATGCTTTAAAATCTAAGAAAAGTAATAATTCTAATTTTGCTTTTATTTCTAAAATTAGTTTGACTGAACCGGTGACAAATACTAGAGAATATGGCGAATCAATTGCCAAGATTGCCAATACTCTTGGAGGAGGTAAACCGATAGTTCAAACACTTAAGGATTTAAAAAGAGGTAGAAGAAGTACGGAATCAAGGATTAATAAAGGTTTTATCGAACCAACACTCAAAGATTGTGTCGCTGGAGATTTAGCTTTAGTTTTGCCTCATCGTATTATTACCAATATTTTGGAAGGGTTAGAAACTTTAGATAAGATTATTCCAGGAGTTGCTAATGATGAAACCTTATTATACGGACCAGAAATAAAATTCTTTAGTAATGAAATAGAAACTGATAATAATATGAAGTTGGCGGATGAAAATATTTATTTTGTTGGTGATGGTGCTGGTAAAGCTGGAAATATTGTAACGGCAGCCGCAACAGGAATTGTAGCTGCTAAGGATATTTTGAAAAATAAATAAAGATACTTGAATAGTTAAGGATATTTTGGTATATTATATATGTTGTTACCCATAGTGGTGGGTAGCATCTACTTGGGTAGACGCTATTGTTAGCGTCTTTTTGCTTGGCCTCTATTACTAAAAAGTACGAGTACCAGAATTATAACTACTTGACAAAAAGCTTTGTCGTTCATTGCATCACCTCTTTCACTAAAGACCTCTCCCGAAGAAAACCCCCAGAAAAAAATACGGTAATTACTAAAAGTTAGCAGACGCTCCCACTACGGATAACAGTTATTTATTCTAAAGTTAAGTCGTTATAAACGCAAGAAAAACAGTGTGACAAAGTTCGACAAATATAGATTTTAAAAGATTAGCAATTTGTAGGTTTGTCAAACATAAGTCAAAGTCACGACAAACCAACTATAGATTATTTTAACTTGTTAAAATAATCATGAACCACATCAATTGAATAAAAGCGGCGAGTAGAATAAAACCGTTCATTATCTTTCTTATGACTTCTTTCAACCTTACCATTTTGTTAGGCGTGTAAGGTTTAATTAAGTCGTGTCGGATATCTGCTTTAGCTAGGCCATGTTCAAATATTGTAAGACTGTTTTCATCTTTAGCAATTAACCGTTTAGTGAATTCTAATCCATTATCGGTTCTTACAGTATAAATTTTGAATGGAAATCTTTTTATTACTTCTAACAAGAATTTGTAAGAATTATATGTAGATTTCACTCCATAAATTTGTAAGTAATGCCGAAAACATTAAAATTTTAGGAATAATGTGGTAGGCTGCTTTATATGCGTAGCATTTATTACTGCCTTTCATCCTCATTACCACATTATTGGTTCATGAAATATTAATGACAAATCGGAATAAATGTTACACATCTATTATAACCGCACATTAAAATATTAAATATTTTTGATAATGTATTGAATAATAACGAATAATTTGGTATATTATATGTGTTGTTACCCATAGTGGTGGGTAGCATCTGTGTTGACGCTATTTTAGCGTCTTTTTTCCTTTATATCAGCAATTAAGCTAAGTATAATGATTATCATTACTAGACAAAATTCATTATCGTTCATGACCTCACTCTCCTTTCAAACCTGACTCCCAAGGTTCCCCCTGATAGCTGGAATCCAGCAAAGCAAAGTAGACGCTCCCACTAATGGGTAACGGTTATTTATTCTAAGAATAATTGAAAATAATTGCAAGGAAAAGAGTCCGACAAATCGACGTTAAAAAAACTTGAATAATTATGAGTATTTTGATATATTATAAATATGAGTGTTACCCTTAGTGGTTAGCACCTGTTTAGTTGGCAGGCACTATTTTCGGTGCCTTTTTTCTATATTTTGATATATAATACCAAACAACAAGATTATCACAAGTTGATAAAATATATTATTACTCATGGTTTTCCCCAATACCCGGCTCTCTAAAGGTCAAAACCCCCGATTATACAAGATACTAAAGTTAAACAGGCACTCCCACTAATGGGTAACAGTTTATTATTCTAAAATTAAAACAATATAAACGCAAGAAAAAGGGTACGACAAAGTTCGACAAATATAAATTCTAAACAATTAGCACTTGATATTGACAAGTGCTAATTTTAGTGTTACAATACGTATCGTAAAGGAGGGGTATAATATGTATCCAAATAATGAAGAAGAATTAAAAGATGTTTTAAATAAATATGGACGGGATATAACTAAAAATGTCAAGGATAATAAAGTTGATCCTGTCATTGGACGTGATGAAGAAATACGTAATGTTATTAGAATATTGTCGCGTAAAAGTAAGAATAATCCGGTATTAATCGGAGAACCAGGGGTAGGTAAAACAGCCATAGTGGAAGGTCTTGCTCAAAGAATAGTAAAAGGTGATGTGCCTAACAGTCTAAAAGATCATACTATTTGGGAACTTGATTTAGGTTCATTAGTTGCTGGTGCTAAATATCGTGGTGAATTTGAAGAAAGACTAAAAGCAGTCTTAAAAGAAATAAAAGATAGTGATGGTCAAATAATCATGTTTATCGATGAAATTCACATGATTGTTGGAGCAGGTGATACCGGAGCTATGGACGTATCTAATATGTTAAAACCAATGCTTGCTCGTGGGGAAATCCATGTTATCGGGGCAACAACTTTAAATGAATATCGTAGGTTTATAGAAAAAGATGGAGCCCTTGAAAGAAGATTTCAAAAAGTCTTAGTAAGTGAACCAAATGTGGCAGATACGATTACTATACTTCGTGGTTTAAAAGAAAGATTTGAAATATTTCATGGTGTTACCATTAAAGATAGCGCCTTAGTTGCGGCCTCAACATTATCTGATAGATATATTACTGATAGATTTTTGCCAGATAAGGCTATTGATTTAGTTGATGAAGCATGTGCAACAATAAAAATGCAACTTGATTCAGTTCCGGTTGAACTTGATGAACTTACTCGTAAAATCATGAGTTTGGAAATAGAAAAGCAAGCAATCAAGAAAGAAAAAGATGAATTGAGTCGCGAAAGACTTGCGAAGATTGAAGAAGAACTTACTGATTTGAAGAGCCAAGAAAAGATAATGCGAGATAAATGGGAAACTGAAAAAGGTGTTAAAGAAGAAATCAATAAGAAGAAAGAAGAATTAGAAAAAGCTAGATTTGATTTGGCAACTGCTGAAAATAATTATGATCTTGAAACTAGTGCAAGACTAAGACATGGTACTATTCCAAAACTTGAACAAGAACTAAAAAAGTTGCAAGATAATAATCAAAGTAGTATTCTTTCTGATGTTGTTGATGAAGAAGGTATTGCTGAAATTATTTCCCGTTGGACACACATTCCAGTTTCGAAATTAGTAAGTAGTGAAAAAGATAAATTACTACATTTATATGATAGATTAAAATCTAGAGTCATGGGCCAAGATAATGCTTTAAAACTTGTTAGTGAAGCGATTATTCGAGCAAGAAGTGGAATTAAAGATCCAACAAAACCAATCGGGTCATTTATCTTCTTAGGACCAACTGGTGTAGGTAAAACGGAAGTTGCTAAGAGTCTTGCTTATGAGTTATTTGATGATGAAAAACACATGATTCGAATTGATTGTTCGGAATATATGGAAGCATTTAATGTTTCTCGTTTAGTTGGAGCTCCTCCAGGATATGTCGGATATGACGAAGGTGGAGAACTAACGGAAGCAGTAAGAAGAAATCCATATTCAATAGTGCTTTTTGATGAAATTGAAAAGGCTCATAAAGATGTATTTAATATTCTTTTGCAAATTTTAGATGATGGACGTCTTACAGATTCTCAAGGTCGAACAGTTGATTTTAAAAATACTATAATTATTATGACAAGTAACTTGGGTAGTGAATATATTCTAGAAGGATTAGATAATGCTCGCGAAATGGTAATGAATGAATTAAAAAATACATTCCGTCCTGAATTCATCAATCGTATAGATGAAATAATAGTATTTAATTCCCTTAAGAAAGATGTTGTTGGAGATATTGTCGATAAGATTATTAAAGAAATTAATGAAAGGTTACAACAAAATTATTTACATGTAGAAATTACCAATGCTGTCAAAGATAAGATTATCGAAGAATCTTACGATGAAAGATATGGGGCTAGACCTATAAGAAGATATATTACTAAGAATATTGAAAGTTTACTTGCTCATAAATTGATTGATAGTAATATATCTATTGGTTCAACATTAGTTGTCGATTTAGATGAGAATAATGAATTTGTAGTTAATATTAAATAATGTTAAATAGTGTAAATTTACGCTGTCTCAACCTGAAAAGGTTGAGTTTTTTTGATAATATGGAAAATATAGAGGGTACATGTTAGAATTGCAATACTTTAGTTTATACCAAATTTGCATTATGCCAGAAGAAAGGAATTGAAGTTTATATGGGACAAACAAAACTAGGATATCACTACAAAAAATTAATTTTTGGGGTATCAATAATATTGGTTATATTTTTAATTATAATAATACTATTAATTGATAATAACACAAAAAGAATAGTTATAAATAATGAAGAAAGTAAACAATTAATGAATACTAATGCACTTACTATGATGTATGAAACAGAAGCTGGTAGTGGGGAGTATCAAGTAACTAGTGATACTACATGGCCACAGGATGGATATGTTTTTAATGAAATTCTGTCAAAATGTGAAAATGAAAGTAAAATGTATTGGGATAGTCAAACTAATAGAGTAATGATGGAATCAAATACTTCAGATAAGTGACATTCTAAGATTTGTCAAGAGTAAATTTTTATGGTATTATATACATGCCAAAAAGACACAAAATTTAACTTTTTTTTAAAAAATTAACATTTGTGTTTTATTTGGTATATAATATTAATGTAGTTATGTGGTGATAACTATTTATTAATTTGTTTGCAAACTGCAAAAATTTTTCTGAGTAATTTTGTAGTTGTAGCAATTGTAGCAACGTAATGATGTTTACCTTCGTTACGTTTTTTTCTGTAATAAATTTCAATGTCGTTTTCTTTTTTACTTAGTGATGTAATTCTTACGATATTCAAAGCTGATAAAAATAGTATATGTCTCATATATTTGTTATGTGTATTTTGATGTAGCATTATTAACGTTAGCAGATTATATAACGACAGAGGTATATACAGGAACAGATGGCGAAAATGGATTATACTATCATGATGGAACAGGAACATATACCAATGCTGATCAAGAAGCTGGTGTTAACTCATATAGATTTAGTGGAGACCCTAATAATTATGTATGTTTTGGAAGTGATGTAACTCCATGCCCTTATGATAATTTATACCGAATCATAGGAGTATTTGATGGCCAAGTAAAACTAATAAAACATGATTATGCAGGAGAAAGCACACTCGGAACAGCGCCATCAAGAAATGGAACACCAAGTTCTAGTTACTATAAAGGAAGTTTAAGTAGTATACCAACTTATTATTGGAGTGGTTCTAGCAGTATTGAAAGTAACATTTGGAGCAATAGCACATTAAATACAGAAATATTAAATGGGACATATTTAAATACAATAGGAGGTGAATGGGCAAGCATGATAGCAACAATAGAATGGAAAGTAGGGGGACAAATACAGCAAAACAATACTATACAACGGAACTAGGAAGCAGTTCAAGTATCACAACATATAGTGCAAAAGTAGGGTTAATGTATATAAGTGATTATGGCTATGCAGTTAGTTCAGAAAACTGGAATAGGGGTTTAGCTAATTACAATAATAGTACAAACGATGATAATAATTGGATGTATATGGGAGTAACGGAATGGACAATTTCCCGCCGTTCGAACAATACGACTAATGCGTTCGTCGTGCGGTACACAGGCCAGGTTATGAACGCTGGTGTGAACAGCAGTACTGCGGAGTACGGTGGCGTGCGCCCGTCCTTTTATCTTGAGTCTTCGGTGGCTTATGCTGGGGGAACTGGCACTGCCAGTGACCCGATTTTGATTACTGACTAACGGATAGTTTTAAGATAATAAAGAAAAAATACATTTAAAATTGTCTTTTAAATAAACTGGTAGCAATACCAGTTTTTATGTGATAAAATTATATAGGAAGTGGTAGTATGATAAAAGAATTTAAGAAATTTATTGCTAGAGGTAATGTGTTAGATTTAGCTGTTGGGGTTATTGTTGGTGGTGCTTTTTCATCAATTGTAACTAGTCTTGTTAATAATATATTTACACCAATTATTGGTCTTATTCTTGGTGGTGTTGATTTTTCCAATCTATCCATAACATTTCGGGATACCCAAATTATGTATGGGGCATTTATTCAAAGTGTTATAGACTTTTTAATCGTGGCTTTCTGTTTATTTTTAGTTGTTAAAGTAGTAAATAAAGTAACTGCTAAAAAGGAAAAGAAAGAAGAAAAGAAAGACACTAAAAGTGCTGAACTTAAAACATTAGAAGAAATAAGGGATATACTTAAAAATGACATACAAAGCAAGTAATGGATTAGAAATAGAAGTAATAGTAAATAGAAAAAATAATAAAAATATTTATTTTCGAGTTAAAGAAGATTTGAAACTCTATGTTAATGCACCAATGTTTTTAAGTTCTAATAGTATATTAAAACTTATCGGAGAAAATGAGAAAGATATTTTGAAAATGTATGAAAAAATGGAAGATAGATGTAAAGACGATGATAAGTTTTGGTATTTAGGTAAAAAATATTATATTGAAATAAAAGAAGATGCTGATGAGGTAACCTTTGATGATAAGTATGTTTATACACCATCATTAAAGGATCTTGATAGATTTTATCAAGAAAAAGTTGTCGAAATATTTACTAAAGAAGTAGAAATTGCTAAGAAATGTTTTGCTTATTTGCCGGAATTCACACTAAAATTCAGAAAAATGCGAACGAGATGGGGAGTTTGTAATACTGCTAAAATGACAGTTACTTTAAATACTGAGTTACTCAAAAAAGATATCGAGTTACTCGATTATGTTATTGTTCATGAGCTTTGTCATTTTTTTGAAGGAAATCATAGCAAGAATTTCTGGAATTTAGTTGGACAGGCCTATCCTAATTATAAAGAAGCAAGAAAGAAATTGAGGTATTAGATGAATATAACTAGTTTACAAAATGAACATGTTAAGTATTGGAATTCTTTGAAAGAAAAGAAAGTTCGTGATAAAGAAAGAAGATTTTTAATTGAGGGTGATCATTTAATTAATGAAGCAAAACGTCAAAATTTAATAATTGAGACAATAAGTGTGATTGATTCAACAGCAGACTATTTAGTAACTGAGGATATAATGAAAAAAATAAGTTCTCAAACATCGATTAGTTATAATGCTGCTGTAGTTAGATTTATTCCAGAAGATAGTATCAGTGGGAATATAATTATTTTGGATGGTATTCAAGATCCAGGTAATTTAGGAACGATAATTCGTTCTTGCATCGCTTTTAATTTTACTACGATAATTCTAGGAGATAACTCAGTCGATTTGTATAATCCTAAAGTTGTAAGAGCAACCGAAGGAATGATTTTTCATATCAATGTTTTGCGAAGAAATTTGGTGGAATTTATTCCAACTCTTAAAAATTTAGGTTATAAAATAGTAGGAACTGATGTATTAAATGGAGTTGATATAAAAAACTTGAAACATGATGATATTGCTCTTGTTTTAGGTAGTGAAGGTCAGGGAATTAGTGGAAGTGTTAGGAAATTATGCGATGAATTTGTTTATATAAATATGAATAAATCTTGTGAATCATTAAATGTTGGTGTTGCTGCAAGTATATTAATGTACGAGGTAAATCATGAATGAATTAGTAATAGTTGGAAAAGTAATAAATTTCTTTGGAATTAAGGGAGAATTAAAAATACTTAGTGATTTTGATAAAAAAGATTTAGCATTTAAAGTTGGCATGCCTGTGATGATAAAAGAACAGTGGCTTACTATTACTAGTGTTAGGTATCATAAAAATTATATCTTAATTAGAGTAAATAATTTAAATGATATTAATTTAATAACTAAGTATATTGGATTTAATGTCTATGTAAAAAAAGCAGATCTTGATTTAAAAGATGATGAATATTTGCTAGAAGACTTAATTGGAGCTAAAGTAATAGAAGATGATGAAGCAATTGGAGAAGTAATTGATGCTTATATTGCTCCGGGATCTAGTTATGTACGAGTACTTAAAGATAATAAAGAATATTTAATTCCTTTAGTAGATGCTTATATTAAGAAATTTGACAAGAATAATAAAACATTATATACAATTAATGCAAAAAATTTAATTATTTAGTATAATAAAAATGATGGAGGTGAATTATGCGAATAGATATAATGACTCTTTTTCCGGGGATGATTGAAGGGTTTTTATCTGAATCAATTATTAAAAGAGCAATTGCTGCAAATCTTGTAGAAATAAATGTTATCAATTTTCGTGATTTTTCACCTCTTAATAATAAACAAGTTGATGATACTCCTTATGGTGGAGGGGCAGGGATGTTACTTAGATGTGAGCCGATATTTGAGTGCTTAGATCATATTAAAACCCCTGATTCTCATGTGATACTGCTTTCTCCGGAGGGCAAAACTTACAGTCAAAAAAGAGCAATAGAGTTAACAAAATACAAGCACATAATTATTATTTGTGGTCACTATGAAGGCTTTGATGAACGCATAAAAACACAGGTTGATGAAATCATCAGTATTGGAGATTTCATCCTAACTGGTGGCGAAATACCGGCATGTGCAATTGTTGATTCAGTAGTTCGTTTAATTCCGGGAGTAATAAATAGTGATTCTTTAACTAGTGAATCATTTAACAATAATTTGTTAGATTATCCACAGTACACCAAGCCGAGTGAATACCGAGGATTAAAGGTGCCAGATGTCTTGATTAGTGGAGACCACAAAAAAATTGCGGAATATCGCGCGGCAGAACAAATTAAAAAGACACAAGCGCTTAGACCTGATTTAATGGGGGATAAAAATGAATAGTTATATTTTAAAAAAAGATGATGAAGAAAAAAAAGTACTGCTTTATAAAGAACAAACCGGCTATGAATTTTCTCCCAAGAAGGGAATTAAAAGAGTTAAGAAAATTACTGTTATCGATGAAGATATGGTAAGCAGTATTTTAGAAGATAAAGTAGTTAGGGCTTATAATAGATTGATAAAAATAATATATAGTCTTATAACTGCTGGAGATGAAACAACTAGCGGAGATGTTTTAGTTGCTTATACTGAATTAGATCGTATTCGAAATATATTACTTTATAAATATAATCAATATTTAAAAAAACAATTTGTTGAAAAATATACGAAGAAATTATATGTGTTGGAATTAGAATTAAAAAAAGTACATGTTATGGAATTAACTGATGAAATAGAGGAAGAAAGAGGAAAAAGTAGATAATGGAGAAATTAGATAAGAAAAAAACTATTTTAATGGGGATTTTGTTGGTAGTTGCTGTTGTTCTTATATTTCTTTATCTTAATTATTTTAGAACATTTACAGTAACTTTTGATGTGCGTATTGGAGCAGGGATAGAAGCACAAGAAGTAAAAGTGGGGGATACAGCTACAAGGCCTGAGGATCCGACTGCAGATGGTTATACATTTACAGGTTGGTATGTTGATGGTAAGGAATATGATTTTAGTACACCGGTAAAAGAAGATATAACTATTACTGCTGAATGGGAAGAAAATTAAGAACTATAGATGTTTCGACGTTTATAGTTTTTATTTGCTAAAATTAGACAAAATCAATTGAAGAAAAAATGGCGAAGAAAAAGGTAATGTCTTATTATGTCAAATTGGCCGATTTTATCTTGATATATTCTATGTTTTTTGCTAGAATTATTTTCAGGATGTGAAAATAATAAATGCGAGAAGATAAAGTTGGTACAGTTGGCAAAACTGTAATTTTAGTTGTTTTAATATTATTATATTTTACAAGTCTATTGGCATTTTAGAAAAAAACACTAATAAAATTTATTAGGTGTTTTTTTATGAAATTTATTGCTCATCGAGGTGTTTGGAATAAAAATGTTAAACCTAATTCTTATGAAGCAATTTCAAATGGTTTAAATAGTGACAAATATATTGGTATTGAAACAGATATAAGAGTTACAAAAGATGGAGTGTTTATTTTATATCATGATGCTTTATATAATGGTTCTTTAGTTAAAAATGTATTGTATAAAGAAATTAAAGATGATACGTGTAAGTTAGAGGATATTTTAAAAATTAAAAGTAATAAAATATTTTTGTTAGAAATAAAAGATTTTCAAATGAATGTAATAAGTTTTTTAAAACTATTAAGTAAATATAAAAGAAATATCATGCTTATGTCTTTTGATAATAAAATAATTGAAAGGATAAGAAAAGAAACTTCTAACTACAAAGTAGGAGTTTTAAATTATATTTTAAACAGTGACTCTGATTATAATTTTGACTTTATTTGTTTGCTTGATGCTTTCAGTAGTAATCTAATTATTGAAAGTTTTAAAAAAAGAAATATTGATGTATTAATTTATGGAACGATAAAACCTAATCAAAAATTGACATATATTATAGATGATTATAAATTAAGTATTGCGTAAGGTAAGTAATTGTGATATGTTTTAATTGTACTATAACAAATAGTACAAGGAGGATATATGATTGAAATCAAAAATTTAAAAAAAAGCTTTGATACTAAAATAGTTTTGTCTGATTTGTGTTCAAATATCCCAGATAATGCTATTTATGGTTTAATTGGAGCAAATGGTTCGGGAAAATCAACGCTGTTAAGATTAATTAATAGTATTTATAAGCCTGATGAGGGAACTATTCTTATCGATGGAGTTAGTTCTTATGATAATGAAGAGGTAAAAAAGGAAATGGTATTTGTACCAGATGACTTATTTTTCTATCCGGGATATAGTTTATATGATACTGCTAAGTTTTATCAAGCGATGTATCCGAAATTTAATTTGGAATTTGTCTTTGATACAGCTAGAAAATTAAAACTAGATTTTAATAAGAGTATTAATACATTTTCTAAAGGAATGCGTCGTCAATGTGCAATTATTTGTGCTTTAGCTACTAATGCTAAATATATTTTCTTTGATGAAACATTTGATGGTATCGATTCCGTAGTGCGTCAATACTTTAAAAAACTTATTGCTAAACAAATGACTAAACAGGATACAACTATCATCATGACATCGCACAATTTAAGAGAATTAGAAGACATTTGTGATAACTTAGGATTAATATCAGAACATAAGATATTATTTGAAAGTGATGTTAATTCATTAAAGACCGATATGATAAAGGTACAAATATCCTTTAAAAAGGATTTTGATGAATCACTTTTTGCTAAATTAGATGTTTTATACTTTAAAAAGATTGGCAAAGTAGCCACTTTAATTATTAAAGATAAAAAGGACAGTAAAAAGTATTTGGAAAGTTTAAAACCAGTGATACTTGATTATTTGCCACTCACTTTAGAAGAAATATTTATCTATCAAATGGAGGCTTTAGGATATGAATTCAACTAAACTTTTTCACTTTAAATATTTATGGCAAAATATCAAAAAATCAAAATCAATAATTATATTTTTGATGTGTGCAGTTCCTTTTATAAATTTATGGATTGTTGGTTTAAATTCTTTAAATGCCAATTATGTATTAGATTTTGCGAAAATTAGTAATATAACTGCTATTTTATCTTTCTCTTTTCCAAGTTTATTAGCATATTTATTATTTGGTTTTGTTTTTAAGAGAAAAACTGTCGATTTTATAATGTCTCAACCAATCACGAGAAAAAAGATTTATGCTTCTAATATATTCGGAGGTATAATAATATTATTAATTACTGTACTAATTACGACAGTTGGTTTTGGTTTATTATCATTATTTGCCAAAATATATATTCCAATTGGGGTATTAATAGATTATTTTATCTATTGGTTAATTACTTATATATTTGTCTTTTTAATCTCCTCTTTAGCAATAACATTTGCGGGCAATATAATGAGTTCATTAGTAGTAATACTTTTACTTTTATTCTTATTTCCAACTCTAAGTTATTTAAATTATTCTTTTAGATATGCAAGTGGTAATGCCATATATGTTTGTACTGATGAAGAATGTATCCCAAATAGAGAAATATATTGTTTAAATAGCACAGATAATTGTGAAGTCATTGATGAAAGTAGAGTAAATTATTATTTCTATTATAACTTTACAGGTAATTTATCTGCACCAGTTAATTATTGGGTCACTTCGGAATTTAGCACACCTAGCATAATTAAAACAACAATCCTTTCTTTAATCTATTTAGTTTTAGGTTATTATGCTTTTAAATATCGGAAGATGGAAGATAGTGAAGTAAGTTTTAAAAATAAGTATTTGTATGAAATTATAAAAATTGCTACATTTATACCAGTAACTTTTATTGCTTATACAATGTCCTCTGACAATTCTGCTTATATACTGATTAGTTTGGTTATATGTTTAGGTTATTATTTTGTTTATGATTTAGTTTTAAAAAGAGTGATTACAGATCCGATAAAGTTAATTTTAAAATCAATTGTCGTAAGTTCTTTAATATTTATTATCTATATTATATTAAATAATATTTATGAAAATAATATTCCAGTTATTGAATCAATTGATGAAGTTACTGTAAGTTATAATGAAGCAAAACTAGGAATAAGCCAATCTATTCCAATAACCGATGAAGGTTTAATAAAAAAACTTATAAGGGGCGAAGATAGTGTAGGAATGGCTAATTATATGGTAGAAATAGAAATTGAAGGTAAATATTATACGCGTCGTTATGTAGCAAAAGATACCTATAATGAATTGGTAAATTATGCAAAAGAAAACAATCTAGGAGAAAAATTTACAGCAGATAATATAGTTTATGTTGCTTCATCACTAGATTCTTCGATAAGCGTTTCATTAAATGAAGAATTTAAAAAAGAATTAGCAGAATATATTAATAATTATGAAATACCAGAAGATCCTGATAATTTATTCGTTAGTATTTATAAATATGAAAATCATGAGTTAAAAAGAATTGATGTAAAAATAAATGATAATTTAAATTTGCTAAATCATATTAAAACATCTTTTAATGATCATTTTATTAAAAACTTTGATGGCGATGAAATTGGAATAGCGGGGGCTGATGGAACTGAAAATTACGAAGAAGAAAATCAAGCGATTAATAGAAATCAAGATAGGTTATTAGAATTTTTAAAAGAACATAAAAATGATGAATTAGATGGCGAATATGTGATATTATATTATGAGACAGAAAGATATATAATAAATCGGGAGGATTTTTTTAGGGAGTATGCAGTTTATACTTCCTGATAGGAGTGGTTTTTTTGAATATCAATATTGATTATCAAAGTAGAGTCCCTATATACGAGCAAGTGGTTTTGGAAATAGAAAAGATGGTTGCTTTAGGGGTATTAAATCCAGGAGAGCAGATTTCATCGATTAGGGATTTAGCATGTGAGTTAGGAATTAATCCTAATACTGTGAAGAAGGCTTATGATATTTTGGAAAATAAAAATATTATTGTTTCAAAATCTACTAAAGGTTCATTTATAGCTGATGATGTAACTGGAGCTAAAGAAGCAAAGGTAGAAAGTATAATTAAAGAAATAAAGACTAAGATTGAAGAATTAGAAAATATTGGTATGTCAAAAGAAGAAATTAAGAAGAGACTGAAAATTTAGTCTCTTTTTTGTAAATACTCCTAAAAATATATTAAAAAGTTATTATTATTTTCATATTTAGTGTATAATTATATCAAGGTGATTAAATTGAAAATTATCGTTTCAGCTGGAGGTACTGGTGGACATATTTATCCAGCTTTAGCAATTATAAAAAAATTTCAAGAATGTGAAAAAGATTTGGAAGTGCTTTACATTGGTACACATGATAGAATGGAAAAAGATATAGTTCCTAAAATGGGAATAAAATATGAGAAGATTGAAATATATGGGTTTAGTAAAACCAAGATTGTTAGAGATTTTAAAAACGTGTTTTTGATTTATAAGGCGATAAAAAAATGTAAAAGTATTATGGAGGATTTTAAACCGGACGTAGTAATTGGAGTAGGTGGTTATGTTACTTATCCAGTAATTAGAGCAGCTCATAAACTTGGTATAAAGACTTTTATACATGAACAAAATAGCATTGCTGGTAAGAGTAATATCACACTGGCTAAATATGTCGATTTAGTTGGAGTCTCTTTTAAAAATTCAAAAGATTATTTTAAAACTGCGCGGAAAGTTGTTTATACGGGAAATCCTTGTGGCGAAAACGCTTTAACTGTTCCCAAAATATCTAAGACTACTCTTGGATTTAAGGCTAGTGATAAGCTTATTATTATTGTAGCTGGTTCACTTGGCAGTAGTGCTTTTAATGAGAAGTTTAAAGCTTTTTTGCAAATTGTGGGAGATGAAGATTATAAAATTCTTTATGTAACAGGTAAGGCATATTATGATGATTTTGTAAAGGATACAAAGTTTCCTAAAAATGTTAAGGTAGTGCCATATTTCGATAATTTGGCGGGATTAATGAAAGATGCTTATTTACTTATTAGTAGAGCTGGAGCTAGTACAATTAGTGAAATATTAGCATTAAAAATTCCAAGTATTTTAATTCCAAGTCCATATGTTGCAAATAATCATCAGTATTATAATGCTTTAGATTTAGTTAATATGAAAGTTGCAGAGCTAATCGAAGAAAAGAATCTAACTACTGATTTAATTCAAGTGTCAATTAATGAACTGGTTAACAATAAAGATAAGTATAATGAACTAAAGAAAAATTTGGAAAAATTAAATACGAAGAGTTCATCGACGATTATTTATGAAAAAATAAAGGAAATGCTAAAATGAAAGAGTATGGCGAAGTTTTAGAAAATGTAGATTTAAGAAAATATAATACTTATGGTATTGGTGGATGTGCTAAATATGTAATTTATCCTTCATCAGTCAGTAATTTGCAAAAATTATTAAAATGCTTGGCAGATAAAAACATTCCTTGGTATGTTTTAGGTGGCGGGTCAAATGTTATATTGCCTGATCAAGATTTTGTTGGAGCAATAATTAAACTGGATAAATTGGATAAGTATGCGGTTAATCATGATAAAGTTATAGTTGAAGCGGGTATCTCTTTAGCAAAATTTGTCAAGAATATGCTAGATGATGGTTATACTAATTATGGCTCTTTAATGGGAATTCCTGGTCTACTTGGTGGAGCTATTCGTGGCAATGCCGGAGCATATGGTGTAAATATATTTGATTATTTAATTAGTGTAACTATTATGGATGAATTAGGAAATATTCGCAAACTGAAAAAAGATGATATTAAATATGATTATCGGGAAACGGAGTTTAAAAAGCAAAATATCATTATAATTGAAGCAGAATTTCAGGGTGTTAAAGGTGATGTTACTCTTGAGTTAGACAATATTAGAGAAAATGCTAAAAAACGTAAGAATACTCAACCTTTAGAATATAAAAATGCAGGTTCAGTTTTTAAAAATCCACCGGGGCTTTCTGCTGGATATATGATTGAACATGCCGGTTTAAAAGGTATTACTATTGGTGGTGCTCAAGTATCGGAAAAGCATGCAAATTTTATAATAAACTACAATAATGCAACAGGTCATGATATAATAGAGTTGATTGAACTTATTAAAAAAGAAGTGAAAAATAAATATAAAGTAGAATTAATTTTAGAACAACAACAAATTATTTGGTGATAATATGGGAAATAAAAAGGTAAGGAGAAAATTAAATAAAAAAGCTTTATTGGTTATTCTTTTAACATTATATTTAATTATAATGGCTTTTTATTATGTATTTACTTTACCTATTAGAAATATTAATATTGTTGGAAATAATTTGGTAACAGATGCAATGATTATTGAAGCTGCTGGTATTAAAGATTATCCGAATATATTTAGGACAAGCAGTAAGAAGATTGTTAATAGTGTTGAAGCATTAGATTTTATTGAAAATGCTAAAGTTAATAAAAGTATTAATGGGACAATAACAATAACTGTTACGGAATCTAAACCATTATTTTATAATGTTTTAAATAAAAGTGTTGCTCTTTCAAATGGAGAAGAAGTTGAAAAAAATGTTGCAGATATTATTGGAATACCAACACTTGTAAATTATGTGCCAAGTGATATTTATAAAGAATTAATTGGTAAAATGAGTGCAACAGAAACTGATATTATTTCTTTAATAAGTGAAATAGAATATAGTCCGGACGTGAAAGATGATATAACAATTAATGATAGTAGATTTATTTTAAGAATGAGCGATGGCAATCATGTCTATATTGATTTAGTTAACTTTGAAAATTTAAATCGTTACAAAGTTATATATTCTAATTTGGATGAAAAGGGAGTGTTGCATTTAGATGGGGTTTATTCAGGTAGTGATTCTGATACAATAATATTTACATCGTTTGCAGCATTAGAAGCACAAAATAGTAGTGAAGAAGGTGGCAGTAATGAATTATCAGAATAAGATGCAAGAAATAATAGAATCATTAAACTTTCGTCCTAAATTATTGCTTCACAGTTGTTGTGGCCCTTGCTCGACGACTGTTTTATCTTTGCTTGCCTCATATTTTGATATTACAGTGCTATATTATAATCCTAATATTGAACCTAAAGAGGAATACTATAAACGCAAGGAAGAACAAATTAGATTTATTAAGGAATTTAATAATGAACATATAAAGTTTATGGATTGTGATTATAATAATCAGGATTTTCGTAGTCGAGTTGTGGGCTTAGAACAAGAAAGGGAAGGTGGAGCAAGATGTGCTGTTTGCTTTAAATTGCGATTAGAAAAAACAGCTGAAATTGCTAAAGCTTTAGATTTTGATTATTTTGGAACAACTTTAACAGTAAGTCCTCATAAAAATAGCGAAGTAATAAATAAAATTGGGGCTTTATTAGAAACTGAATATGGTGTAAAATATTTATATAGTGATTTTAAAAAGAAAGATGGATATAAGAGAAGTATTGAACTTAGTAAGAAATACAATTTATATCGTCAGGATTATTGTGGATGTGAATTTGGGAGAACTAGTTTATGATGGAAGTTATTGAATATTGTGGTTTGATTTTATGGATAATTTATTTATTTTTGTTGGTTAATCGCGAGATTGGTCGAAAAAATAAATTTGCTAAGGAATATAATAAAGAATTAATTATAAAAAGACCATTTCATATAATAAGAATCGATAGTTTATTCTTCTTAATAGTATATTTAATATATAGTGATTTTGCTGATAATAGAGTTTTACCTTATTTGTACTTAATAATTGTTCTTACAAATATTGTGTATGTAGTATATGATATTGCGGATAATTATAAAAAAGAAAAAATTGATTTGAGAAAAGAGTTAGTTTATTATTCTGGAGCAATAGTTTTAGTAATAGTAGCTTTTGGATATATGCTTATTAGTAAAAATTTATTTAATACTTGTACGCTTACATTAGCATTGAATTTATTGGTGCCAATTTATATTTGGTTAATAAAAATAATAAAAAAGAAAAATTAATATTAACTTGATTTTTACTTATAATAATGTTATTCTTAGAATAGAGAATATAAAAGGTAATGGGGAATAAATAATGGATAAGAGATTAAAAAGAATATTATTAGTTGTTTATGTTCTAGCTTTAGTTGCAGTTGGAGCTAGTGCAACATTTGCTTATTTTACAATTATTGAAGTTTCAAATGTTTCACCACAGGTACAGACGAGTACTGCAACTACAGATTGGTTAATATTTAATGTAGGTGACCCGATTTATATTAATGCTAATGACCGTAATTTTGGAGAAGGCATGGGAGATTTGAGCGGTTCTACATTTGGTAGTGCTTTACTTAGAGTTACTAATAGTGATACAGTGGTAAGTTATAGGTATAATGTAGTTTTAAATATTGCAAATAATGATTTTGAATATACAACATCAGGTAATACGGCAGAATTGCTTCTTACCGTGAAAAATCCGGAAGGTAATGAAGTTACAAGTATTCCAGGACTTAAATATGTAACTGTTACTAATGGAGATGGTGAGATGATAAGTGGTTTTGATATAACTACTGGATTGGGAGACTATTATATTGTGCAAAATCAATTAATAAGTACTAATAGAGAAGTTGAACAAGTTTGGAATGTCGATGTGACATTTGTCAATTTAGCTAGTGATCAAGGTGCTAATATGGGAAAAACTTTTAATGGGACTCTTCGAGTAGAAATGGCAAGTTAGTGAGGGTGTTATGGATAGAAATTATATTGATAGTGATGGTTATCGTCGTATCTATGATATGACTTTGAAAGCTTTGGTTAGTGAATATCGGTTGAGTCATCCAGAAATTAATGATTTAACTGATGAAGAAGTAGCGTTAATGTGTCCAGTATCACCAGAAGTTTATAAGCTTTTTGCGGTTTATAGATTGGATGAAATTAGCAAAATAATTAGTGATTTTCAAGATGAGATTGCTTTTAATGATGCTAAGATGGATGATCCTCGGACATTTTATCAAGACATAACAGAACTTAGAAGTGATAATGTTGCTATAATGCGAATTATTGAAAGATTTAAAAAGGAAAAAGAGCAAATATTAGAAAGTGTTAAAGTTATAAATGAAGAATATGGAACTAGAGATCGTTAAATATTTAGAATATTTAGATAAGGAATTGAATTTTTCAAAAAATACAATAGACAGCTATCGTAAAGATTTAGCTGACTTTTTTTGCTTTGTAAATAGACAAGGTATAGACTATTTGAGTATTAATCGATATGATGTAAGAGAGTATTTAAAGTATTTGGATGAATTGAAACTTAAAAATAGTACGATTGCGCGGAGAATAAGTGCTATAAGAAGTTTTTATAATTATTTACTTAGTATGGGAATTATTTCTAATAATATATTTAATAGTATTAGAAATCCTAAATTAGAAAAAAAGTTACCTAATTATTTGAGTTATGAGGAATTGGGAGATATTTTAGATAGTATCGATATAAGTACACCAACAGGTATAAGAAATAGATTATTAATTGAGATGTTTTATGCAACTGGATGTCGGGTTAGTGAACTTATAAATATAAAAATGAGTGATATTAATTTTACTAACAAATCAATTAGGATAATGGGTAAAGGAAGTAAAGAGCGGATTGTTTATTATGGTGATTATGCTCAAATTTATTTGAATATGTATTTGGAAACTGAGTTTAATAAAGATAGTAAATATTTGTTTTTAAATGATAAGAAAGATGCTATGAGTGTTCAGGATGTTGAAGTAATTATCAGATATATTGTCAAAGATTTAGCTCTTAAAACACATGTGACACCACATACGCTGCGGCATACATTTGCCACTCATTTACTTAATAATGGGGCAGATATTAAAAGTGTTCAAGAACTTTTAGGGCATGCTAGTTTAAATACTACAGGGATATATACGCATGTATCAAATGAACGTTTGAAAGAAGTTTATTTAAAAACTTTTAATAGATAAAAAGGAAATAGAGTATTTTTGGGGTATATAATTATGGAGGTAATGTTATGTCAAGTAAAGTTTAGTTTGAAGTTAACTTTAAGCTTTATGTGATATAATTAGATTGAGGTTATTATGGAAAATATTTTAGAATGTAAAAATTTATGTAAGAGTTTTGGAAAAAAACAAATATTAAGGGATGTTTCTTTTAGTATAGCTGAAGGAGATATTTTAGCTTTTATAGGTCCAAATGGTAGTGGTAAAACAACAACTATTAAACTTATATTAGGATTGCAAAGAATCGATTCGGGTTCAGTATTAATTAATGGACATGATATAACAATGGAATATGTTAAAGCGATTGAAAAGGTTGGTTCAATTGTTGAAAATCCAGATTCTTATATGTATCTTACTGGTTGGCAAAATTTGCGGATGGTTGCAAATTGCTATAAACATATTACAGATGAACAGATAAGAGAAATTGTTAAATATGTTGGTTTGGAAAACAGGATTAATGATAAAGTAAGTAAATACTCTTTGGGAATGCGTCAGAGATTAGGTATTGCTAGAGCATTAATAAATAAACCTAATATTTTAATTTTAGATGAGCCGACGAATGGGCTTGATCCAGAAGGAATACGTGATTTGCGAGATTTGTTAAAAAAACTTGCTAGTGATGGGATGGGAATTTTAATATCTAGTCATAATTTAGCAGAATTAGATAGTTTTTGTAATAAAGTATGTATTATTAATTCGGGAGTTATAGTTGAAGCTAGTGAAGTAAAAGAATTTAAAAAGAATGAAAATAGAGTAATATTTGTGGTAAGTGATACAAGTAATTTAGAAATTAAGGAAGCTAAAGAAATAAAGAAAAATAGTTTTGTGGTAAATGCTACTCCGGATGCTGTTGCTAAAATAATTAAAAAATTGGTTAAAAATAAAATTGATATTTATGAAGTTAGAAAAGATGAACTTACTTTGGAAGAGGCTTTCTTGAAAAAGACTGGGGGTAAACATGATTAATTTAATAAAAAATGAATTATTTAAAATGTTTCATAGGATTAGTACATATATTATTTTGATAATTGCTATTTTATTTATTATTATAACTAATGTTATTTATCGAAATTATGATTCAGATACTTATACTTATATGAGTTATGGAGAAATCGATATAGACTCAGTTAATGAGTTTATCAATAATTATGATTCTAGTGTTGATAGTTTAGAAGATTATGCTTATAATTTGGCTCTTTTGGATTGTTATAGTTTAACCCAAGATTATGCAGTTGATTCATGGCAATATGATATTTTTATGAGCAAATATTTAGAATTAGATATAGAATACTATTTGGAAGTGCATTCAGATAATAGAAATGAAGATAAAATTGATGAATTAAATGCTAATATGTTAGCTATTTTACAAGCAGTATATAATGATAATTGGAAATATTTTGCTACAAGTGAAAAAGAATATTTAGAAGAAGAAATTACTGCAACTAAAGAAATTCTTGAGGAGTCTAATTTGAGTGAGGCAGATACTATTGAATATCAAAAAATGCTTTTTGTAAATTCAGAAAAGTTAGAATTAGTTAATTACCGTTTAGAAAAAGATGTTGCTTATGGAAATGACTATTTAAATCAGGCGATAAGTGACATTGAAAACAACCTTTATGCGATTGCAGAATATTACTATAATGATGATATAGATGAAAGTGAATATGAAAGTGTAGTAAAAGATTATCATGAAAATAAGTATATATTGGAAGAAAAAATAGATACTAAAGATAGTAATACATTAAGAAGTGTATTAATTAATTTTTTTAGTGAATATTCATTTTTGATATTAGTGTTTGTTATTATGTTAGCTGGGGGAATAGTAAGTGATGAATTTAGTAAAGGTACTATTAAAAACTTGCTTACTGTGCCACATGAAAGAGCTAGTATATTGTGGGCTAAATATATAACTGTATTGTTAAGTATATTATTTATTGTAGTTTTCTTATTATTAGGTGAACTATTAATCGGAGGTATACTTTTAGGATTTGATTCTTTAAGCATTCCAGCAGTTGTATATAATATGACTACAGGTAATATGGAAGTATTAAATGTATTTAGTTATTTCTTTATTAATTTCTTAGCAAATTTACCACAAATAATCTTATTAGCAACTTTAGCATTTGCTTGTTCAGTTATTATAAATAGTACAGCATTTGCTATTACTCTTACTTTCTGTGGTTTGATTGGATCACAAATTATAAATAGTTTTGCTTATGCTTATGAAATAAAATTACTTAATTATTTCGTAACAACTAATTGGGACTTTACTGTTTATTTGTTCGGAGGTCAGTCACCATTTGGACTTTCAATTGGATTTTCAGGAATGATATGTTTGACATATTTAATAATTATGTTGCTTGTTACATTTATTGTATTTATTCACAAAGATATTAAAAATGTTTAGTTGAAGGTGTTAGTAATGAAGTACAAATTAAAGAATAGAAAAATAGTAGTAAATATGTTTGTTGTTTTAATATTAGTGGTTTCTATTGTTTTGGCGGCTTCTTCATCCTTTTATATGAAAAAAATGGATGATGGGGTAAAACAAAATTCAGCAAATGTGATAAAAGCTGATAAAAATATTGTGAGAAGTCCTAAAATAGATGAATATATAAAGAATATTGAAACTCAGGATTTGGTAGAAGAAGTCGATATTAAAAAGGAAATAACATCAATACTTACTACTGAAGATAATAAATATCAATCTCATATCTTTAATTATGAAACTGGAGAAGAAATAAATATTGAAGATTTAATTAAAGAAGATAAAAAGGAAGAGTTTTGGAATAAAATAACGGAATTAGTATATTTGAAGTATCCGGATTTTATTGCTGATGTTATTAGTCTTAATAATGCGGAAAATGTTTATTTTTTGAAGGATAACGAATTAGTGATTTACTATTATAATTATGTTATTGAACCAGCACCGAAAGAAGATTTGTTTTTAGTAGTAAATTATAATGAAATAAAAGATTATTTAAACATAACTGTCGATTTAGATAGTGAGTATACAAATGAAGATGGTTCTGTTATTAATGCAAGCAAAAAACTTATTGCGATAACCTTTGATGATGGACCAGGGCCATATACTGATAGATTAGTAGATATTTTAAATTCTAATAAAGTTAATGCTACGTTCTTTATGTTAGGAAAGAATTTGGAAAATTATCGTAGTACAGTATTAAATGTTTATAATAGTGGCAATGAAATAGGGTATCATTCTTATGCTCATGCTAATTTCAAAAGACAAGATTTAGAAACAATAAAAAGTGAATTTGCTACGAGTAATGAGATTCTAAAAAGTATTACAGGAACTACTTTTTCTCTTATTAGACCTCCATATGGATCAATTAATGCAGATATTAAAAATGCAATAGATGCTTCATTTATTCTTTGGAATGTCGATACTGAAGATTGGAGACATAAAGATCCAGAATATTTGTTAAACTATACTTTAGAGAATATAAGTGAAGGGTATATCGTTTTGTTTCATGACATTCATGCATCTAGTGTTGATGCAATTGAAAAAATATTACCATATTTATATGTAGAAGGTTATCAAGTAGTTACAGTCTCAGAATTAGCAGAGCATTTTAATACAGATTTAGAAGCCCATAAAACATATCGATATTTTGCTAAATAAAACCTATTTCATCGACGTCATAAGATGATATTTCTTGAAACAAATATATTGCTCCACCAATTAAAAAGAGGATGGCTGCAATTAATTGAAGAAAAGTATTGCGATACTTTTTGTTATTAAAATTTTTTTCCATGTTATTTAACTCAGTAGTAAATAATAAAACAAAATAAAGATAAATAAAAAAAGCGACGAAAAAAATAATAATATTAATCGTTTTGCTTTTTTTATAAGATGAAATATTATTAGTTTTAACATAGTCTCTTTCAAAGGCATTGGAAAATATAGCAAAAGTGGCGATAAAAAAATAAGTAATCCAAATAAAATCCTCTGTTCTAAGCATTTTTAAACGATTTAATATATCCATAATAAAGTTTATGCTTAGATCAGAGGTTTTAATTTATTTTTTCCATTTATTTTTAATCATATAATCATTAGCATTCTTGACGATTACATAATGTCTTCCAATTATAAAAATTATAGCAAATATGAATAAGAATCCTACAAAGACATAAGTTGATATAGTATTTTCATTTAGAATGTTATCAATTATTAGGTAAATTCCACAAGCGAATAGTAATATACTGTAAATTATTAGTCTATTTAATCTTTTTTTTAAATCGGCTCCGAAAGGAGTTTTAAATAGGGCTTCACGAGCTTTTTTCTTTTCTTCTTTAGTAGCTCTTTGATATTTATTTTTTTCCATAGATAATCACCTAAATATATTCTACCATAAAAATGGATTTTGTGATAGAATAAATTTAGGGGGATATTATGAGAAGAATTATATTAAAATATCGAATTAAACTTAATTCAAAGTTGGTATTTCAAACACCTTTTTTTGCTTTTTTTAATGAAACGTTTTCAGCTCAAGAAAGGGATTTAGAAATAAAAGACATTACAGGGAGAGTTATTTGCCCATTTTCTAATCCTGATTTGATTGAAAATGAATGTTATGAAGGAATAGCTCAGGTTACATTTAAAGGAAATATAAAAGATTATAATTTGAGATATTATTTGTATAATGGTAATTATAGTATTGATTCATATGATGATATAGGATTTGTGTTTCAATTGGAGGATTATGCTATATATAAGAATGATAAAAATCATGATTATTATGTAGTGCGCTCGGATTTGCAAGCTTTTTCTTCAGATTTAGAGATGATTTGGCCAAAATTATTGGAATCTTTTTTACTAGTTTTTGACAGCTTTTATGGTGTTGTATCACCAGATGTGTTTGTTTCGCCCTTAGTTTTGTCAGAAGATAAAAAGATTGCTAAGTTTAAAGTAAATGGCCTTTATTATTTGGAGGAATTTAGTGAAGCAAAGGAAGTTAGTTTAAATAGAATTTTACCTTCTTAAGTAATTGTTTTTTGTATTAATATTTGATAAAATATTTTTAAGGAGTAGGGAATGAAGAAGTTATTAATAATTGTACTTATTTTAGCAGTTATAGGTGGGTGTTTTGGTGCTTATTATATTTTTTCAGGAAAAATGGAAGAAAGAAATATTGAAGAAATAAAAAAGGGTTGGCATATTGAGGTCGAAAATGATTATATCAATATTCGTAAAGAGGCAAGTGCTACTTCTGATATTCTAGGAGAAGTTAAAAAGGGAGAGGTTTATAAGGTCATTGAAGTCGAAACAGTTGGTAATACTCAATGGTATAAAATAGAGTATGAAAAAGATAAATATGGCTGGATATTTAATTCTAATAGTTCTGATTACTTAGATGATATAAATAATCCAGAAGATATTTCTGCTCCAACACTAAAATTTTTTGATACAGTATATTACGTTAATAGTATTGATGAAATTACATATGATCATTTAGAAGTAGAAGATGATAAACCAGGAGTTACAGTTACTCATAAAGTTTATCACGAAGTAAACTCAGAGACTGGTAAAGATCAATACTGGATACAATATACAGCTACAGATGCCGTTGGTAAAAGTGTATCAAAAGTCCAAAAAATAGAATTTAATGAAAGACCTAGTGAAGAAGAAGTTTATGACTTCGCAGAATTAGAAAGATAAAAAATGAGATTGAATTTAAATAGTTCAATCTCATTTTGTTATTTTAAAGCATAACTACTATTAATAACTGGAATACTATAAAGTAGTAAAATATCAGTTGTATTTTGCCAATCGATTTCTAAAACTTTTTTTAAATAATCACTGCTGATGTAACGAAGATCAATTAAAGTTATTTTTTGATATTCCGGAATTAACAAAGGAACAAGGGAACTAGCAAACGAATCTCTAAAGACAATTAGTTCTTTATCAGTTGTGGCATTTTTATTTTCGATAAAGAGCAAAGGACTTGCTCCACTTAAGAATACATCATAACCATCTAAATTGTTGATGTTTTCCTTTTGATAAACTTTTTCTACCCATTGTTTTTCATAATTATATACTGAAGCTTGTTCAATTATATCATTTGTATAATATGTTATTACTTCACCATCAATATTATTAGGTATCCGTGATTTTAATGCCCCGTAAAAAGGAGATACTTCTTCTTTAGTCCAAGTATATGTTGTATCTGATAATCCCATTTCTTTTTTTAGTTTTTCTAGAACCTCTTTTAATTCAGGTTGCTTCCAATGAATATCAGTTTGATAATAGCTTTCCTTTGTTAATTCTTCAAATAAAGAAATATAAGTATATTCCCTAAATTCTTCATTTATTTGTGATACTAGCTTTTCATAATCTAATTTAGGAATGATAGCATCATCTAAATAATAAGTTTTATCAGGAATAATACTATAATATATATTTGCTGATTTATTATATGTCTCAATAGTTTTTTGAAGTAGTTCTGTAAAATGATCTACAGATTTTTGATCTATTTTTGTATTTAATTCATATAAACTATCATCTACTTGAATAACATTATTTTCTTCTTTTTTTTGAAATAAATTTAAAGATATCATTCCTTTTAATCTTCTAAATTCTGTTCGATAAGGAAATTGATCAGTTAAATAATCATTCCATTTTGAAAAATAGGTATTATCTAAAATACTAGCAGTAGAAAATTCGGGCATTTGTTCTAATTTTCTTCTTTCTTCTTTAGAAAGTTCATCCGCCGGTTTAAGTATTCCTAAAGTACAGAATAAAAACATCGGTCCCAAAATACAAAGAATAGTTAATTTATCTTTCATGTGTACCTCCTAAAATCTAAAATATAAAAATGGATTGTATGAGTCATCGATAATAAAACTAGTTATAACCAAAAGTAACGCCATCAAAGCAATCGGTTCAACAACTACTAAAACTTTTTTTCCAATCTTGGAATCCGCTATTTTTGAGTATAATTTTTTTAACCAAGGTCCCATACCAACAAATGCCAAAATTAAGATAACAACATAATTACTTAAGTAAAAGTTTGTTTCTACATTAGTAAAAGGTAGATCAAAATTAAACATGTTTTGGAAAGTTAGAAAAATATCATTTAATGACTCGGTTTGAAAAATAATAAAGCTAAATAAAATTAATATGAACGTAGATATATGAGCAAATACTTTGTGTTTATCTAAGAATTTTTGCCAAATAAATTTTTCTAAAATTAAAAGAATAGCAAAATATAGTCCCCATATAACAAAATTCCAGCTTGCTCCATGCCAAAATCCTGTTATTAACCAAACAATTAAAATATTTCTTATTTGTTTTTTAATTCCTAAACGGTTACCTCCAAGTGGGATATAGACATAATCTTTAAACCAACTTGATAAAGAAATATGCCAACGTCTCCAAAAATCAGTTATACTTTTGGCAATCAATGGATAATTGAAATTTTCCAAGAAGTGAAAACCAAAAACTAAGCCAATTCCAATCGCCATATCACTATATCCCGAAAAGTCATAATAAATTTGGAATGTATATGCTAGAGCCTTTAACCAAAAACTTAATACCGTCGGTGCCGTTAAAGCCTCTAAGCTCGTAGCAAAAGCACCTAAAAGATTGGCAATTAACACTTTTTTACCAAGACCAATAATAAACTTTTTTAATCCTGCTGAAATCATTTGAACATTAGTAGTTCTATTTTCCATTTCTTCTGCAACTGTTTCATAACGAACTATTGGCCCAGCAATTAACTGAGGAAATAGAGTCAAATATGTTGCAAAATCGAAAACATTTTTCGCCGGCTTTACTTTCCCTTTATAGATATCTATTACATAACTTGCAGCTTGAAATGTAAAGAAACTTATTCCAATTGGCATAATTATCTGAAGTATTGGAAGTTCAGTATTTAACAAATTATTTATATTTGTTATAAAAAAGTTAAAGTATTTAAAATAAAATAGACATCCAAAATTAATAATTAAATTGGCTATTAATATAAGTTTTTTCTTTCGAGGATATTTTAAAATAAAATTTCCTGAATAATAATTGAATATACAAGAAAAAATTAATACAATAATGTATTTTGATTCACCATAAAAATAGAAAAATAAACTAAATATTAATAATATTTTATTTCGAAATCTTGTTGGAACCAAAAAGTAACACAAAATACATAATGGTAAAAAATAATAGATAAATGCAATGCTGGAAAATACCATAAAAAACCTCCTTTAAAAAAAAGCCTTGATAGGCTTATGATAATTTGTCAAAATTTTCTTCAATTTTTGGAGCCAACTCGTTTGTCATAATAACAAGAATTAAATCTCCTTTATTTTTGACAACAACATTTTCAGCAGTAACACAAACCCACTTATTTGGATTAATGCTATCTTCAATTTGTTTTTTTAGAGCTTCAATATCTTGATTTTCTTTAGCACGAACTAAAATAATAGAGTGTGCAATTGAACCAACCATTGATTCTGAAGCCAAAGCACTTTCAAATTCAATATCACTTGTTCCTAAATATCCTTCGACATTTTCACTAATAATTTCGATATTTGATAAGCCCATTGGTAACTCATCTTCACTTATTCCTTCATATAATTTATCCATTATTTCTTCTAAAGAACCTTCAATATTTTCTTCTTTAGCAGAACATCCTGTTAGGAATAAAACTCCAATAATTAGTAGCCCTAAACCAAATTTTTTAAAATGTGTCATTTTTTACCTCCGTGCATAAGTGTACCATGAAGTTATTGTTTCGTCTAGTCCTATTTTTAACAAGCACAAAGCTATTTTGCACCTCCAAAGAAAAAAAAGGCTTTTCTTTTGTTCTAATATGTGTTATACTTAACAAGTAATTTGATTTGTCTCCTTAGCTCAGTTGGTAGAGCAACTGACTCTTAATCAGTGGGTCTAGAGTTCGAATCTCTAAGGGGACACCAATTTTTAAACATCAAGTCCATTTTAATGGGCTTTTTATTATATAAAAAATCTAACTTTAATTTTGTCAAGCTATATAAAAAACACTAGAAATTATTTTACAAGCGGTTTATAATAAAAATAAATATAGAGTGTTGGTGGAAAGATGAAATTAATAAGGAACATACTATTAATTATAATAATTATTCTAATCATTATTTTCTTAGTTTTGATTGGATTAAAGCCAGTAATTTTAGAAATGAATGACTCTAAAGATATAGAAGAAGAACAGATTACTTATATAGACCTAGGAGTTATTTCTAAAATCAGCAGTGATAAGGCCAAAGTATCTGATAACAATATTTATATTAATTCTGGAGGAACATATGAATTAACTGGAATCCTTCACAATGGCACAATTTATATTGATACAAATGAGGAAGTTACACTTAATCTAAATGGGATAACTATTGTAAATGAAAATACAAGCATTATTGATAATAGAAAATCTCCAAAAGTTATAATAAACTTAGAAAAAAAATCTAATAACATTTTAAGTGATGGCACTAATTCCTTATCGGTCATAAAATCTATTGGAAACTTATTTTTAGAAGGAGAGGGGAGTTTACTTTTATATGCTAATAATGGTAATGGTATTACTGTAAACAATAGTGATTTAATTATAAATGACATTAATCTTTATATTATAGCCCAAAAAGATGCTTTTAATGTTTCTGGTGACTTTTTAATAAATAGCGGCATAGTTTTAGGCTTAGGAAATGATGAGATGCAACCACCAAGTAATTTGTCTAAACAAAATACCTTATTATTTAACTTTAGTTCAACTTTTAAAGAAAACACAACTTTTTCTTTAGTTAATTCTCAAAATAAATCCTTAATTAATTTTGTTAATTTGCGTGATTTTAAAACACTAACTTTAAGCCTGCCAAATCTTGATATGGGAAGATATCGTTTATTAAAAGATATATCTTGTGATGCTAGAATTAATAATGGAGTCTATAAAGAATGCGAAACATCTGGTGGAGAAATAGTTAACATTGGAATAACTAATAGTTATGTTATTAATGCTAAATGGAATTGGTATGGACCAATGGACATAATAATTAATTATGTTGAAGAAATTGAAATTTAGTTGTTTACAAGAAATATAAATTATAGTATAATCTATATGTATTTGCAAAAAGTATAAAAAATACTTGCAAAAATGAAATAAATATTATAAAATGTATTTAGTTTCTTCAATGGGCTTGTAGCTCAGCTGGTTAGAGCGCACGCCTGATAAGCGTGAGGTCGGAGGTTCAAGTCCCCCCAAGCCCACCATTGTGTTTATTACTAAATAATTATTTAGTTTTAATAAAAAATATAAAAAAAGTATTCACAAAAACTAATTCTTATGATAGAATTATACCTGTGCTGTAAAAGTACACATGGCCCGTTGGTGAAGCGGTTTAACACACATGCCTTTCACGCATGCATTCATGGGTTCAAATCCCGTACGGGTCACCAATTGAAAAGCAAAGTCCGAAATTTCGGACTTTTTTTGTTCATATTTTCCATATTTTTTATATTTTTCATATATGTCAGAGTAAAATGAGAGTAATTTTGTTTTATAATAAAGATGGTGAAAAAAATGACAAGTAAAATAAACTATATTGCACATCGAGGATTACATAATGAAATAGTTCCGGAAAATAGTATGCTTGCCTTTAAAAAAGCGATTGAAAAAAATATAGCAATAGAATTAGATTTGCAAATTACTAAAGATAATAAAGTAATAGTATTTCATGATCGCAATTTAAAAAGAATGACTGGAATTGATAAATTAGTTGATGAATGCTTATATGAGGAACTTAAAGATATCAAATTAAATAATAGCGAAGAAACAATACCAAATTTTAAAGATGTTTTAAAATTAGTTGCTGGCAAAGTATTTTTAGATATCGAAATAAAACACTATAAGCATTCTATAAGGTTATTAAATGAAGTTTATAAATTACTAAAAGATTATAAAGGTTCTTATTCTATAAAATCATTTAGTCCCATTATTCCATATCTATTTAAAAAAAGAAATCCTAATACCCAATGCGGTGCATTGGTAGGTAACTTGGATAAAGCAAGAATACCTAAATTTATGAAAAAGATACTTTTAGAATTAAGATATTTACCATTTTATAAACCTGATTTTGTTGCTTACAATATAGATGAAATAAATAAAGAAATAATTGATAAATTACAAAAGTATAATATACCATTACATTTGTTTACAATTAAAGATAAAAATATCTTAAATAAGGCTAAAAAAATTAGTAATACCCTAATAATTGAAGGCATAGAAAAAGACTAGATAAAATTTCTAGTCTTGTGTTTTTTTTTATGGCGGAGTAGGAGAGATTTGAACTCTCGCGCCAGTTTCCCGACCTACACCCTTAGCAGGGGCGCCTCTTCAGCCTCTTGAGTACTACTCCAAACGCTACTTCTATATTTTAATATAAAAGCAGTTTATTGTCAATCAGTTAAACTTAAGTTTGTTAATCCTTTTTTAAAAAGATACCTTATCATTAATAAAAAAGATTCCGATATATATTGTATAATATCTCTTTG
>CALVIU010000004.1 GCA_944331835.1 uncultured Bacilli bacterium | reverse complement strand
AGAATGAAAGAAAAAATTAAAAGTATGAACTTAATTCAAATAATAAGTAATATTTTGATGTTAATAACAGTAATTGGCAGTATTTTTTCAAAAGATAATATAAAAGATGTAATGATTAGTCTTTATTGGCTTTCAGTAACAATAAATATTTTTGGACTTATGCTTTTTTTAGGGAAATGGACAAAAGGTGGCATTAATGCTGATGTACATAAATCTAAAAGAATTTTGGAAGAATTAAGTAATATAACTATGGCATTTATAGTTTGTTATGTACTTGTGTATTTGGGAATAGTGTTTATACAAAATATGAATGATTCACTTACGGATAATATATATGTAATAGTATGCTTTTATTTATTTACTATTGTTGCAGAAATTATAGCATTTATTGTAGAAGAAAAAGCATATAAAGAAACATTAAAAGTTATAAAAAAGAATAGGGTTGGCAAAAATGACACTTGTGACACTAAAAAGTAGGAGTATCCCTCACATAAAAAAGTGTCATATCTGTCATTATAAAAGGAGCAAAAATTTGCTTCTTTTTGCATACATAAGTTTAATTTTTTGTGAAATATATGTATTTTTGATTACAAACTGGTTATTTTTGACTACAACTATGTTATACTTTTATAAAGTAGTAAAATTATCTTTTATTAATTAAAGAAGTTATAAATAATTTATTTAACAAAAAAAGGAGAAATATTTATGAAGTTTGATGTTCCAACAGTTGTAATGGGAAAATTATTTGAAAATGGATATGAAGATCAAATTATTGATATAGTTATGGCTTTTGAAACTGATCCTAGTAAAGAAGTTAGTGATATTCCATTATCACCTATATCTATTAGGAATAGTGAACAACATATAGTATTAAGCACTGATATTTTAGAAGAATATAAAAAATTAGTTGAAAGAATTAAAAATCCTGAAACTGCAGAAGAAATTCCTTTTTATTTATTAGGTAATAATAAAATAGTCAATGGTGAAGATGTTATATCTATTGAAAAAATAATTTATTCAATAGATGACAATTTAGATGATTTAAGGGTTTCTCTTGATGAACAAAAGTTTAAAAAATTATTAATGGATTCTAATTATTCAATTATTTCAATAGGTCACACTCATGGAAATGTTTCGGAAGAAAAAAAGAATAATACACTTACTGAATTACTTCCAAGTGATATAAGGGAGAAATATTCTATTCGTGATGTTGGATTAAACTTATCAATAGCAGATATTTGGCAACACGAGGCGTTTAAAAGTATAGCAAGTCAAATTTCAAATAAAAAAGTTTTACAAACAATTATAATGTATAATGGCGATTTTATCACTATAGATGACGGCTCGATTTCTAAAAGCAATAATGTTCAAGCAATTAATCAAGAAAATGAAATTGTTGATATTCCTTGTTGTTCTGGACAAATATTATGTAAAAAGCATAAGTAAGGAGTGAATGATTTATGAAAAAAAAGAAAGGTAATAAAGATCATATTAAAATATTAAGATATTTTTACAATATTAAAATATGGTTAGGAGTATTAGCAATTTTAATGCTGTTGTTAGCAGTTGTTAATGTCTTTAATCCTATTGTAAGTGCTAAATTACTTACAAGTATAACTGAACTTAATATTAAAGGTGCTTTTATTTTTTCAATATTATTTTTAATTGTTTCTCTAGCAAGTATTATAATAAATGAACTCACTAATGTTGTGTATTTAAAGAAATTAAAAAATATGATTATATATAATATTAGAAAAGATATGGTTAAAAATATTTTTGAAATGAAAACTATTAATTTTGATAAACATACATCAGGGGAATTATCAGAAAGATTAAAAAGTGATCCTGAAGCAATATCTAGTATTTTAGGGGTTGTTCAATATAGTTCATTATGTATGTTAACAGATTTAATTGTTTTAATATATGTATTTTATTTAAATATTGTTATAGGTTTGCTTTATTTACTATGTGTAATATTTGTATATTTTTATGAAAAGAAAGCATTTAAAAAATATGAACATACTAATAAAATTACAAGTCAAATAAAAGATAGAAATGCTACATTATTAAATGAATCTATGAGAGGAATTAGAGATATAAAGATATTAAATATATCTAATCCAATTTATACAATGATTTGTAAGAACTTAAATGAGTCTACTGAATGTGATTCTAAAATGAATTTACAATACATTAGAATAACTGACACTGTGGAAATAGTTAAAGCAATCACTACTGTTTTAGTTGTTGCTTGTGGAATCTATCTAGTTAGTATAGAAAAATTGACTGTAACAAGTTTATTAGTTATTTTTATGTATCGTACTAATATATATGATTTAGTATTATGTTATACAAGTATAAAAGATTACTATACAAAATATAAAGTCTCATCATCAAGAATTTTTGAAATTATGAATGAAAAGAAATTTCCAAAAGAAAATTTTGGTAATGAAAAATTAGAAAATATCAATGGGAAAATAGAAATTAAAAACCTAACATTTAGTTATGATAAAGAACGTGTTTTAAATGATATTAGTTTAACTATTGAACCTAATGATACTGTAGCAATTGTAGGCGCAAGTGGTAGTGGAAAGACAACATTATTTAATCTTTTAAGTAAAAGTTATGATGTTGATAATGATTCAATTTTTATTGATGATGTTGACATTAATAAATTATCTAAAGATAGTATAAGAGATAATATTTCCGTTATAACTCAATCTCCTTATTTATTTAATTTAAGTATTAAAGATAATTTAAAACTTATGGGTGAGAATGTAAAAGATAAAGATATTGTTGAAGCTTGTAAAATTGCTCAAATTCATGATTTCATTCAAACTTTACCTCATAAATATAATACTATTATTGGTGAGGGTGGAGTTAATTTGTCCGGTGGACAAAGACAAAGAATAGCAATTGCAAGAGCTTTAATTAAAAAAAGTAAGATTATTTTATTTGATGAAGCCACTTCTGCTTTAGACAACATTACTCAAAAAGAAATTCAAAAATCAATTAACAACATTTCTGCAGATTATACTATCATAATAGTTGCTCACAGACTATCAACTATAAAAGAATGCAGTAGAATTTATGTAATGGATAAAGGTAAAATTGTCGGAGTTGGAACTCATAAAGAATTATTAGAAAAAAATAAATATTATAAACAACTTTATAATCAAGAACTTGTTTAAATATAATAAGAGAGGGATGCCTAAATGTTTGATTCAAAATTAAGAGAAATACCTAGTATGATTATTTAAAAATAAAATATTGTAGTATATGTGAAAAAGTCATTATTAAAATAGGCTAATCTGACAAGTATATGTTAAGTTTTACAAAATGTGTAAAATTATAAAATAATCAAATATTTTTGTGTTATAATGAAAAAAAGTAGGGTGAAGATAATGAGTGAAAAAACTAATGATTTTAATATATCGTTTGAAAAGATGGTAAAATTAAAGGTTTCAGATCCTATTGCAGTAGATAGTATTGTTAGTTATTTTAAAAATAATGTTAATACAAATGATACAATTTGTAAGATTATATTTGAAGGATTATCTAAATACGACGACATATTAAATGAATTTATTAAATGTTTAACCAATGATAGTTTTAATTTTCCAAATCAAATAATGATAGAAGGATATACTGCAAAACAAATTTCTGAATTAAAGTCTAACTTTAATGATGTAATTAGAGTATATACAATTTTGCAGTCGTTAAGAGATGCACCTGAAGAGACTAAAATGGCATTAAATTTTGGTTTTTCAAAGATAGAGCCAATTAAATTAAATATATCTTCTAAAGAAAATATAGGAAAATTAGAATTAGAAAAAAAATATTTAAATGAAATAAGTGATGAAGTTGATGAATTAATGATAAAAGAAGGACTTTATCATAAGGATGAAAACGGAAATATAATCCCCTCATTTGGTAGTTGTCAAAGAAGATGGTCTATTGAAAAAAAGATACTAAAAGAAAGATATAATTTAGATTGGCAGACACCATCAGAAAAAAATCCTTTTATTGATTATGATTAGGCAAAAAGAAGATTTAATAAAGAAGAACTTTAATAGAATAATATACGAATATGTTCAATAATAAAGGAGGTAAAAATGGAAAAAGAAGCAACTAAATTTTTTGAAATGCTTTTAAATAATTCTGCAGATATATTAAGAGAATTAAAAATGCAAGTTTATAAATTACTTGATTTAGATGGAAAAATAATATTGCCTAATAAAATTGATAATGAAAGATTATTAGAACAAATTAAGACAAGCATTGAAACTTTTAATTTTAATTTGCAAGAAGAACAATTTTTAAGTTTAATTCAAAGAATTATAAAAGAAGAATTAGAAAAAATTACAACAAGTAGAAATTATGAGTTATTTGGTAATAATTTAATCGAAAGACTAGAAAGTTTACGTGAATTTGATATATCTTTGGAAAATGATTTTAAAGACTTATCTAGTAGGATTGCAAGTGAATTTCATACACAAGAAGAATATTATAATTACTTTATTGCTAGACAAGAAAATATTGTTAATATGCTAAAGTCGTACAATAAAAGTGTTGTAAGTGCATTAGTGAATTTAACACCAAGATTAATTGAAGAGTTAAAATTTGAAAATGAAAAAAGAACAATATACACTGCACCTGAGTATGCCAGAAAGAGTGATGAAGCACTTGCTGTTTCATCAGACTTGAAAAAGACTACTGAACAAGCATTGTTAGAAAAAACAATAGATATATGTCAAAGAAGAAAAAAAGAATTAGATGATATGTTTAGAAATCCAAACTATAGTTCTGATAAATCTGTTATTGCAAAAACTTCAAGACAATTAGCAAATTTGATTGAAGAATTATCAAAAGGAACATATAACGAACAATTAAGTGATATTTCAGATATAGCCATAGAAAGTTTTATTTCTCATAAGATCCCTGCACTTGAAGAAATAAAAAAACTTGAAAGTTCTATGAATAAAATATTAAGTTCTAATAATAGTCAACAATTAAATGGAGTATCTGTAAAACAAGAAACTAAAGTGGAACAATCAAAAGAAGATGAAGAATACTTAAAAAGAAAACAACAAATAATGGATAATTTTATTAATTCAACTGTAATGGATTTTGCTAATAAAATATACAGGACTTACCCATATTCATTAAAAGATGCTGACGTTTCTTCATATAAAGAGCATTTTAAATCGATTTATCATATACCAAGATATCCTATATCGGATGAAGAATGGGATATGATTATTGAGCAAATTAATAAAAAACTTTTTAAAATTGTTAATATGTTGATAAAAGAAGATCAATTAAATAGATTAGGAACTATGACACAAAAAGCAGAAGAAGTAGAAACTACTGGTTCATTGCAAAATGTTGATTCTATATCAAACACCAAACCAACTCAAATTAGTCAAACTAATAATTCATCTATCGAGGGAGAGGTAAATGATGATTTAAGTATGATGGTTGCTGATGAAGTGAAATGGAATATAATTTTTGATATGTATGAAAAATATAATAATGGTTTTCCTTTTGTACCAATTACTCCAGATGATTTAGAATCACGGTATAATATAAATAGCAATATATCGCAAATATTAGCATTGGAGATTAATACAATTGTTAAAAATCATATCAATGAGAAAGAAAAATCTAAGACAAATTATCAACCATATATTTTAGATGGATTTGGAGAAGAAAACAAAGGAATACATAGATAAATAATATATTTATAAAAATATTTAAAAGCAAGGTTTTAATTATAAAAAATGATTTATATGATAAAATAGTATAGGAGGTATAAATTATGAATCATGAAAATGGCACAACAAATATTAACGAATTAATCAAAAAAATTGACGAAAAGTTAGAGGAAATCAAATTGGAATCATCAAACGATAATTCTGAAAATGGTAATGATGTACAGGATATATTAAATTATATTCATGAACATCCACAAAATTTACAAGATTTTCTAGAAACTATTAAAGAAAAATCTAATAACAATCAATAAAAAAAATACCTAGCAGGATTATTCCCACTAGGTATTTTTTAACTGTTTAATATGCAATATGAATAATCATAAATTGGTAATAATTTATTTATCTCATTATTAATTATTTCATCATTAAAATCAGTTTCATAAATATTAAATAACATTTCCACAGTAAACTTTTTCTTTTCTAAATCATTTAATTCTAAATATTTGGCTGAAAAAAATAATAAATGTTTATATCTACTAAAATTGACAATGATTTTACCATAATTAGAATCTAGTTTAGATAAAACTTCTTTTAAAAGAATGATTATATCTCTAGTATTAAAATTAATATTAAAATTCTTGTTTTCTAATATACAAATACTTAATCTTAATTTGTCAATATTGTTTAAAGTATCAAAATTATTTATTAAATTTATTACCTTTTTTGTATTATTATCTAACAACATAATTTACCTCTTTTCCTTTATTTATAAGGGTTATAAGCAACTTTACATAATTATTACCTGTGTCTATACTGTATTCATACTACTCGCTGACGCATTCCTCCAGATAGTTGATGCGGATATTTTTCTAAAAAATCCTTAAGTCCATACTTTTCTAATAAATACTTGGTATAAGCAATATTATCAGGAGTAAGTTCATGTCTTATATTTAATCCTAAAAGAGCATTATCTAATATATTTAACCAAGGAAATAAAGCATCTTCTTGTAACATATACCCTACTTTTAATTTCTTGTTTTGGATTATGTCTCCAGAACTTTTATCATCTAGATTTGCTAGTATATTTAAAACGGTAGATTTACCACAACCAGAAGGCCCAATAATGCATAAAAACTCTCCTTCATAAACATCAAATGATATATTGTCGATGGCTTTTACTTCACCCATCTTAGTATGATAATTTTTACTTAATTTTTTTACTTCTAATAATTTATTCTTCATAGAAATTATTTACTAGATCTTCGTAAGGTACATAATCACTCAAAAGATCAAAGTCTATTAAAAAGTCTTCTAAATTAGTAAATAATTCTTCACTAACAAATGGGTTTTCTAACCAGCAATCATATTCTTTATAACGATCAATCATTAAAGCAAGTTCACTTACATCAGTATCTGGAAATTGATCAATGATATCTTCAGCAACTTTAGTAGCATCGTTTTCTAATGTGTAAGTTATGGCTTTAGCTATTGCTTTAGTAAAACCTTCAATTATTTCTGGATTCTCTTCGATATAACTTTTACGAGCATAGAATGCTGTATAAGGAACTTCGCCACTCATTACTCCAACACTAGCAACAACATGACCATAGCCATTTTCTTCAAGTGAGGTTGCATTTGGTTCAAATAAATTGACAAAATCTCCAGTTCCTCCGATGAATGATCCGGACAATGCTGCAAATTCTACTGAGTAATTGATATTTATTTTATCAATATCTATCCCCATATTTTTAAGTCCATTTAAGAAATTTAAGGCTGGCATTCCGGTGGATCTACCTACTAAAATTTCTTTACCATATAAATCTTCCAAAGAGAAGTCTTCATAATTATCTCTGGCTACAATAAATTGACCATCTCTTTTGGTTAGTCCTGAAAATATGCGCAGATAATCACTTTCTTCTTGATCATATACATATATTGCAGATTCAGCACCAGCAAAGCCAATTTCAACATCATTGGATAAGACAGCGGCACTTACTTTGTCAGCACCTGGAGTTAAAATAAGTTCTAAATCTATTCCTTCTTCCTCAAAGTAACCATTTTCAATTGCTACATATAAAGGAGCATAAAATGAACTGTGAGTAACTTCGGCAAGACGAACTTTCGTAAGAGATGAATCCTCTTTTTTATCAAAAACTTTTATTAATATTAAAGATACACCAACTAAAACTATTAAAGCAATTAAAATTATAATAATTTTCCTTTTCAAAAATATTCCTCCTTCTAGAATAATATATGAGGAATTTTAAATTTTGCTTGTAATAGAAAAAAAATTCTAGACTGACTAGAATTTTAAAGTTTATAGATTGTTTTATGTTTTTTAGTATAAATTGCTATACCTACAACACTAACTAAACCGATAGTAAGTAGAAAATAATTTAATTTACTACCAGTTTTAGGATTTTCGATAACTTCTTCAACTATTTTAACAATTACTTCATTACTTGGTGTATCTTCATCATCTACTGTTAAAATTGCAGTATTAGGTATTTCTTCTCCGGGCTGTGTTCCTTCTTTAGCCATCACCGTTATTTCTATTACTTTTTCTTCATTAGCTAAAAGAGAAAATTCCCACTCAATAGTGTTTCCATTCATTAGTGCATTGCCGCTATCAATAATAATAAGCCTTTCATCGATAACATCACTAACTTTAATATTTTGAATGGCTATTGCACTTTCATTTTTAATATGAATATAATATTTAAATTCTTGACCTACAAGTACTTCACTGGCACTTACTTCTTTAGATATCGTAACAATATAATCGACAACTTCAACATCTACTTCATCAGTAATGTCTGGCTTGCCAGGTTCTTTAACAACTACTTCATTATTAATTATGTATCCAGAATCTTGGTTTTCAATATAGGCTTCAACTGTAAACGTAACAGACTCACCAACTGCAATTGTTCCTACATCCCAAGTTAAAGTGTTATTGCTAGCAACGCAATTATCGCAGCTTACAATTGTTAGATTTTCATCATAAGTGTCAACTACTTGGACATTTTCTGCTTGATAAGTTCCGGTATTACTTACAGTTATAGTGTAAAAGAAATGTTCAGTATTTAACACTTTATCTTTGCTACTAACTTTATCAACCGTCAAATTTGAATCAACCACTATAACATCATCTTCACTTGTTTTAGTCTTATCATCATATGTTAATATAGCTTTGTTAAGAATAACTTCATCCATTACTACATTATCTCTTACTTTAACACGAACAGTCAAATTGATAGTTTCATTTACAGCCAGTTCAGAAATGTTGACAGTAAGATTATTTCCAGAAATATTATGACTGGTATTACCATTGGTATATTCTACTCCGAGCAATTCTAATTTTTCGGGAATAGAATCTGTTAAAACTAAATTCTCTGCAGCATTTGTTCCATTATTACCAATGGTTATCGTATAATAAAATTCTTCACCGGTGTGGACAACTTCTTGACTGGCTCTTTTAAGTAGATAAACATCAGAATCAACAACTTCAACTGTATCATCATCTTCAAGAGTTTCGTCTTCATGAGTTAGTACTGCTGTATTTGGAATACTTGTACCACTTGTTGCTGAGGTAGAAAGTCGTACTTTAACAGTATAGGTAATATTGCCACTGGTTGGTAATGAATCGATAGTCCAAGTTATACGATTGCCATTTACAGTTCCTCCATCACTATCAACTATTGTAAGTAAGGAGTTTATATTATCCGTAATAGTTATTAAGCCACTTGCTATTGAGCCAGTATTGGTAACAGTTATTTGATAATAATATTCTTCACCAGGAGCAATAGTTTTTTCTCCTTCATCATTATATGCTACTTTGGTTATATTTAAAATTGGCTTTTTCACAGTAACATCTTCATCATCTGTTTGATCTGGTTTACCAGGTTCTCTTAGTGTTACAACATTGTTAATAACTGTATTATTAGCAACATCACTTTTAACACGAACAACTACTGTAAATCTTTCGCTTTCGCTTGGATCAAGACTAGATATATGCCATGTAATTGTTTGACCATTGATGCTTGCTCCAGATGCTCTTACTATTTCTAAACGTGAATCAATTACATCTGTAATAGTCAAATCACGGCTTGGTACATCACCATTATTGACTACATCAATATAATATTCAAATTCTTCGCCAGGTTTTACTTCATTTTTACTTGCTGTCTTACTTATAGTAACATTTGAATCAACTACTGTAATATCTTCATCGTCTTGTTTATCAGCTTTGCCTTTTTCTTCTAATATTGCTACGTTTGGAATATTTGAACCAGTAGCAACATTATCTCTAACGCGAACAGTTATAGTGTATGTCTGACTTCTTGATGATGCAAGGCTAGATAAACTCCAACTTACTTGTTGACCATTAATATTTGCTTCGGGAGCTGAAACTATTTCTAATCTCGAATCAATAATATCAGTTACAGTTAAAGGATTACTACTAGTGTCTCCTTCATTAGTAATAACTATATTATAAGTAAATTCTTCTCCAGGACGAAGTTCATTTTTAGTAGCAGTTTTAGTAATTGTTAAATTTGAATCACTAATAACGACTGTATCATTATCATCAACTCGATCATTATTATCAGCCCTAGCAATAGCAATATTATCGATTGTATCAAATGGTGCATTATAATTTACACGAACAATTATTGTTATAGAAGCTGATTCATTATAAGCAAGATCTCCAATAACAAATCTAGTACTATTACCACTTCCGCTATTGAAAATACTCGAATTAACAATAGTAAAGTATCTAGATATGTCATCAAAAACTACTACATTTTTAGCAGTTCCTTCACCTCTATTAGTAACTGTAATAGTATAACTAAATTCTTCTCCTGGTTTAATGACATTTACACTTGCTTCCTTAGTAATAGTTAAGTCAGGTTGTAGTATTTCTACTGTTGCATCGTCACTTTTTTCTTCACCATTAATTGTTACGGTTGCTGTATTAGTTATAGTGAAATCAGTTCTATCAAAGTCTTCTTTAACTCTAACTTGAACAAATAATTCGATAGTTTCTCCGACATCCATTGAATCTATATTCCAAGTAATATTTTGACCGGATACATTACCAGTATAAGCATTCAATATTTCAAATTCATCAGGTATTCTATCTGTTACAACCAAATTATCTGTAGGAATCGGGCTGTTATTTTCTAATAATATTTTATAATAAAAAGTTTCATTATCTTCTACTTCACGTATTGGCGTACTCGATTCTTGAGTAGCTAAGGCAGTTTTTGTTATATCGACATCATTAGTGTTTACAGTTTGAGGCGGAGATGGAATAAATCTTAAAAAACAATCTTCTGTTCCTGTTGCTTTAACAGTAATTGTTGCATAAACAACTTTGCCGGTATCAGAGGTATATATTGTATTAGAAGTTAAACTAAAGCTTCCTCCATCACCTGATCCCAAATCTAAAGATTCAGTTACAAAGTCTTCTTTTATTTCAAAATCTAATATTTCTAGACCTACAGTTTCAAAACTAGCCTCTACATGATTAAATGTGCTATTTTGTGTAAGTTCGACATAAAAGTCATAAACATATACAGTTTTACCATCAGTATCCTCATATGTTTCAACTCTTTCAAAGTTATGAGAATATGCTGCTTGGGCGTTATCTGTTTTAAAATAAAAAGCTAATCCAATTATAAATACAATTACTAACGGGATAAAAAAATATAACAATTTACGTTTCCTCATATACTGCTCACCTATTTTAAATATACCCCATTTTAAGAAAACTAGCAATATTTTTTTGAATTTTTTTATTAATTTAGTATATTTGCACATGCGTTTTATTTAATCCCTCATATTCTATTAGTGAAAGGAGGTGAGAACAATAAAAGATAATTGTTTAGAAAATGTTAACATAAACACTGATACCTCTGAAAGACCTAGTGACAATTGTTTATGCGAAGTAATAAAATGCTTAACAAAAAATTGCAAATGCCCTACCGGACCAACAGGACCAACCGGACCTAGAGGTGCAACGGGACCTACAGGTGCTACTGGTGCTACAGGTGCTACCGGACCTAGGGGTGCAACGGGACCTACTGGCGCTACTGGTGTAACTGGACCTACTGGTGCTACAGGTGCTACTGGGGCAACGGGTGCTACAGGTGTAACCGGACCTACTGGACCTCAAGGACCTACTGGTGCTACAGGTGCTACTGGGGCAACGGGTGCTACAGGTGTAACCGGACCTACTGGACCTCAAGGACCTACTGGTGCTACTGGGGCTACAGGTGCTACTGGACCAGCAGGACCTGGAACAGCTTTAGATAGTTATGCAATGGTGCACGATGAAACCAATTCTGTGGTTCCGGCTGCTAATCCATTACTATTTCAAACTACTAATTTATCAAATAAGATTACTTATAATTCTGCTACTGGTGATTTCTATATTCCAGAAGATGGTATTTATACAATACACTGGTGGATAAACGCAAGAAACAGGAATAAAAATGAGCATGATTGCGAACCTAAAACTTTAGGTGTTGAATTCCATCAATTTTGGCCAGAAGACATTTTGATTGCTCACTCTTCTACTCACAACAAACTAACTTGCTGTGATACAGGAACTCTTAGTGGTAATGCAATATTTGAAGCAAAGGGTGGAACAAGTTTCAGATTAATTAATACTTCGGAAATTGATTTTGAACTAGTTCCAAATGATAATTATTCTGCTTGTGTATCTATAAGTAGATTATTATAGTAAAACAAAAAACTACTAGTTTTCATTTCCTCTAGTAGTTTTTCTTTACTTTTTATTCCTCTTTATAATAGCCAGAATAATAAAGAATAGGAACAGTATTAAGAAAGGAATAAATACCCAAAACCAATCAACAAATTTTTCAAACATTATCTATTCCTTATTATATTCTTACTTGAATAATAAGTGATTAGGAAATAACCACCATAAATAACAACTAGGAATATGGCTGTCATTGTAATCGATTTAGTCATTTCTTCATCTCCAAATGTTTCAAGAATAAATTTACAAAATTCGATACCAAAAATGGAATGAATTATTGCTAGGATAAGAGGAAAGATAAAGAAAATAAATATCTGCATAAATAAGGCTTTGTTAAGCATACGTTCTTCTACTCCTAGTTTACGAAGCATTTTGTAGCGATCGATATTATCAGTACTTTCAGATAATTCTTTTAAGGCTAATATTGCTGCGCTTGATATTAAGAAGATTATTCCTAAATATAAGCCAATAAATGTAACCATTGCCCCAAGACCAACACTGGATTCATAAATGCTCAATTTAGTTGAGGCTTCTAGATTAGTACTAGATATATAAGGATGATTTGCTAAGTTAATGACTACTTCTTCAATATTTTTTCTACCGGTATCATCACTTGCTTTATAATTAGCAATTAAGGATTCTCTTTCCAATAATGAATCATCTACTGCACTATCTGGAACAATGATAATACCAGCATTTATATGATTACTAGAAATAGCAATTAAACCGTTTTGACATTCTGAATACTTCGGATAATATGTTTTACCTAATAAAGTAATTGGAGTATTTCTTTTTAGGGCCTCGTTTCTGACTTCAATCATACTATCATAATCAGCAATTATTATATATTCATCCTCATCCAAAGTAAAAGTTTCATTACCATAAAGTTTGGCAACTTCATTGTATTCACTAACAGTTACGATTTCTTCAGGCATATTATATGTTAAGAAAGGCAATGTTTTTTTGGTTTCTTCATAGTAACTTCCTAGCGTTTTTTCAACTGTTAGGGCTTCATCAACATAATAATGAACTGTTACCATATCTTTTAAATACTTGGAAACATCAAAATCTAATTTAGATAGAGAATCAGCAATTGGCAAGAACGAGTCTTCTATATAAGCTGTATTATAACCATATTCTTGGGCTTTTTCTGCAGTTATATTTCGGGTTTTTGTTAAGGCAATATCCACTGGAGCTAGTTCTTCTAAGTTGGCGGACATAGAATTTTTAATTGATAAAGAACTTGATAGAACACAAATTGTAACAAATAACATCAAGCAAATGATAGTCATCGAGACAACTGTCGTATTTATCTTGCTACTTATTTGTTTTAAGATAAAACTATTTAATCCTCGATAATAAAGGCCTTTAATAGATTTAACTATTTTTAATATTAGTCCGGATAGAGACCAGAATATCAATAATGTCGAAATGCATCCTAAAATTATAGGAATAAATATTTTATCTGGAGTACTCAGTGATTCAACATCAATCGTTACCTTATAGTAAGCATATACAAGCATAATTATAGCAATAATAAATATCATTATACAAAGAATAGGATTCTTTAATTTAACTTTTTCAGTTTTCTTACTATGATTGATTAAATCAATTAGTTTACATCTACTAATATTTATGACATTAAAGATCATGACAATTAAATACATGATACTAAAATATAATAACGTTTTAATACAAGCACTTTTAGAGAAGATAAAAGTAAATTTAGTCATGTCTGCTTCAAACATATTAGCAACTAGTAAACTCATAACTTGGGATAAGATGGCTCCGATAAAAAGACCAACAAATAAAGAAATAATACCAATAAACAAAGTTTCAATAAATAAAATAGTCGATATTTTTCTTTTACTCATTCCTAATGTTAGGTAAATACCAAATTCTTTATTTCTTCGTTTAATTAAAAATCTACTAGCATAAATTATCAAAAAGCCCAAGATTAATGATACAAATACACTTACACCTGAAAGCATATTAGTCATGAGCGTTATTATATCTCTAGTCGTGGCAGTAACATTTAATAAAACTGTTTGACTTTCAATAGCATTAAAAACATAAAATATTGCAACTCCTAAAATTAGAGTGAAAAAATAAATAGCATAATCTTTAAAACTTTTACGAATATTTTTTAATGATAGTTTAAAGAGCATCATTTAAATCTCCTCCAAGAAGAGTTACGACATCAATGATTTTATCAAAAAAGGCTTTACGAGTATCATTGCCTCGGATTATTTCATTAAATATTTTACCATCTTTAATAAATATAACTCGAGATGCATAACTGGCAGTGAAGGCATCGTGTGTTACCATAAGAATAGTAGCATCTAGTTCTTGATTCAAATAATTAAATTTTTCTAAAAGCATTTTAGATGATTTAGAATCAAGAGCACCAGTTGGTTCATCTGCTAAAATGATACTTGGATTAGTTATAATGGCTCTAGCAGCAGCAACTCTTTGTCTTTCTCCCCCACTCATTTGATATGGATACTTTTTTAAAACATGTTTAATGCTAAGTTCTTCTGCTACTTTCTTTATTCTTTCATCTATTTCTTTATAATTAACATTTTTAATCGATAAAGAAAGTGCAATATTTTCATAAGCAGTAAGGGTATCTAACAAATTAAAATCTTGAAATATAAAACCTAACTTATCACGCCGAAAGGCATTTAATTCATTTCCTTTTAATTTAGTAATGTCTTCACCTTCAACATAAATGTGACCAGAAGTAACTTTATCGATTGTCGAAATCGAATTTAATAAAGTTGTTTTACCAGAACCACTTGCTCCCATGATAGCAACAAATTCACCTTTATCAACACTAAATGAGATATTATCTATTGCTTTAGTAAGGCTAGATTTGTTGCCATAATATTTTTCAATCTTGTCAATTTTTAAAATATTCATATACATTTTCCTTTCTTGACTTAATTTTATGATACTGTGGAGCATTTGTCGTTCGTTTAATATTACAGGTTATTACTTTTTTGTAATATTAATCTAAAACATCATAGATACTTTCTTTATTAAAAGTAATTATTACTTTTGTATATTCATTAACTTTCGATTCAATGGCAATTTTATGGCCTAATTTTTCACATAAGTTTTTGGCAATATATAATCCCATTCCCGTCGATTTAGATTTAAGTCGCCCATTTGTGCCAGTATAGGTTTTATCAAAAACTCTTGGTAAATCTTTAGCATCTATTCCGATGCCATTATCATATATTATTAGCCTTATTTCTTCGTTATTTTCTTCAGTATATATTTTAATAAAAGAAGAGGCAATATCTCTTTTATACTTTATGCTGTTGTTAATTATCTGATCAATTATAAATTCTAACCATTTAGAATCTGTTAAAACCTTTTTTTCACAATTTAAAACACTAAAACAAATATTGTTTTCTAAAATATAGTCTTTATTTTTTAGAGCAATTTTATTAATAACTTTATTTAACTCTGTTTTTTTAATCAAATAATCTTTTTCGGCATTTTCAGCCCTTACATAAAAAAGAACTTGGTCAACATAATTATCTAACCTATTAACTTGGTCAACCATTTTACTAGATATATTATTTTTATTATTATGAATCATTAAAATTAGACTTGATAAAGGGATTTTTACTTCATGTATCCACATTTCAATATAATCTTTAAAATCGTTCATGCTAATCTCATAGTTTTTAATATTTTCAAGCATCGATTTATTTATTTCAAATAATTCATTATATAAAATTTCCCCTTCTTGAAAATTTGGAGAGTTAAGCATTTCAATTACTAAATATTTTTTATCTAATTTATCAACAATATTTATAAACTCATTATAAAAACTTCTTTTCTTTAAATATTCTATTATTAACACTAATATGGCAAATATAACAAGTAAAGAAATTATAACTATAATTAGTTCTAAAGAAACTTTAAATCCTACTAAGAGTAGAATGATTAAACTTAAAAATGTAATAAAAAGGATTATAAAATATAGTTTATCTTTTAAATATCTACTTAATTTCATGATAATATGTACCCTTGCCCTTTTCTAGTAGTTATTAAATTATCAGCCCCTAATTCTTTTAATTTGCTACGTAGCCTGCTGATATTGACTGTAAGAGCATTATCATTAATGTATTCATCATTATTCCAAAGTTCAGTCATAAGTTCATCTCTACTTATTAATTTATTTTTATTACTAAAAAGATAAGAAAAAATTATCATTTCATTTTTAGTTAAATATACCTCCTTATCATCTTTAGTAATAATGCCTTTAGAAAAATTGATTGTAAGACCAGCATATTGGGCTACATTATAAGAGGTTTCTAGTCTTTTAAAAACTGCCCCGATATGCAGAAGTAAAAGAGTGGGATTATAAGGTTTAGTTATATAATCATCAGCACCATAACTCATGGCTAGAACCTCATCAACTTCATTATCTTTACTAGTTACCATTATTATGGGAACATTTGATGATTTTCTAATTTCACTCAATAAAATTTGGCCATTTAAATGGGGAATACAAATATCTAATAATATTAAATCGGGATTTACTTCTGCAATTTCTTCTAAGGCATGTTCATAACTTTCTAAAACCACCGGATTATATCCGGCGTTTTTTAGTAAAGATAATAGTTCTCTTTGAATAGTAAAATCGTCTTCAACTATAAGAATTTTCTTCATAACAATCACGTAATTATTATACCATGAAGCATGATACTTTAATATTACAATTATGTTAGTTATCTTCAAAATCATTGAAATTGATACCAGCAAGTTTTTTCTCAGGATATTTACTAGAGATTTTATGCATGATATCATCTACTACTCGGGAACTTTTTTCTTCATAAGAATTATTTTTAAAAAGAACTATAATGTAATCACTAAAGGTAATTACTGTAGCATATGGTCTTTCTTTAATAGGAATATCTTCATCATCTATAATCTTAGGATCATCGATAACCATTTGATTGTGGATTAAATCAAAATCTATTCCTAAAATATCACTAATAGCCAGTTCAACATATAAGCGTTTTTCAGGATCAGTGATAGAATCTTTAAATTCTTTTTCAGTAAATTTCATTTACAAATACCTCCTTTCATATTTATATACCCCAAAATATCTTTATTTCCTTTTTTTTATAACTTATTTTTTCCAAAAAAATAGAAAGGTCTCGTTATTGAGATCTTTCTTGCATAATTCTTAAATTATTTTGAATACGTTCATTATCGGGATTAATTGCTAATGCATTATTTGCGTGTTCGATTGCTTTAGGAATATTTCCTATATTGTAATAAGCGAGTGATAAAATGTCATCGATAGTTTCATCAAAACTAAATACTTCATTAATGTATGTTTTATAATTTATAGGTATCTTTTGAGCCGTTTCACAATAATGAATGACATTTTGCCAATCTCCTTGATCATAATATAGCAATGCTAGTTCCACGAGTGGATCACGCAAATGTGGTGCTTCTTTTATTGCTGCTTCTAGCCAAACTCTAGCAGAAATAATATCTCCTAAGTTTTTATAATCTCTAGCAATAAAGCGCATCGATGCACATCTTTCATCGTTCCATGTAGCATTTTTCATATTTAGATGTCTTTTTAGAGTAGCAATAGATTCTTCCCATTTACCATAATACATATATTCTCTTCCTAAGTAATGCATATTACGGTCATTTTCAGGTTCTTCACTTACTGCTAATTCTAATAAAGGTAAATATGAACCACGAGATTTATTTTGGTCTGGATAGTGATTAATTATTAGCTCATCACTTTGAACATAATTTTCATTATCACCAAGATATTTTAGAATTTCATGGACTGGGTTTACCCAAATGTAATCTTTCCCATGGATTTTATCTTGATAGAAACTTACTTTAGGAGTATTATGTTCATCTAAACTCCAATTATAGATATAACGAAGTCTAGTTGTATCGTCTTGCCAAACTTTTTCGATTGCTTCTCGCCATCCCGGCAACATAACTTCATCAATATCTAAACAGATATAAACATCAGTATCTTTTGGAACTAATTTTAAAGATTCATTACGTGCTTCATCAAATCTAAACTTTTCAAAAGTTTTTTCACCAAGTATGACGTTGGCATCTTTTAATAATTCAATACTATTGTCAGTAGAACCAGTGTCAAGGACGCAAATATAATCTGCATCCTTGATTGATTCTAACCATCGTTTTATAAACTTACTTTCATTTTTACATATAGCATAAACACAAATTTTTAAATTTTTCATATTCTCCTGTTAAGGTCCTGTAGGTCCCGTCGGTCCTGTTGGTCCAGTTGGTCCTGTTGGTCCTGTTGCTCCACTTGCACCTGTTGGTCCAGTGGCTCCGGTTGCTCCTGCTGGGCCTGTTGGTCCCGTAGGTCCAGTTGCTCCACTTGCACCTGTTGGACCTGTCGCTCCAGTTGCTCCTGCTGGGCCTGTTGGGCCTGTTGCCCCGCTTGCACCGGTTGCTCCACTTGCACCTGTTGGTCCAGTGGCTCCGGTTGCTCCTGCTGGGCCTGTTGGTCCCGTAGGTCCAGTTGCTCCACTTGCACCTGTTGGACCTGTCGCTCCAGTTGCTCCTGCTGGGCCTGTTGGGCCTGTTGCCCCGCTTGCACCGGTTGCTCCACTTGCACCTGTTGGTCCAGTGGCTCCTGTTGTTCCTGCTGGGCCAGTAGGTCCTGTTGATCCTGTTGGACCGGTTGGGCCTGTAATACCAGTTGCTCCAGTTGCACCTATTGGTAATACTAAATTTAAAACTAAATTTGGTGTTACTCCCGTTATTGTAGCAGATGCAGTTGCTCCTGATGAAACAGTACCTATGGTTAAGTTAATGCTCGGTCCGGTTGGGCCTGTTGGACCTGTCGCTCCGCTTGCACCTGTTGGTCCCGTAGCTCCGGTTGGGCCTGTAGCTCCCGCAGGTCCCGTTGGACCAGTGGCTCCAGCTGATCCAGTACCGGCAGGGCCGGTCGGGCCTGTTGCTCCGGTTGCTCCAGTTGGACCAGTGGCACCAGTCGTTCCTGTTAATCCTTGAGGTCCGGTTGGGCCAGTTGGACCGGTAGGTCCCGTCGCTCCTGTCGCACCGGCGGGAATTGCAAATCTTAAAACAGCATTTTCATTTGTTCCTACATTGGTAACTTCAGCTTGAGTTCCCGGAGCGGTTGTTACAGTTACACCAGCAGTTATAGTTGCTGGACCTGCTGGACCGGTTGGGCCGGTTGGGCCAAAGCAACAACAACATTGTTGATCTAAACCAGAACATTGAACTTTTTTGACGGCTCTTTCATAATTGTTCAATTTAAAAACCTCCTTTCTATATAAGATATGCAACATATTTATTATTAGAAATGATAATTATCTATTTACTAATGTGACTAAATTGTAATACAAAAAGGTTTCAAAAAAATATTTAATAGTTTATAATAGAAGTACAAGCAACTAAATAGAATATAAATTTTAAAGAGGACAATCATGAAAAAAGAAATTTACGAAAAATACAAATTTTTTTGTGCACAATATAAATTAACTGGTTATAATATAAAAAAACTTTGGTCTATCATAAGACCAATTTGTTATCACAAAGAATTTATTAAAAGAATGAAAGATCCATTTTGGCATCACGATTGTAAAACAATCGGAGAACATATTATCTGTGATGCTATTGTTACTTATAAACTTATAACTAGATTAAAGAAAAAAGGAAGTAAATTTAACTTTATAAATTTAAATGTTGCTATATATATTGCTATGTTTCATGATTTATATGAAGAACCTTGGCAAAATAATTTAAAGTCGAAAGAAAAAAAATTTAAAAATTTACATGGCTTTGCTCATCCTTTGGAAGCATGTGTCAATGCAATAACATGGTTTCCTCAAATATTTACAAATGAACATGATACATTAATGATTATCGATGGCATAATTCATCATATGTTTCCTTTACCTGTTAGAGCAATTGACGGAACACCATTAGAGTTAAACAACCAAGAAAAATATGATGCTTTGCCAGAAAATTTCAAGAAAATAATGACTGCTTCTACATTAATTGGAAAAGTTGGTTCGTTTTCCCTTAGGAAATCATTTTATATTGAAGGCAGATTAATGTCAAAGGCTGATAAAATCGTTGCCATGAGAAAAGATCTTCACAGTTTGGAAGGATATCTAGCATTAGTTACAGGAAAGAATAAAAAGTTAAGAGAGAAGGACTAGAAGTATGAACTATTTATCTATAATAAAAATTGCACTTATTACATTTCCATTTATTGCGTTTTTGATAACTTTACCTTATGTTTTAAAAGAATATCATAAATATGGTTCTGTATATTGGTATAGAGCTTTGATTATCTATTCTTTTATTCTTTATTTACTAACTGCTTATTTTTTAGTAATTTTACCACTGCCATCACGAGAAGAAGTTATGGCTTTAACTACTCCAACAACACAACTTATACCATTTAATTTTATAACTGATTTTATAAATAATAGCGGATTTGTTTTAAATGATTTTTCTACATATATTACCGCTTTAAAAAGTAGTCAATTTATTGTTCCAGTATTTAATATTATTTTAACAATTCCTTTCGGAGCATATTTGCATTATTATTTTAAATTTAGTTTTAAAAAGACTGTTTTATGGTCATTTTTATTAAGTTTGTTTTTTGAACTTACACAAGTTACAGGATTATATTTTATTTATCCTCGCGGTTATAGATTATTTGATGTTGATGATTTAATATTAAATACTTTCGGGGGATTAATTGGATACTTTGTTGGTAGTTTGTTACTTAAATTTTTACCAGATAGAGAGGAAATCGATGATACAGCCAAGGCTCTAGGAAGAAAGGTTTCAATCATTAGAAGAAGTTTGGCTTACTGTTTAGATTGGTTTATTGCAACATTTATATACGTTATTTTATATTCTATATTTGATTTTTCAAGGTTTCCACATTATTTTGTATTTATGGTCGCTTACTTTATTTTGCTTCCATATTTATTTAAAGGACAAACACTGGGATGTAAGTTTTTAAAAATTAAAATTGTTTCTACTAAAAGTGAAAAATTATCATTATTGCAAATGATTTTAAGGACTGCTTTATTTTATTTAGGGTATGTAGGTTTACCAATAATACTATTAATAATTTGTTCAAATATTATTTCTTATCTTAAAGATACTATTCTAGTATATTCTGTATTATTAGTATTACTATTTATATTCATTTATTATGTTATATGTTTCTTCAAATTAGCAGTAAGCAAGAAAATATTTTATGAAAGATGGAGCAAAACTCGAATGGTTAGCACTACTGCTGAGGTAATAGTTAAACCAAATGATGTTGATGGCAAAGAAAAAAACGAATAGAGTTACTAGCTATTCGTTTTATATTTTACTTACTTGATATAATTCAACATCGACATTTGTTTCTTGACCAAATAAATCAATAATAATATTAAGTCGATTATTTTTAATGTCAATGTTATCAACTTTACCACTCATACCATTGAATGGTCCATCAATAATATTTACTGTATCACCAACATTTAAATCATTTTCAATATTTACTCTACTCATGCCCATGTTAGCAAGAATTCTATCGATTTCTTGAGGTAATAATGGAGTTGGTTTGGCACCTTTTCCACTTGAACCAATAAATCCTGTTACACCTGGAGTATTTCTAACGATATACCAAGCTTCATCAGTCATAATCATTTCAACTAAAACATAACCAGGAAACATTTTCTTTACTTTTTCCTTTTTAACACCATCTTTTACTTCTACTTCAGTAGTTTCGGGTATTATAACACGGAAAATGTAATCTTGCATTCCCATGGATTCAGTTCTAGCCTCTAATTTTTCTTTAACTTTACTTTCATGACCAGAATAAGTATTTACTACGTACCATTGTTTTTCCATTATCCAACCCATCCTCTAATTAATGACATTATTAAATTTAATCCCATAAATATTAAGCATAAAAATACACAAAATATTATTGTTGAGATAGTATATTTTAAAACATCCTTGCCACTTGGCCATTTAACAAGTTTCATTTCCTTACGAACTTGTTTAAAGTAGCCTTCGCTAGGCTTTTTAGTCTCTTTTTTTTCTTTCTTTTTCTTATCTTGTTTTTTGACTTTTAATTCTTTTTTGGACACTTTCTTTTCTTCTTTTGCCACTTTTAAAAAACCTCCATTTAAAAAAACACTTTCGTGTTCATTAGTAATATATCATAAACACTAATTAATTTCAAGCGATTTTCATAGATTTAAGCACCATTTTTAATTTATTTTTTATTCTTTGAATAGCATTATCTATTTGTTTAGGTGTTTTATTTAGCTTTTTAGCAATATCTTGATATTTTAAATTATTTAACAATAAAACATATACCTTATATTCAAATGGAGATAAAGCATTTTTTATTGCAATCAATAATTCAGAAAGATGTTCTTGATCGCTTAGAGTGTAATAAGGATCAGTGTTATAATTGATAGTAAAATCTAAATATGTAATAGCTTGGTTTTCATAAAATGGTTCAATTACTATATTTAGTTTTTCATTTGTTTTACAATTATTTCGCAAGTAATTTTTGATAGAATTTTCAACAATCGTAGTTGCGTAAGTAGAAAAAATTGCGTTATTATCAGCATTATAACTTTTAATAGCATTATTTAAAGCATTTAAACACCAATTGTAAACATCATTTAAATCTATTCCCAATTTAATTAAATTGAAAAATCTTTTAAAAATTAACCCTTTTATTAATTTATCATATTTTTGGTAAAGATATTCTAAAGCCTCCTCGTTTTGCTCTTGAGCTAGGTAAACTAATTCATAATCATTCATCAGCATTTTCCATTTGATAAATTAAAATTCCAGCAGCAACTGAGGCATTTAAACTTTCTACTTTAGGGTTAATTGGAATAGTTACTAAAAAATCACTATTATCTTTTACTAAGTTACTTATACCTTTACCTTCATTACCAATTACTAATACTCTTTTGCCGCTGTAATCAAGTGTACGATAATTTTCGCCATGCATATCAGCACTATAGATAAAATAGCCTTGCTTTTTTAATTTCTTTATGGCATCTACTAAATTACTGACCATTATTATTTTGACATAGTTAATTGTTCCAACACTTGTTTTCATGACAACATCAGTTACTTTAACAGAGCGATCTTTAGGAATTATAATCGAAGTTACGCCAGCAGCAGCACAGGTTCGAATTATTGCTCCGAAGTTGTGAGGGTCTTCCAAATGATCTAACATAACTACAAAGTTGCCATCAACATCTTCTAATTTGTAGTAATCATAATCGTAAATATCAATTACTACTCCTTGATGATTTTCTTTAGTTAATTTATTTAAAATATGATTATCTGTGCGTTCATATTTTATTTTATGTTCCTTACAATAATCAATTATCTCTGTTCGAGATGTCATAACTTTCTTAATTTTTTTACTGTCTAATTCTTTTAATACATTTACTCCATATGCTAACATATAAATAATACCTCGCTTTTTTATTAATTATACCATATGATAACTAAAAAAAATGTCGTTATTTGTAATTTAGTAGCCTTCAACTAATAAAAAGACATAATAAATAGCAAAAATAACGAGCATAACTATTGCTTCTTTTTTATCGATTGTTTTTTCACTTCGGGCAAATAAGAATAAAAGAGCAGAAGACAAAAATACTGCGATAATATCAACAATACCAAAACCTGTTAGTAAAACATCGCCATAAATAATAACTGGCAAACCTAAAACTATACAAATATTAAATATATTGGTTCCTATGATGTTACCAATAGCTATATCAAATTCTCCTTTTTTGGCACTTGTTACGGTCATAACCATTTCAGGAAGACTTGTTCCAATAACTATGGCAAACATTGTAATTAGTTTTTCGCTGATGTGAAGACGGGTAGCAATTTCTTTAGCAGATGCTACAATTAAATCGCTGCTGTAAATTATTAAGATTATGGCAACTATAATAATTATTATGGCAACAATTGGACTATATTTTATTTTTTCAATTTCTTCTTCAGAATATTCACTTCTTTTAAATAGAAGTTGAATTAAATAAATGACGAATAATCCAAATAGTAAAAGTAAAATTATACCATCTGATCTAGAAAAAGCATCACTGGTATAAGGATTAAATATACTATCGAGCATAAGTACTGCAAAGACAGATGTTATTATTACAAGAATTGGCAGCTCTTTTTTTATGGTAGCATGCTTGACTTTGATAGGTCTAATAAAACTTGCCAAACCAATTATTAAAAATACATTTACAACACAGCTACCAACAACATTAGCAAATGCAATCTCCCCATTTCCAGCACTGACACTTTGAAATGAAATGGCAATCTCTGGAGCACAGGTTCCAAATGCCGCAATAGTTAAGGCAATGAGCATTTTAGGAACTCGTAATTTTAATGCAAGTGCTGAAGAAGCATCAACTAAAAAATCTGATGCTTTTATAATTATAACGAAACCTATTATTAATAAAAGTATTTGCATAGTACCACCATATGTTAATTATACAATAAAATCATTTTTTCACAAAAGAAAATTTGCAATTATTTAACATTTTCTAAGAATATTTTTTCTTGAAATCCCCCGCGTTTAGTTCGCTTTTTATCAGCAATTTTTATTATATCTTCTAAAGAAGCATTTTGCGTATTTGCTAGAGCAATCATTACTTCAAGCATATCCGCCAGTTCTTCTAAGCGATTCTCTCCACTTGATTCTAATACTTCTTGGTATTCTTCATACAATTTCTTTTCAAGTTCTATTTTATATTCTTCATCGGAAAGAATTCTGGTAATTGGAGTTTCATTATTATTTTTGATAATTTCTGGTATTTTATCACGAACTAATTTGTTAAAAGCCATTGTATCACTCACCTTCCATTATTTTTTCTAATTTCTTAATATCATTTTCAAGTAATTTAAAGCCATTATCAAATGTTTTACTATTAGTTATATCTATATTAACCATTTTTAATAACTCGCTAGCATAATTGCTATTACCACTTTTTAAAAATTCTATATATTTTTCTATTAATAAATTATTAGTAGAGATATCAGCAACTATACTACTTGCCATAAGTAGACCAGTTGCATATTTATATGGATAATAACTATGACGATATAAGTGTCCTAAGCGCATCCATTCAAACTTAGCTTCACTATCTACAATAATGTTACTACCATAATATTTGGTTAATAATTCATAGTATTTAGTTGATAAAATATTAGCAGTTATGTTATCTAAACTATATAAATAATTTTCAAATTCGGTATACAATGTTTGTTTGAAAACTGAGGTAAAATAGTTTTCAATTTTTTTACTTAAGAAAAATATTTTTTCTTCTTTATTTTTAGCATTATTATATAGATAATCATTTAAAAGAATTTCATTAACAATAGATGCTATTTCTCCGATAAAAATGGTGCTATCAGCATAAATAAATGGTTCTTTATTTTTAGCTAAATGGTAACTGATAATGTGTCCAAATTCATGAACTAAATTTTTTAAATCTCCATATGCTCCGCGAAAATTTAAGAAAGCATAATCTTGCCAAGAAAAAGTAATAGATTGATGTTTTAATTCATTAGGAGTAGCATCGATATGGCCATCAAGCAAAATATCTACAGTTTGTAAGTATTCCTTTCCTAATGGTTTTAAAGCAGTTTTTATTACATTTATTGCCTCAGCAATATTATATTTTTGATTAACTTCTTTATTTAGAGATACTCCCAAATCGTATAAATGAGGATCTTTAATATCTAAATACTTGCTTTTTAATTCTAAATACTTTTGCATTATTGGCAAATTTTTATGAACTGATGTAATTAATGTTTCTATTAAAGAATTGGGTAAATTTTCTTCAAATAAAGATTTTTTTAAAACGCTTTGGTAACCTGCAAGTAAGGCATTATCATTTCTTAGAGCAAAAATATTATTTAAAATAGAAGAAAATTCACTTTCTTTTTCTTTAAAAGAATTATTAATGCTTAGAAAAGTAAGTTTTCTTAATTCCCTATTTTGAGAAGCCAAATATTTGGTCATATTAAAGTTAGTTATTTCATAAGTCTTATCCTCAACTTGAATATCAGGATAGGTCATATTGTTAATTAAATTGTTTTGTTTGTTAATATATTTATTAATTAAGTCAGTATTATCTTTTATTTTTTCATTGGTCTTTGCGTCTTTAACATACTCTTGCATACGAAATAAATTATCTAAATAAAACTTATACTTTTTTATACTTGGTAACTTAATTAAATTATCGTAAGAAAATTTAGTTAGATAATTTTCAATTATTTTTAATTTAGTTGTTGCTTCATTATTAATTTTTTCTACCCTATTTTTTAATGCTAAATTTTCATCACTGGTATTTTGATAATATTTTAATGAACCGTACATTAATATTTTGGTACTTAATTCTTTAATTAAAGAATATTCATCTAATAAAGATATTAAGTTGTTAGTATCTAAAGAATCAGGAATTGTTATTTTATTAATACTAGTATTTAATTCATCTATTTTTTTATTTAACTCTTCATCATCTTTAAAGATACTTGTTAAGTCCCATGAGACACGTTTATCATAGTCTTTATAATAATCTTTTTCCATAATTAGTATACTCCAGGAACATTATACAAAAATAATTGACAAATTAAAAGTAGATAGTTTTTATTTTATCTACTTATACTTTCACTTTCTCTTAATTGTTGTTCATAAAGCATTTGTAGTTCTGAAAATGATAAATGGCAATTTTTCAAAGCTATATTTTTTATGCTAAAAGCTTCATAAGTAATTGATGTTGTTACTACTCGGTCTTGATCTGTTAAAATAGAAAATGATTTATCGGCAGTAATTACTCTGCTGCTTATTATGTTCAAAAATATGGTATTTTATATTCAGATGGCAAAAAACGCACAATAATTTCAAAAAATTGTGCGTTTTTGTTAATTTTTATGCTATTTTGCACAATCATTGTGCATTTTTGACTTTTTAAGGATTATTTCTACCAATAAATACATTGTATATTTCATTATATCGATACCCTAATTTTGTATAGTTGCTATCTTTGATTAATATTTAATTCTACTAAGTTTTCTTGTTTACTATTAACTAAGGTTATTTTATCATAAGTAATTGAATTTTGATTATTTATTTGCTAAAATTAATTTGTGCTGGAATAGCTCAGCTGGTAGAGCAATGCCCTCGTAACGCATAGGTCGCTGGTTCAAGCCCGGCTTCCAGCACCATTTATTATGCTTGTTTTTGTCCGTATTTGCGGGCTTTTTTATTTTTAATAAATACTCAATTTTAGAGTGTCACACAATTTTGACAAAAAAAGTGTCGCAAAAATGTCGCGAATACCTACTTTTTGTTTGAAATTTTCGTTGTTTTTCGAAAAAATCACATCATTTTTTTTAGAAAATTATGTGGCTTGTAGTATAAAAACGCTTGTTATTAAACACTATATTCCACTTAAAACTGAATATACAGGCTTATGTGCTTCAATTGTGACCTTAGGGATATGCCAAAAGCAAATGCTTATTTACGGGATTTGATGGATATATTACTAAAACTATTATTATTGATGAATTAAGAAATATATTAAAATAAATAATAGTTAAATTATGAAAATTTAAAAAATCTAGTTTAAAATAATTAATAAATATGATAAACTTGTTTATAGTGAGGTAAATAATATGTTAGAAGTAAAATTGTATGATTTGGGATATTGTGATGAATCTGAATACACTAGAGTAGTTTGTGTATGTCGTTACCATGGTAAATATGTATTTTGTTATAATAAAAAAAGAAATGGTTGGGAAATTCCTGGTGGTCATATAGAGAGCGGGGAAACTTGGCAAGAGGCCGCTAAAAGAGAAATGTATGAAGAAACTGGAGCAACGAAAATTGAAGTAACTCCAGTTAGTGTATATAAAATTAGCACTTTTGCTTTATTGTGTTTTTGTGAAATTTTGGAAATGGAAAAGTTACCAGAAGATTATGAGATGTCAAAAATTATGTTTTCAGATGATTTACCAAATAATCTTACTTATCCAGATACTTTTAGATTATATTTTAAAACAGTTAAGGAAAAAATGGATTTGTGATAACTAAAAATTCATTTTTTTTGATTAAATTAATGTTTTATATCAAATTAACTCTTTACAAAAAAAATAAATAGTGTAAAATAAAACTCATGGGAAAAGGTTTTGTTTATGATTATATAAGTGGATTACATTTAGAACTAACAACTAAATGTAATGCTATGTGCCCTATGTGTAATAGGAATTTTAAAGGCAAGGTGAGAAAGGACTTGTCAATTTTAGAATTGACTTTAAATGATATCAAAAAAATTTTAAAACCTAGTTTTATAAAAAAATTAAATTTAATAAGTATATGTGGAGTATATGGCGAACCAATTTGTAATAAAGATTTAAAAGCAATTTTAAAATATTTTTATGAATGTAATAATAATGTTGATATAGATATTTATACTAATGGTGGATTATATGATGAAAATTGGTGGAAAGATTTAGCTTTAATAGTAAAAGATTATAATTGCTCAGTAATATTTGGTATTGATGGCATTGGAGATATCCATTCACTTCATAGGTGCAATACGAAATATGACAGAATAATAAAAAATGCAAGTGCATTTATAAATAATGGTGGTAAAGCTCAATGGGATTTTATCGTATTTAAACATAATGAGAATCAAGTTGAAGATGCAAAAAAGATAAGTGAAGAATTAGGATTTAAAAGTTTTCAAGTAAAAAAAACAAGCAGATTTTTAAAAAACTTATATGAAAAGGATTGTAACCTAGATAGTACTATTGCTGATTATGGGAAGCATCCTGTATATGATAATGACGGAAATATTAAATATTATATTGAATTACCAGAAAATCCATTATATCGAAATAGTACTGAAGATAAAATGTTTGAGCTTATGAAACGGTATGGCAATATAGACAATTATTTGGACATGAATGAAATTGATTGTGAAGCTTTAAAAACTGGAGGCATTTTTATTAGTGCAAAGGGAGAAGTATTTCCGTGTTGTTCTGTATACCAGCAAGTTTGTTATAAAACCGTTCATAATGTAACTGATGTAAGTGAGTTGAATGAATATAATTTATATATTAAGGATAACTTGTCAGCATTTGATAATTCTATTGAGAAAATAGTTAATGGCTATTTTTTTGAACAATTAGTTAAAAATTTTAAATGTAATTCAATAAAAAGCGGCAAACCAAAATGTTGCTCGAGAACTTGTGGAAAAAATTTAGATGCACATAAAAATGGACATACAACATCAATAAAGTATAAGGAGGGAAAATGCAAAGATATTTTATAGTAGAAGAATATTTTGGAATTAGAGTATATGATTCTAAAATGAAAAAGGAGTTTTATTATGACAAAAATGTTGCTAATCAAATAAAAAAAATGCTTGATGGTGAGTATAAGTTAATAAATAATGGTAGAGAAAATTCTATTAGTGCTCCTTTAAAGATTTCAATGAATTTAACGAAAAAGTGCAATTTAAGATGTATACAATGTTTTTCTGATTCTGGAAATTTAAAAGATAAAGAGCTAACAACAAAGGATATGTATAATTTATTTGATTCTATGGTAGAAAATGGAACATTCTTTATATGCTTAGGCGGAGGTGAGCCATTTACAAGAACCGATTTGTTTGATATTTTGGAATATGGAAAAGAAAAACAATTGGCCGTTTCTATAGTTACAAATGGATTATTGTTGACAAAGGAAATTATTGAAAGACTAAATAATTTAGATGTAGATTATTTATGGGTTAGTTTTGAAGGAATGAAAGATAATCATGAAAAATTAAGGGGGAAAGGCACATTTGATAAAACAATTGCAGCTCTTCAATTGTTAAAAAAATATTATAAAGGTAGGACAGCTTTAAGAATGTCTATAAATAAATATAATATAGATGAGGTAGATGATTTATTGAAAATTGCTGAAAAATATGATATAGATTTAGTTAGATATACACCTCTATTATCGTTTGGACGAGCTGTTGGTAAAGATTTAACAATTAATCAAGATGAGTATATTAGATTTCTAGATAATATGAAAAAAATCAAATCTAATAAAATTGAAATTGTTTATCCAAATATGCCCAATAATAAATTTTGGATAGGAACAAATGGTTTTGGATGTCACTGTGGAAAAGAAGCAGTTTGGATAGATGAAATAGGAAACTATTCTCCTTGTATTTTTTGGGGAAGTGATTTTAATATTGGAAATATAAAAAATGATGATTATAGTGAACTTTGGAAAAAAAGTTTACAAGTATCTAATATTAAAGGAAATGAAATTTGCAAAAAATGTTCTAATTATAAAGTTTGTCGTGGGGGTTGTAGAGCTAGAGTGTTATTTGAATTAGGAAATTTAGATGATGTTGATCCGCTTTGTCCGTTGAAAAGAAACTTAAAGTAAAATATAAGAGGCAAAATGAAAGAGTTTAGTTTAGTGTATAATAATATTGTATTAAATATAATTTGTGATGAATATATTGAACAACTAATTAAAGAACATTTCAAAAATCATTTGTTATTTTCCAAGTGTAATAGTAATCCGACTTATACATTGATTATATCCGAAAATATTTCAAAACCAAATGGAAAATATTATAGGATGGTAGATAAATGGTTTGATAATGCAACTTTAGATTGTTATATTGATAATAGTTCTAAAATGTGTTTTGCAACAAATTTTCAGGCTAGCACAATAGAGTATAGAAATTTTTTAATTCAATATTTTGTTGCTAATTTATTTAATAGATTTTTGGAAATAGATGGATATCTAGGTGTACATTCATCTTGTGTGGAACAAAATGGAAATGGAGTATTGTTTGTTGCTGGAAGAAATAGTGGCAAAACAATTTGCATGTTAAATTTAATGAATAATGGATTCAATAGCGTTACAAATGATAAAATCGCATTAAAATACAATGGGCAACAAATGATGGGATATGGTATTGCACAGTCTGTATCAATTAGGCTCAGCCCTCAATTTTGTGCACGGCCAGAAAATCAAAAATATGTTAAACTGGCTTTAGAAAGAGGAATAGCCATTAAAAATAAGAATATGCTTGAAGGAAATAATATTGTTTTAAATGATAATGAGCTTGCTTCTTTAAATAATGTAAAACAAGTTTTTGATGCTCCTATCACATGTATTATAACTCCTACTTATGATCCATTTATTGAACAACCTGTATTTCAAAGATTAAAACCTGAGCAAGTTCGTGATTTAATTTTAGACCAATATATGAGCCTAGTTCACGATACTACCATTTTCTTTAGGGACATACAACTAGGTAGGGAAATAAATCGAAACATTACATTAGAAGAAGCAATTAATATACCAAGTTATAGTTGTAGACAAAATGAAAATACAACAAGAGAATTTACAAATATTATAAGAAAACTTGTTTTAAAAAAATAAGTATATCAGGAGGTTAATAATGATAGATTTAGAAGAAAAGAAATATTTGGATCATGTTTTAGAAAAAATTGATATAGAAATAGCAAAGGAAGAAGAAAAATTACGAGAATTACATAAAACTGGTATTTCTTTGTCTTTTGAGGATAGAAAACGAGGAGAGCATTTTAATATTAATGCTAAAGCATCTGATGCTACAGAAAGAATTGAGTCTTTAAAACGATCTATTCCTACTCCTTACTTTGGAAGAATTGATTTTTCATTAACTGATTCAGATAATAGTCAAAAAATTTATATTGGAAGAAAGGGGATTTCTTCTGATACTGAAAGTTTAGTAACTGATTGGAGAGCTCCAATAAGTAGTTTGTATTATGATAGTGAGTTGGGAGATGTTGCATACAATAGCCCAATGGGAGTTGTTACAGGTAAATTAAATTTAAAGAGACAAATAAATATAAAAAATAGTGAATTAATTGATGTTCAAGATACAAGTTTGGTTACAAATGATGAATTGCTTAAACCATATTTGTCAACAAATGCTGATAATAAAATGAAAACAATAATAGCATCAATTCAGAAAGAACAAAACCAAATAATAAGAAAGCCAATAACTGATAATATTATAGTTCAAGGCGTTGCAGGTTCTGGAAAAACATCAGTAGCATTACACCGAATAGCATATTTAATATATGCTTTGGAAAATAAAATCAAATCTACTGAATTTTTGATTATAGGTCCTAATAAATATTTCTTGAATTATATTTCTTCAATATTACCTGAATTAGAAACTTCTCCGGTAGAACAAAAAACATTTTTGGAAATGTTAAACGATATTTTGGGTGAAAAATTTACTGTAGATGACACTAGTTATGTAAGCGAAGAAATAAAAGCTGTTAGAAATTTTAAATCCTCATTAAGATATAAAAATGCTTTAGATAAATTTATTAAAGATTATCTTGATTTTAATATTGTTGGTAAAGGAATTATTATTGATGGAGAAGAAATATTTAGTAGACAAGAAATTAGAAACCTTTTGTTTACCGCTTCATCAAATTATCCTAATTTTGCTTCCGCTTGTAATTATTTTGTGAAAAAATATAAGGATAATATGAATGAGATTTATGAAAAACTAAATGAAAAATATCGTAAAATTTATATTAATTTACCAAAAAATGATCCAAAGAGAATTGAAGCAATTGAAGAAAGTCAAAAACTATACGACTTTGTTAAAAATAAGGGAGTAAAGTATATTAGAGAATATTTTAAAAAATTAAATGTTAAAGTTTTAGACTTATACAAAATTTTTGTAGCAAATATACAATTATATGCTGATGACATAACAGAAGCGGAAATAACTGCATTACAAAATGATACGCTCGGATTATTAAGAAAAAAGAAAATTTCTTTTGAAGACATGGCACCATTATTACATTTAAATTATATGCTACATGGTAATGATAATCAATATCGTCATATTGTAATTGATGAAGCTCAAGATTATGGATTGTTTCATTTTGCAGTGTTAAGAGAAATGTTTCCAAATAGTACATTTTCGATATATGGTGATTTAGCTCAATCAATATATTCATATCGAAGTATTGCAAATTGGGAAGAAGTTGGCGATAGCATTTTTAATGGTGATTGTGAGTTAATAAAAATTGATAGAAGTTATAGAACAACTGCAGAAATTACTGAAAATGCTAATAATATTTTGTATTGTTTGGGATTACCAGATGCCACACCAGTAATTAGACATGGTGATTCGGTATTAATTGAAGAAAAAACTAAAAACAATAGTTATAAAGTAAATAAAATACTAGAATTGCAAAATCAAGGTTATAAAACAATTGCAATAATCTGTAAAAATGAAAAAGAAGCCAAAAAGGTTTATGATAGTCTAATTAGTGAAAATATTGATGCAACACATATTACCGCTAAAGACAATGAATATAATGGTGGTATTTGTGTGGTTACAAGTGCTTTGGCAAAGGGGTTAGAATTTGATGCAGTAATTATCAACGATGCTTCAAGCAATACATATGATATTAATGATAATGTTGATATGCACTTATTATATGTTGCATGTACTAGAGCATTACATAAATTAGAGATACTTTACGATAAAGAATTATGTCCAGTTTTTAATATTACAAGAGAATTTCCCAGTTCAAGAAAGTTAGTTAAATAAATTGTTTAACTAACTTTCTATTTTATAATTGGTTTCAAATATGCAAATGTAATTGTAAAATTGCAGTGAAGAAAACTGCTTTTTTCATACTATACTATAAGCCATTAGGAAGCGATAGGGTTATGGCAGTTATTGAAATGTATTAAAGCTGGTTAGCAGTAAATTTAATTTTAGGATGTCCAAATGGTTGTAAATATTGTTTTTTACAAAGTAGTGGAGATAATAATACTAAAACAAAAAATATTATCAACTCCAAAGTACACAATTCAACAATTACTTGATTATAAATATTATGATGAAAATATACCAATTTGTCTTTTTCCTGATATCGATATATTTGTTGGTAAAATCAATATTGATCATTTGATTAAGATATATTGATGAATTAAAAAAAGTAACTTTACACGGTCTAAGGCATAGTTATTGCATTATGCAAATAAATGAAAATCCAGATGTTAGTCCATCAACAGTTAAAGAAGTCATGGGACACTCTCAACTATCAACCACTTTTATTTATACTCATGCAAACAAAAAGAAAAATAAAAAGGTAATTAGCGTTTTTGATAAATATTATGATAACAATATAATAAAAATTAATTTTAATCAGTTGCTGTCTTTATACGATGGAATAAACTTTGCCCCAACCAAAGAGATAAACGAACTATATAAGGTCATATTCCATAATACTTTAGTATCTGAAGAAGAAAAAATAAAATTATTAAAGGAACATATAGAACGAAAATATCCAATCTTTAAAAGTCTTGATATATCCAAATTAGACATTAACAACGTATGGGATAAATTAGATGAATATAAACAAAAATATGGTGATGAATTTCTTATACAAGCACTATAAAAAGGTAAAAATTTTATTGTCGCGAAAATGTCGCGAATTAACAAAAAGCGCATTAAAATAATGTGATAAAAACACATTATTTTTTTTTGAAAAATTTTAAAAAAATTCAAAAAAAGCCCTTAAAAAGGTCTATTTTTAAATAAAGTGAGAATTTTTAAAAATGAAAATATAGTTCTCGTAACGCATAGGTCACAGGTTCGAATCCTGCTTCCAGCACCATTTATTATGCTAAACTCGCCCGTATTTATGGGCTTTTTATTTTAGAATATGATAAAATATGAAATGTCGGGTGATGGTATGTTTAAAAATACAATCGATAATAAAAGATATTATACTTTAAATTGTTTTTTTAGAAGAAAGTTTGGTTCTAAAGTATTTAAAGTGCCTTTAGATATTGGTAGTAGTTGTCCAAATTATGCTAGTGGTGGTTGCATATATTGCAGTGGCAGAAGTGCATCTAACATTAGTGATGGAAGTATGGATATTGTTAGTCAATTTAATAAAGCAAAAGATATTATGGAACGTAAGTGGCCGAACAGTTTATATATCGCCTACTTTCAGTCGGGAACTAATACATATGGTAATATTCAAGATTTTAAAAATATGGTTGATAAGTTGTTAGTAATTGATAAAGTTGTAGGAGTATCTATTGCAACTAGGCCAGATGCCTTAAGTGATGAATGGTTAGATTATTTAAGTGAATTAAATAAACAAACCTTTTTAACTATTGAGTTAGGACTTCAGAGTAGCAATGATAATACTCTTAAATATATCAACCGGGGTCACGATGTAAAGTGTTTTACTGAGGCTGTAAAGGAACTTAAAGAAAGAAGCATATTTACAGTAGCTCACATTATCAATGGGCTTCCCAATGAGACTAAAGAAGATATGATAAATACTGTTAAATATTTAAATAATCTTGGAATAGATGGAATAAAGATTCATATGTTATATATTCCTAAGAATACAAAGTTGGCGAGTATTTATGAAAAGAAAAATTTTCACGTATTAAGTCGGGATGAATATGTCGATATCGTGTGTGAAGAGTTAAGATATTTAAATGAAAATATAGTAGTTGAACGAATTACTGGAGACCCTATCGCCGATGAATTAATTGCACCGACATGGTTGGTTAAAAAGTTTTGTGTTTTAAATGAAATAGATAAAGAAATGGTAAAAAGGAACATTTATCAAAGTGATCTTGTTCGCGATTGACCATTTCTTTTTTGTTTATTTAAAAATTCTCTTATTTTTTTGTGAGCTCTAGCAGTTTTAGCCATACTTAACCACTCTTTGGTTGGACCATCGGCATTGAAATCAGTAATAATTCTAATAGTATCTCCATCTTTTAGTTCATAATCATAATTTACAGATTTACCATTTACTAAAGCTGCAACCATAGAATTTCCAATATCAGAGTGAATACGATATGCAAAATCCAGTGCTGTAGATCCTTTAGCTAAATCATCAATTAGAATACCATCTTTAGTAAATACATGGATTTTTTCAGCAAAAACTTCATCCTTCATAAGTTCAATAAATTCTTGATTACTGCTTGCAAGTTTGTTTATTTCTAAGACTGCTTTATAAAAATGATAATTTTCTTTTAAGGCCTCTTGCATTTCTTTGGCACCGATATCTTCATCGCCATGCCAAAAATCAGTTATACCGTATTTAGCAATTTTTTCCATACTTGCAGTTTTAAGTTGCATTTGTAAGATTTTACTTTCAAGGCCAATTACAGTAGTATGCAAAGCTTGATAGTGATTAGGCTTGGGAAGACTAATATAATCTTTAAAATATTGCGTTAATGGTTTAAAAGTTTCATGAACATGTCTTAGGGATAAATAACAAGCATCAATGTCATCCAAGATAATTTTAAAAGCTAAAAAATCATGAATATCTTCAAGTGATTCACGCAACATTAGACTTTTAAAAATACCATAAACATTTTGCAAACGAAATTTTATAGTATTGGGAATATCGTTGGCTAGTAAGACTTCATTTATTCTTCTGATTACCTCTGCAACTAAATTTTGGGTACTTTCTTTGTATCTATTTCTAATATCAGTATATTTTTTATATTCATCTGGTTTTAAAAACATAAAGCATTTATCTTCTAAATCACATTTGACATTATATAGCCCTAGCGCTTCAGCAATAGGGACATAGATACTTAACGTTTCCATTGCCTTCATATGTTGTTTTTCAACATTTTTTTTGTATTGTAAGGTCATCATATTGTGAAGTCTATCGGCAAGTTTGATTATTAAAATACGTACATCTTTATTCATTCCTAAAATAAGTTTTCGTAAATTAGCATTATTAGAAGATATTTTACTATTAAAAGATGCTCTAGTTAAATTGGTTACCCCCATAACTAAAGTAGCAACAGATGAACTAAACTCTGCTGCTATATCCTCTTGGGTGGTGTTAGTATCTTCAATAACATCATGTAGTAATCCAGCACAAATTGTATCAGTATCAGCATTCAATCTGGCTAATATAATGGCAACTGCTAAAGGATGAGTAATATATTCTTCGCCGCTTTCACGATATTGACCGGCATGCTTTATCTTAGCAAATTCATAAGCTTTCTTTACCTTTTCTATACCATATAAATTATACCTAGAAACGGTATTTATTAAAGTTTCTAAACTTACATCCATATTACCACCCCACATCTTGTTGCCTAGTAATATACACTAATTTTAGAAAAAAGTCAAAATATTTTGCATATTATTAATCATGGAGGAATTATGAATAAGTTAGATATACATTTTAAAAATTTAATTGCTTCTTTAAAAGTTCTTAGTCCGGAGATGATATTTAATAATATTAAAAATAGTTATTTAAATATTGATGAATTTAATAAGCAAGCGATTGAAAGGTTTTTGGCTCAATTCAATTATTGGGGAAAACTAAAATATGAAGAAAGTGAATTTGAAGAATTAAAATTGCGAGCAGAAGTATTAAAAAATCATGCTGATGATTTTGATAATTTATATAATAATTTAGGAGATTATCGTTCTAAAAAAGTATTGTATGGAATTTTAAATTATTGGTATAATTCTGATTTTAATTCCTTAGCTATAGCTTATGAAGGAAATTATAGTCAATATTTTGATTTGGACTTAATTAAGCAAAATAAAGAAGAAGTGTATGTCGATGTTGGAGCATATACTGGAGATACTATATTAAATTACATAAATACTTATGGCATTTACAAAAAAATTTACGCTTTTGAAATAACAGAGTCAAGTATTAAACTCATGCAAAATACTTTAAAGGATTTTGGTAATATAGTTATTAAAAAGAAGGCTCTTAGTGATATAAATGGTGAATTTTATATAAATAGTAATAGCACAAGCGCTTCTGCTAATACTGTTGCAGATTCCGGAGAGGAAATAGTAAAAAGTGTTACTTTGGATGATGATGTAAAAGAAAAAGTTACTTTGATTAAAATGGATATTGAAGGTAGTGAAGAAAAGGCTTTAATTGGGGCAACTAATCATATAAAAAATGATACACCAAAACTTTTAATTTCAGTGTATCATAATCATGATGATTTGTGGAAATTACCTAAACTCATAAATACTATTAATGACAATTATACTTTCTATTTACGTTATTTTGGAAATAGATATTATCCTACGGAAGTAGTATTAATTGCCTTACCTAAATAATTGTTAGTAATTTATTGGCAATAGCTTCGATTATCAAGGCTTTATTTTCTTTTCGGGTTGGTTTGGTTGCTAATAAATCGAAGTTATAATATTTATTATTGTCAACATCATATATACTTACAAAAATTTGATTATCTTGGCCTTCAGGATTAAATCTATCGATACGATTTAATTTACCTGTAATACCTACACCATAGTTGGCATTAGCAAATTTGGCAATATTTGTACTCATCTCGATAGCAGTTTCCATACTGTAGACACTATATTTATCGATAATTTGGGAGTCAACTCCCATTTTTATTTTGTATTCATTAGAATAAGTTACAGCACTAAACTTTAGGACTTCACTAGCTCCTTCAATATTGGTAATAGCATTTACTACTCCACCACCAGTGCAAGATTCCATAGTAGCAATGGTTTTATGCTTTTCGGTTAAAATTTTTACAACTTCATCCATTTTGTTTCTCCTTTTCATATTCTTCTTTAGTTAGCGAATAAACTATTAAATCATTTTTTCTACCCATTTTGTCATTGATTCTAGCTCGTAATCTGGTTTCATACTTTAATCCGGATTTTTCCATTACTCTGCCACTAGCGGGATTGTTATCCATGTGTTCACCAACGATGATATCAGCATCACATTCTTCAAATAAAAATTTTATTACTCGCATTAATATTTCAGTTCCATATCCTTGGCCCCAATACTTTTCAGCATAGCAGTACCCTACTTCACATGTTCCATATGGCAAAAACTTTTTACTGATATCAATAGTTCCAATGACTTCACCAGTATCCTTTAACTCGGCAATCCAGCGGTAGGTGTCTAAATCTTGATATGCTTCAATCCATTTAGTATAAATAGCTCTTGTTTCATTTACACTCTTATGTTTTTCCCACATAACGTATTTAGCAACAGCATCACTCGTGCACCAACTTTGGTAAGCAACATCGGCATCAGCAAGCGTTGCTCTTCTAAGTATTAGCCTTTCTGTTTCTAATGGTTTTGTTCCAATAAATTCCATGTTACTCTCCTTTTGATATATAATCGCCATCGTTCGGAACAATTATATTTTTTATTTTTAATTTTTTGGCTTCTTTAATGGTCTCACTGAACATATGAGAAGTTACAAATTTATGATCAGGATATTTGGTTGCTAACTTTTTAATATCATCAATTCCCATGTGGGATTCATTACCTAGAATAAAACTACAATCACAAATTAGATAATCACAAATGCTTGCCATGTAATCAACAGTATCACAGTAACCGGTGTCACCAGTAAAACCAACAGTTAGATTATCACTTTTAAATATATAGCCATATGCTGGTTTAAAATCACCATGGCTAACTTTAACTCTAGATACTTCGTAATTATTTATTGTAAAATTAGCACTAAAATTATAGTTTAATTGAAGACGTTTTAAAACTTTCTTGGAAGATGTGGGAAACCCCAATTTAAATAGAGCCTCAATTTTTTTCTTACCCGGTTTAGTACAATAAATATTTACATCTAATTCATCTTCTTTGCTCTTCTTAAGAAGATAAAATGGGATATCAAAAAAATGGTCACCATGAAAATGCGTGATTAAAACATTGTCTATTTTTTCAGTTTTAACTCCTAAATTATATAAATTTTTGCAACTACCATTAGGTATATCAATCAAAATATGGTCATCAATTAAATAACTTGCGCTATTTTCTTTATGCCACATGCCACCGGAACCAATTATTTGTAATTTCATGTTATACCTCGCTTTCAAAAACTATTGAATCATCCATTAAAGAATAAATTGATATTTTTCTATTTTCATAGATAGCATAAGTTGGACCATATTTATCTCGAGGTAGAGATATGGAACCAACACAAACATAGGTCATATTAGCGACTTTTTTAATATAAGGCACATGGAAGTGGCCATAAATTAAAACTCCACCATTTACAAATTTACTATTTTTATCAATATTATAAATGTGACCATGGGTACAATAAATATTTATATCATCTACATTTATCAAAGCAAGATCTCTGCATATTGGAAATTCCGATTTTTCAATATCGACTTCAGAGTCACAATTTCCTTGTAAGCTTAAAAGTTTGTGTTGATAATTTGTTAAAAAATCCTTAACTGTATTAGGGTCAACTTCAAGCATTCCTCTTATTGATAATCCACAGTAGTACATATCTCCAAGATTGACAATTTTATCAAAGTTATTTTTTTCTATTAATCTTCTTACTTTATCTAAGTTTTTAGTAATACCATGGATATCAGATATAAATAATATTTTCATATTATCTTCCTCCATAATTAAAATAATTAGGGTTTAATATTAATGAATAATCTTCATCATCCGAACGCATGTCAATATAGCCCATAATAAAATCTCTGGGTATTATATAATTAGCATCTTCTTCTTGGTTCCAACCGTAAAAATCATTTTTAGTAACCAAATAATCTATATCTTCTTTTTCACAACCAATTATATTCATTTCATCAGTATTTCTTATATTATTTCCCCTTTCTCCTTTAATAAAGTTATAAGGGTCTTTAATCATTTCTGGTGTTATTTCTATTGTAGTGCTCCATAAATGTTTATCTGCCATTAAAAGACCTTCTTCGAGAATCTTATCTCCACTTCCTTGTTCTGTTATATGATAAAAATATTTCATATTATCAAAATCTAAATTAGAAAAAAAATCTATTATTGATATATCCATACTTATAATCCTTTCTATATTAATTATATCACAAATTATTTTTTAGCATTAGCTTTTCGATGAAATACAAAAGCAATTAAGACTGGAATACAAATTGCTACAGGTATTAAATAACGCATATGAGCATTTAATGGGGAAATTAGACAAACAATAATTCCCATATATAATGGTGCACAATAAACTAATAATTCATGGTATCTTTTATATAAAAGATAAATTGTTATAGCAATTAATGCCCAAGTATATGTTGAACAATAGTAAATCTTACCAAGTACTGGGATTTTACTTAAAGTATCACTCATATTATATATGAATTCACGAGCTGCATGAGTTGATGTATTAAAAGAGATATCAAGATATCCAGTATTTACTCTAGTATTATCTTCTATTTCAAAGAAACCTAAGCCTTCTTCGATACTATTAAGCATCCCCGGATAAAAATAGCCATAAGTATTATTTAAAGTGGCATCAACATAAGTTCCAGGGTGTTTTAAAAACATTGTAAACCACGCTTTAAAATAGTTTAATAATTCTTCAGTAGTTGCATTGCTTTTAAATTTCCACTTTATTGGATCACTTTTATTAGGATTGTATAACTCTCCTAATTCAGTGATATCTACAGTAAATAAATTTTCTATTGCTTCTTTTTCTTCTTCATTTAAATCATCAGAATAATTTTTCAAATATCTAGCGGTTTGCTGTAAAGGAATTGACAACATTTCTCTAACTGAAGCATGATTTACATCGAGTACTTGATATATTAAAATATTATAACCTATTTGAAATACTATGATTATGCCAAATATGATAGATATTCTTTTAAATATTAAAGTAACTTTCTTACGATAATATAAAATCAGAGTGATTAATGATATAACAGCAATATAAATACCTGTGTTACGTAAAAGTATTAATAAAATATAAAGTAATGTTAATATAATATATGTAGATTTATTGTGATTATTTTCTAATACTAAGTTATTATATTGAAATACAAATATTAGTAAACAAGTTAAATAAAATAGTGTATCTTTGATGTAAGTGACAGAATATAAAGATAATAATGGGAAGGCAGCATAGAAAATAATTATAATATTGTATAAAAAGTTAGGTATTTTTAGTTTAGATAAAACTTTTATAGTATATGAATAAACAAAGGCATTAAAAAGCATTTGCATAATTATAAATAAAGATATACCAAAATTATCATTTATTAGAAATCGACCTAAATCAGCTAGTAATCCCATAATAACACTTAAGAATGCCGGATGGTGATTGGACATTGCTCTAATACCATAATACATATCAAGTTGCCAAAATCCATCCCAAGTGACAATACCTGGATAAAAAATAACAAAATAAATAAGACTAATAGAAAATGTTAAAATAAATATTGATAAAAAAGGATGCCTTCTAAAGATAGAAAGTTTATGAGGTTTGTGATATTTATAATTATCAAGATAAGAATATAAAGAAAAAATAACTAACCAAATTAATGATATCCAAAAAGTAAAAGAAATAAAAATATCAATTATTTCTAATGGTTTAGTAAAAGGAATAAAAATAGAAGAATATTTATCATAAATTATTCCTACTACCATAAATAATGCTAAAATAATAGCAGTAATAAAAGAATATTTTTTTAATTTTGTCTTGTTCATAAATATCGCCATAAAAATTGTACTATCTAGTTATTTTTTAGTCAATATTGACCAAAATAAAACGGTAATTTCTTACCATTTTATTAAATGTTTTCATTTTTTATTGAATCAACTATATTTTTTCTTTTTATTTTACGAACACTAAACATAGTTATTAAGAATATTAAAACTAGTACAACTATTATTGCAGCAATTAAATAATTAGTAGGATATGGAATTATCATTGATTTTGAAATTATATCCATCATTTTTAAGGCTTCTCTAATAAACCAAATGATAATCATGGAAATAGGTATGGAAAAGAATAAAACTTTTAGACCTAAAAATGTACCTTCAAGAATTAACATTTTATTTAAGCCTTTTTTACTTAGGCCAATACTTCTTAAGACAGAGAATTCTTTTTCTCTAGTTTCTATATTAGCATTTATCGAACTAAATACTGTTGTAATACTTATTAAAGCAATAAATGTTAAAATGGAATAAAGAATAAAGGCTATAGATATGGCTACCATTTTATTTTCGTAGTTCCAATACTCATAATTATCATAACCTATGTTTATATTGGGATTTTCTTCAATTATTTTAGTCATTTCTCGGTCAAACTCTTGATAGTGTTCAGAGTTAATACAAATTTCATATAATTGATGTGTAGTTATAGTGCTTGGCATAGCATTTTTAATATATGTAAATGTATCAAAGTCGACGATTAAAGCAGGGTTATTTAAATTGAAATAAGAAAATTCATTAGTTAAATATAAATTTGATATAGTCAGATAAGATGGATTATTTATGTATTCATAAGTATCTGTTTCTGGATGATATATTGTTTCATTAGTATTTAATTCTATTTGTATGTTAGGATTATTTATAAATGCATTATAAGGAACTGTTTCATTAGTGTCTGGATCTTTAGTATAAGCATTATTTACTAATATCCCAAAATAATTATTAGAAATTTTTAACTTATTTAAATAAGCATTATATGTTTTATCATCTAATCCGTATAATTGGAGATAGTAATAGTTATCATCAGGATTATTTTCAATAAATTCATCTGTTAAATATTCTTTATTGCTGAAAAATAGGTATTCATTTTGATAAATTACTATTTCATCTATCGCAGAAATATCTGATATTTCTTGTAAAATTTCAGGACTAGTAGTAGGAACTTGAATGTAAATATCATATTCTTCTTCAAAATTAGTAGCATAATTTACTAAAATATATTTTATTAATGTAGCAAATGTTATAAAAAGGATAACGGAGATACATAAAGAAATTGTACTCGATGTAAATTTATGGCGATTTCTTTTCATATTTTTGTATGCTACTTCTCCTTCAACTCCAAAAACTTTTTTGATTAAAGGATAATTTTCTTTGCTTCTTCTTATTTTATAAACATTATTTAGGCGAATTGCTTCCATTGGAGTTACTAGGCTTGCTTTGATGGCTGGATATAAGGCCGATGCAAATATAGTTAGCAATATAAAAATTAAAGAAATTATAATAAATTCCGGATATAAATATAGTTGGTATGGAACAATTAAATCGGCGAGGATTTTGTTAAAAATAGCAAGTATACCTGAAACTAAAAGAAAACTTAATATAATACCTAAAGGAATAGCAATGATACTTAACATACAGGCTTCAACCATAACCATTTTAAATATTTGTTTTTTACTTGCTCCGATACTTCGCAAGGCACCAAATTGTTTTTTGCGTTCAGATAAACTTATAGTAAAAGCATTGCGAACTATTAAAACACAAAAAACACTTACAACTATTAAAATAGTTGAAAATATAGCATAAACACCAAACTTTGTGCTTAGTAAATGAAATTCACCATTTGCTTGCAATAATGAATCATTAATTACGGCATTATCATAAATAACCGCTCCACCAGGATTAGATATTTTTTGTAAATCAAGGGAACTTGCTATTTCATTAATTTTACTATAGGCATTTCTAGTTGATTTAAAAGTTATTAGAAAAGTTGTTAGAGAAGAATCACTAAATGAGCCAAACGTGTAGGCATAAAAATTATCGCCATCATATCTTTCATGATTTAAGGGAGTACTAGTAAATATACCAACAATTTTTTTGTTGTTTATAGTATCACCAATGGCATAATTTTCCTTTTGAGCAAATTCTGATGATATTATAATTTCGTTATCACTATTTGGAAAACTGCCTTGTAAATTTAAAAAATAATTTTTAGCATTTTCGGAAACTGTTATAAAATTTATTTGATAGTCATTAGAATTTATAGTATTTATAGTTTGCATTAAAGCAATTTCTTTTATATCAGAATTGTTATTTAAAGTGTTTATTGTAGAAAATTCTAAATCATATAATTTTAAATGTTGGGGGCCGGAATATTCAATGGTCTCATCAACAGTTTTCTTTCTAATTGTTGATGCTCCAAGGCCAAGTGAAAAAATAAGAGTAGTCATAAGAACAATACTTATTATTGTAATTAAAGATTTCTTTTTGTTTAACATTAAGTATCGATAAGTAAGTTTATTTAGGATTTTCATCATAACACCTTATCACTAACTATTTTTCCATCTGCAATGGTTATGATTCTCTTAGCATATTTGGCAAGATTTTCATCATGGGTTACCATAATTATAGTTTGATCAAATAGTTCGTTGGCGCTTTTAAGTAATTCCATAACTTCGATACTGTTTTTACTATCTAAATTACCTGTTGGTTCATCTGCTAGAATTATACTTGGTTTAGTTAAAAGTGCTCTTCCGATTGACACTCTTTGTTGTTCACCGCCGGATAGTTCGTTTGGTAAGTGTTTAAGACGATTTTCTAAGTTTAAAAGTTTAATTATTTCTTGTAAGTATGCATCATCAATAGATTTTTTGTCAAGGTCAAGGGGTAAAGTTATGTTTTCCTTGACGTTAAGTGTTGATATTAAATTGTAAAATTGATAAATAATGCTAACTTCTGTTCTTCGTAAATGTGATTGTGATTCATCGTTTAAAGAGTAAATGTCAACATCATTTACTAAAACTTTACCACTGGTTGGGGTGTCTACTCCGCCGATTATGTGTAAAAGAGTTGATTTACCACTACCTGATGCCCCGAGTATAGCAATAAATTCTTTCTTTTCAACTGTAAATGAAACGTCATCAACCGCTTTAACTAAAGTATCTCCTTTGCCATAAGTTTTTGTTAAATTTTGGACTTTTAATATACTCATACTTCCTACTCTCCTCGTATAATTATTATATCTAATTATCAACTATTTGAAAATGATTTTGTATTTTTTTTATAAACTATGTATTAATTTTACATATTTGGATATAATAATAATGTAATACACTGTGCAGTTATAATAGATATGTAACATTTATTCCAATTTGCCATCAAAATTTCAGGAACCGATAATGTGGTAATATG
>CALVIU010000003.1 GCA_944331835.1 uncultured Bacilli bacterium | reverse complement strand
ATCACCTACTAATGCTTTATATAAACTGAACATAAAGCAAATAATAAACATTACTACTATAAATATAATTACAGTATCTAAAATTTTCTTTAACTTTGACATTTTTTATTACCTCTTTTTTAAAATTAATACAGTTTCAACGTGATAAGTATAACTAAACATGTCTAAAATATAACTTTTTTCTATTTCATAGATATCATTTAAAAGTTTGTAGTCTCTTACTAGTGTTTGAGGATTGCACGATACATAAATAATTTTTTCAGGTCTTATTTTCAAAAGAACTTCTATCGCTTCTTTAGTAAGTCCTCTCCTTGGTGGATCAACGATAACTTTATTAAAATCCAAACTAATTTTGGAAACTGCTTCACTTACATCATTTAAAACAAAACAAGTATTATCCACTGAATTAATACTAGCATTAAATATGGCATTTAAAATAGCATTAGGAACAATTTCAATACCTACTACACTTTTAGCATTTGCTGCTGCCATTAAACTAAGAGTTCCAACTCCGCAATATAAATCCAAAACTTTATCATTAAGTGAAATATTATCCTTTACAATTTGAAAAAGTTTACTAGCAACACTTGAATTAACTTGAAAAAATGAATCATATGAAATCTTAAACAAAACATTATTAATTCTTTCAAATAAATAATTTTCTCCATAAAATGTCTTATCATTAATTATAATCCCAACAAGTTTTATTTCTTTTTTCAAACTATCTATATCAATTTTCAAATTATCCTGACTTTCAATAATTATTAATATTTCTTCATTTTGATTGCATCTAATAGTTATACTTCCATTAATAATATTCATTTTTTCAATTAAAGGGATACACTTATTTAATGCCTGATTAGAGATTATACACCCATCAATTTCCACTAATTGATGAGTACTATTTTCAAAAAAGCCTATTTTTCCATGTATTACTTTTAAACTTATTTTATTACGATAATTATAAGGATTAGAATTAGCAATTATCTCCAGATTAATATCTATTTTATTCTTTTTAAATATATTTTTTATCTTTTTAACTTTATATTCCAAAGTATCATTATATGCAAGATTTTGTAATGTACATCCCCCACACTTAGTAAAATAAGGACACGGTGGTTGTATTCTCTTCTCACTATATTTTATAAAATGCTTTACTTTGGCTACATTATATTTTTTATGATTTTCTGTTACTATAACTTCTACAACATCTCCCGGAATTGTCCAAGGTATAAAAGTAATTTTACCATCAAGATAACCTATCCCTCTTCCTAAATCATCAAGCCTTTCAATATTCATTTTCTTCTATCCTCCGATTTATCAAATATTCATTTTTCTTATTCTTATATAATTTTCCCATTTCTACTCCAAATAGTGTTGGTATACAACAAAGTATACTAGCAAAAAAGATTCCCTTAAATGCATAAAATGCTACAATCAAACGCACAAAAAGAAACTCAATTTCGGTATTAAACTTACTTGTTGTAAACCAAAAAGCAAATACTGAAAACAAAGTATATAATACCAATTTTACTAAGAAACTACATATTATTAAAGTTTTATAAACTCCCCCTTTATGTGTTATCAAACCTACTAAAAAGGCAAAAGAAAATTCTGCTAAAAACATAATAAAAAAAGCAAGTTCAATTTGACCTTCAACTATCCAAGAATCAGAATTAGCACTAATACTAATAATTTTATAATGTAAAATTAAATAAGGAACTAATAGCATTACTATTAAATAAGCTACAACTATTATTATTAATTCTTTTCTATGCGTTTTCTTGTTTTCATAAAATACTTCGTCGAACATAATCATTACTCCACAAGCTAATTATAAAACACAAATTAAATTTTATAAAGCCATTTCAGTTATAATTTCCAAAAATTAGCAAATATTATAAATGGTGAGGTCATGAATAAAATAGTTGAAAGAATAAAAAAAGAATTTAATAAAACTCCGGATTTAATTATTAAAGAAATTAACATTAATCTTTTTAATACTGTTTATATTTTATATTTAGAAACTGTTAGTGGTAGTAATAAAGTAAATGATTACATCTTAAAAAATTTAATTGCTAGCAAAAATAAAATAAATAAACATAACTTAAAATCCTTTTTAGCGGGACCAAATACCAAAGAAATTAAAAATGCAGATGAAATAGAATATTTTATTACCAGTGGATTTACAATTATCATTTTAAATAGTGTAATTTATGGGGTGGAAACCAGAGCAGATATTAATCGTAGTGTTGCTAATACTGATGTTGAAACATCAATTAATGGGCCAAAAGATTCTTTTACGGAAAATTATCAAATAAATTTAGGATTAATCAAAAGAAGATTAAAATCCCATAACTTAAAAATTGAAAATCGAGTTGTTGGTAGAAAGACGAGTACTCAAGTTGGTCTTTTATATTTCGAAGATATTGTTGATACTGATATGGTGCAAGACGTAATAAAAAAAATTGAAAGCATTGATATTGATGGCATAATAGATTCAAGTTCTGTTGGTTTTTTAATAGATGGCGAAGCTAATCATGTATATCCAACATTCTTACAAACGGAACGACCAGATATGGTTGCCACTGCCCTTTTAGAAGGAAAAATGGCCATAGTTATCGATACTACTCCCTATGTTTTAATTATTCCCGCATTTTTTATCGATTTTATCAATCCCAATATTGATAATTATTCCAAAAGTAAAAATATTAACTTCATAAAAATTCTCCGACTATTTTCCTACTTTTTATCGATGATTGCTCCGGCATTATATATAGCCATCATGAACTATAATCAAGAAACTATTCCAACTAATTTACTCGTCGATTTTGCAATCCAGCGAAACGGTGTACCATTTCCTACAATTGTTGAAACTCTTATCATGCTCGGCGTCTGTGAAATATTACGTGAAAGTGACTTAAGGTTTCCATCAAATTATGGATCAGCCATATCAATTCTCGGTGCCATTGTTCTAGGTGAGGCATCAGTTTCTGCAGGTATTGCTTCTCCAATTACGATTATAGTTATTGCTATAACTTTTATATCGAGTCTTACATTTAGTAACGTTGAAATCAATAATTCTCTTCGTTTCTTTAGGTTTATTTTTATCTTACTTGCTGGTTTTTTTGGTCTTTATGGAATAACACTAGGTATAATATTCTTCTTAGTATATACGACTAATATTACTAGTTTCAATAAGCCATACTTTGCCCCACTTGCTCCATTTAATAAAACTTACTTTAATAACACTGTTTGCAAAACACCTTTATATAAAGATACTAAAAGAAGTACATTATTTACTCATAAAAACATGCACAAACAAAAGGAGGACTCATGAAAAAAATAATTCTAATATCTTTCTTATTTTTACTAACTGGTTGTTATGATTATAAAGAAATAAATGATTTAGCAATAATATCAGCAATTGGTATTGATTATAAAGATGATGAATACGTAATAACATTAGAAGTATTAAATGATCAAAATGATAAAGATTCTTCCAAAATTAAAACTTACACTAAAACTAGTAGCAATAAATCTTTAGCCAAAGTCCTTGAAGAAACTGCAGATCTATTATCAGACCAAGCCAATTATAGTCATGTAAAACTCATGATCCTTGGAGAAAATATTGTCGATGGTAGGTTTGAGACCATAGTTGATTATTTCATGCGGAGCACTTATTTTCGAGAAAATTTCTATGTCTTATCTTCATTAGATACAGAACCCAAAAAAATATTAGAAAATACAACAGATGAAAATCCTATTGCTAGTACAGCCATCATTAATATGTTGGAAAGTCTTAATTATTCAAGTAATAACTCGGTTTTAAAAACATTTGATCAAATAATTGAAGAAACTCTAGCCTTTGGTAAAGAAACATGTTTTTCTAATATTACTTTAGATGATGAACAATTTAAAATTGATGGTTTGGCTATATTTGATAAATATGAATTTAAAAGTAAATTAGATAATGACTATGCTACAATTTATAATATTTTAAGTGGCAATTTCTATCGCCCTATATTTTCTAAAGAATATGGTGACTTATATTTTTCCATTGCTATCGGGGAAGGAAAAGTAGAAATTGATGTTGATACTAACACAATAACATTAAGTGGAAACTTGACTGGTAAAATAATGGATAATGAACCAAATTTTACTATCAGAAATTTAGATACTCTTGAAAAATTAAATAATGATTTTCAAAAATTAATCAATAAGAAACTTGATGAATTTATCAGAATTTTACAAGAAAATAAAAGTGACATTTTATTTTTAGCAGAAAGTTATTATCAAGATAAAAGAATCAAAGAAGAAAATTTCTGGGTAAACTTAGATATAGAAAGTGACGTTGCATTTTATATCAATAAAAAAGGCTTAATTTACGAGGTGCAAGATGAAAACTAATAAAGGTATACTTTCATATTTCTTATCCCGTAGTCTATTTCTAGGTGGTGGTATTTCTACTTTATTCCTCTATAGTAGTAAAGATGCCTATATTTCTATTATCTTAGGTACTTTATTAGGTATTGCTATAGTTTATATTATTTCTAAAGTAAGTAGTAGTATAGATTCTCCATTACATGAATATATTAAAAAAGCCAGTTTTCTAAATATCCTAATTCGCATAATTTTTATTGCTTATCTTCTCTTTTTAATATTTATTGCTCTAATTATTTTAGCAACATTCCTCTATTCTTATTTTCTTCCCTTTACTCCTTCATTAATTTCTTGCCTTCCATTTGTATTTTTAGCAACATTCCTAAACACTAAAAATATAAATAAAATAACTTATGTTGCTCAAATATTATTTGTTTTAAGTTTAGTATTGATAATTATTAAAACACTTCTTTTAACTAATGAATTTGATTTTAGTAATCTACTACCAATATTTAGTACTAAACCTCAAAACATATTTAAAACAGCAGTTATTTTTGCAATGCTTTCTACTTCCCCATTCCTAACTACTATTGATAAAAAAATTACTTTTAAACAAAATATAAAATATTATCTAATAAGTATGCTAACAATATTTGTAGTTGTTTTATCAATAACTATCGTTTTAGGAGAAATGGTTAACATCTATAGTTATCCAGAATATTCTGTATTAAGAAAAATAAGTCTATTTAACTTTATTGAAAACATAGAAAACTTTGTTTCTGCTGGCTGGTTCTTTGATATATTTATATGTTTATCTATTAGTTCCTTAAAATTTAAACAATTAATTAATGTCAAAAAAAATATAATTCCTTTCCTAGTTGTCCTAATATTATTAGTAATTGTTAATGACTTTATTGCTAATAACTTCTATAACTCTATGGCTATTTATAAGGTATTCCCTATAATTTTAGGAATACTTATGGTTAGTATACTAGTCTTATTACTAATTAAAAAAATGACAGATAAAAACAATACTTAAACAGTATTGCTAAATCCACCGTGAAATATAAATAACTCTTGTTGTATATTCTTCATAATTATCAAATATCTTAAGTATCGATTTGATAATTTCTTTTAAAATATCCTTAGCATCTTTTCTTATCTTTATATTAACTATTTGTTTTTGCATTTCTTTTCTAAATAGATAATCATCAATATATTTACTAATTACATGATCAAGTTGTTTAACAGATTCAACATCTTCTTCATTATTGACGTCAATTTCAAAAATATATTTTTGATACAACTTTATTAATTTACCACTTATTTTATCATCTTCATATGGTGTAAATTCTAGAATTTTATAAAAATTTGGACAAAATTCTAATATTTGCTTGTTTCTATCCATAGCATCACCTTCTACCTTAAATAAATATTACTACAAATAAGGTATTTTGTAAATACTAAAATAGTGATATAATTGTGATAATTGGAGGGTATTAAAATATGGCTACCAGAAGAAAATTAAAAAAACAAGTATATTTTGTTATCGGAGGATTAATATTAATAATCGTCGCCATAGTATTTGGTGTTTCTAAATATCAAGAATATAAGTATCATCAAACATATGAATATAAACTTTTAGAACATGGTTATAATGATGAAGAAGTAACAAAAATATTAGATAATTTTAAAGATAATACTGACTTAGATTATTTACTTAATAACGAGAAAAATAGTAATATTATAAAATTACTTGATGAAAAATATTACTTAGACAAAAACTTCTATGAATATATCGATTATATGAATGAATTTCCTGATTTAGAATTAAAAGACATTGTTAGAAATATAAATATTCATTTAGATAAAGATTTTTATGAAGAAACATTTGATGCTAATACTTCCCTAGATACATCAATGCTTGTTAACAAATATTATTTACTTAATAGTGATTATGCTCCCGATGATTTAGTCAATGTTTCCCAAACATATTCTTGGGGGGAACTCGGAAGTCAAAAGGTTCGTGAAGTTGCCTACAATGCTTTTTTAGACATGTGGAATGCCGCCAATGAAGAAGGATATTATTTGATGATTAATTCATCATATCGTTCTTATGAAGACCAAGAAGCAGTTTATAATAGTTATAAGAGTTCCAGTGGTGAACGTTACGCTGATAGCATTGCAGCAAGACCCGGATCTAGCGAACATCAAACAGGACTTGCTATTGATATATTTAGTAGAACCAACACTAATAAAAATACATTTTCCGAAAGCGCTGAAGCAAAATGGTTAGCAGAAAACTCTTATAAATATGGTTTTATTCTAAGGTATCCGGAAGATAAAGTTGATATAACTGGTTATAGTTATGAATCATGGCACTTCCGTTATGTCGGAGAAGATATTGCTACCTACATTTATGAAAATGATATAACTTTTGAAGAATACTATGCTTACTTTTTAGAAGATTGAAAATTTTTCAATCTTTTTAAATGCATTTCTTCTTCATCAGAAATTAAACATTTATTAAATTCTAAAAACATATTAGGCATATCTCCTAGCATTCTTTTAGTATATCCTACCACTTTTAAAATATCGGCTTCAATTAAAGGTAAAAGCATCTCTTCAAAAATTTCTTTACTCTTTTTCTTATCATTTTGACTATTATAAAAATGCATAAAATCTCCAACTGTTTTAGTGCCTTTCATTGTAAGCAAATATAACATCGTTTGGTAATCTATTCCACTAAGTTTATAATTCGAATTAGAGGCAATGGTTTGCATAACACTTTCTTTTTCTAATTCTAATTTTACTGATTTCATCATAAAACGCAAAAAGTAAGTTAAATCGCCAGAATATTTTGCTTCTCGAATAATTCTATCATAATTACTTCCCGCAAAACCGATTCCTCGATTAAAGATAATATAAGGATAGGCTTGAGAGTTAAGTAAATGCCATAAAGCCATAGTTCGCGAAGTTCTTCCATTAACGTCAAAATATGGATGAATATAAACAAAATAGAAATGTAAAATTTGAGACTTAACTTATTGATCTGTCATAGTTTGAGAAAAAGTTGGAGCATTGAAAAAAGCAAAATAATATTCCATTAATTCAGCAATTTTTAAGTAATATACTCCCTCTTCAAGTTCCATATCTAATCTACCATTTTTTAAAATATAAACTGGAGCTTCTCGATAATAAGTCCCCATTCTAGCAAGATCTCTTTCATCTAAAAGATTAAAACTCAAAATATCATATAAAACCCGTAGATGATAAGCATCCACTTTATGATGCTTTAAAATATATTGGTATCCTCTATATCAATTTAATATTCTCTTACGTACATCTTCATCTTTTATTCTATCAGTTTTTTTCTTTATTACACTTCATATCCTTCCACTTGATTATTAGCTTTTATTTCATGAGAAAATAACATTTTCTTAGCAAAATGCAAATTATCCATATTATGATCAAAATCTAAAAATTCTTCTAATTCTTCATAAATTGAAATCAATGGCTCTTTACGCATATAAAATTTAGGTCCTGACTCCGAAGGCAAATTTAAATATTCTCTCTTTTGCATTTTATATTCTCCCTACACTAACAATTTGTACTTTTGCTAAATCATCATTCATCTTACTTGGTATCTTCTTTAATATGGATGAAATTGTTTCAAAACCAACTTGCATATCCAAACTAGAAATTAATGAATTAAGTAAATTTAATATTATATTTCGCGTTTCCTTATCTGCTGCAACCATACACGCCCTAACTATTGCCTCAATATCTATTGCTAAGGTTAACTTTTGATAATCGACAAAATTAGCATCATTAAGTGATTTCACAAATTCCAAATTTCCTACAACAATATTTAAAATAATCTCCCTTTTACTGTTCAAAAAATCTTTTTCAGATAATTGATAAAGACTGGCCAAAGTATGATGAAAAATATAAGGTTTGTTATCTACATCAAAACATCTATCAATTAGATATTCTTCTACAGCTGGCAAAACAAAGCCATAGCTATATTTTATTCTTGCAAACTTATCTAACACAATTTTATTAATAGTTTTACTTTTTAACTCATCGAGTATTGTTAAAAATAAAATGTAAATATCATTGATAATTGAACATTGATAATCAGTCATAAACCCTAATGTTCTCTTTACTTCACTTTGTATAATATCATCTTGCATTTCTTCAGGAATATTCGCCATGGCTAAAGCATAATCAGGATTATGCAATAATTTTTGATATAACCGATTTTTTATATAAGCTAAAACCATTTCATCTTTTTTATCAAACGCTGTTATAAAACTGAATTTTAAATCTCTACTTACTAATGCAGATGATTTAAATCTTTCTAAAGAAATTAAATACTCATAAGCTTTTAACCCCATCTCATAGTTAGAAGATATTCTATTTAAAATATTATCAAATACAGTTATATTATGTTTTAATATTTCTAAATTATTTTTATAATCCAAACTATTTTTATTACCATACATTTCTAAATTCATTAAAACTAAATAAGTATCATATATAGCATCAGTTACATTAACAAGCATAGTCATATCTTCTTCAAACATAAAATACTCTCCTTAATGAAGAGTATTATATCACTTTAATTACATTTTTACTATTATTCTATTTTTTAGTTCTTTTACGTTTACAAATAATATCTATTATATCTTCCTTTGTTTCATGACTAATTGGACTACTTGCGGCATAATCATGACCTTTACCCCCAAAATGTTCAGCAATAGGTAAAACTTTTATTCCTGCATTAACATAACGATATGATATAGTTCCATTATCTAGCGATATCATCATTACAAAATCCATTGGAAATTGATTATCTCTCAAATATTGTGCAAAATCATTGCGATATTCATAATCAATAAATACAATACCTGCTTTTAAATCTAAAACATTTCGATAAATAATATTCTTCGCATAACTTTGTAGTTTATCTTTTATTTGTTTATTTTTATTATTAATTAAAGATAACTCTAAATCACTAAAAGTAAATTCATTTGGTCTACTATCTAATTTATCATACATTAAATCAATATAAGCGTTTGCTCCCACAACATTAAAAAGTGTTGTTAAATCACGAGCCATTGGTTCATTTTTAACTGTTACCCACTCCCAAGTATCATAAAGCCTTGTTAGCTCAACAAATGCATCTATACTAGCATGCGGTTGTAATAAATTATTATTAACTAAATATTGATAAAATAAAGAAGTCCCCGAACATCTACCAAGTTCATCTTTAATTCTTATCGTAATAAAATCATAAGCATTATTATACATTTCTAAAGCCGATTCATGATGATCAAATACTAATATTTTATCTCTTAATTTAGAGTCTTGCCAAATAACTTCGGGATCTTCTAACCACATATCAGTGATAAAAATTTGATCATATTCATAAATTGATTGATCAGCAATCTTTTCCTTAATTTTATCTAGCAAATTAAATGTTTCGCACAAAACGAAATCGACATTACTAAAAGCCAGTTTGGCAAGTATTACTCCTCCCATTCCATCAATATCACTTAAATGGGAAAATATTAATATTTTCTTTTTCAATCTAATCCTCCTTCATTTAAAAATCTCAATCACAAGGATTGAGATTACATATTGCTTAGTTTTTCTTTAACTAACTTGCTAACTAATGACATATCAGCGTTTTTATCGGCAAGTAATTCATTAACATTTTTCATAACTGATCCCATATCTTTCATACTAGTTGGTTTAACTGTTTCAAATACAGAATTAATTACTTCTTCAATTTCAGCTTGTGACATTTCTTCTGGTAAATATGCCTCCAAAATTGCTATTTCTTGTTCTAAATCCTTAACTGAATCATCTTTACCATACTTTTTATATTCTTCAACTGAATCTTTTCTTACCTTTACTTGTTTTTTTATGACACTTGCAACTTCAGTATCGCTAAGTTCGTGCTTTTTTGCAATTTGTTCCATTTGTAAAGCACTTTTTAACATCCGAAGTACTGATAGTTTAAAAGTATCTTTTTCTTTCATTGCACTTTTTAAGTCTTCATTAATTTTATTATTCATTATTAGCCCCGATTCTTTTTGTGAGAATTTTTAATTCCTTCTTTAATTTCATTTCTTCTTCTAACACCAGGTTTTTCATAGTGTTTTCTTTTCTTTAGTTCAGAAGGGACTCCACTACGTGCAACTTTTGCTTTGAACTTTTTTAATGCTAAATCTATATTACCATTTTGAACCACTACTTTTGTCATTATCCAGCCCTCCCTTCTGTTAATTCGTTATTATTATAACATCAGGAACTAAGCATTTCAACACTTTTTCCAAACTTTTAGCCAAAAACAAGCTTACGTATATTCTTTCCTATTTGACATCCTATATCAAAAATAGTTTTGCCAATATTTAAAACCGCCGTCAAGAAAGATGCTGTTATCGCTCCTCCTACAACAGTTGCTAGCTCTTTATTTTCCAAATTCATACATTATTACCTCCATTACTATTTTTCAAAAAATCCACAAAATACACCAAGGGCAAATAATACAAGGCCACCCAAAAAGAACCACACAGCCTTACCTCCCCCGTTTATATTTCCTAATTCTTCTTTACTTAAAATATCCATAATACCTCCTTTAAATTGGATATATAAATTTAGTTATCAAATTCAAGATATACTTTAAAAACATTATCTACCTCCCTATAATAATTTCTTTATTTTATCAAGCACTTTTTCTTTATTATAATAAATACTAATATTGATTATTAAATTCTCCGGATAATCATTCTTAGAAGCTACAATAATCTCTTGATAATTAACTAATGTATCGGTATTAATTAATATATCACTCACATATAAGACTTCTAAATCAACCTTTTCATCATCTATTTTAAAATATTTCCCATTTAAAATTGTATCAGAGTAATTAATTGGTATATTTAAAACCATATTTCCTTCCCTATAATAAGCATAAGTATTATAAACATCATAAATTTCAACATTTAAAATTACTAAAATACCCACTATTATAAAGATAGTAATGATTATAAATATTTTTCCAGTTTTATAGGGAACATTTAAAAGTTCTTCATAATTCATTAGAACCTCCCAAATCAATTATCTTATCAAATAATTGATTATGCTTTTTATGAGTAATATAAATAATTGTCTTACCTTGAAACATTTTCTTCAAATTTTTAATAATAATTCTTTCCTTTTTATAGTCAACTTCACTCAATGCTTCATCCAAAATAAGTATTTCAAAGTCATTTAGTAAAGCCCGAGCCAAAATAATTCTTTGCCTCTCGCCACCAGAAATATTATTTGAAACATCACTAATACCTGTTTCGTACCGTAAAACTTTTTTGGAAACTATTTCATCTATTAAACATAAATGACAAATCTTATAAAAGCGATTATCATCTACATTCCTATCCAACAAAATATTTTCTTTTATACTCCCAGATATTAAAGCCTCATTTTGATTAACATAGATAATATTTTCTCTTATTGTTGCTTTACTTAAATCTTTTATATTTCTATTTCCAATAAATATTTCTCCTTCATAATTAGTTATATATTTATCTAACATTTTACATAAAGTAGATTTACCTGAACCACTAGGGCCTTGCAAACTAACACACATTCCCGCTGCAATATGCAAATTAAAATTACTAAAGACATTGTTTAATGCATCATATGAATAAGTAATATTTTTAAAAGTTATTCCATTATTATAAATCTTTTTTATCTTACCCATATGCTCTAAATCTAAACTTAAAAAGTCATTAATTTTATTAAACGTTGCTTTCACATAATTATATTTTGGCAAACTATCAATACAATTTTTAATTGGATCTAGAAATAACCCCAATAAAGTATTAAATGTAATCAAAGCTGTTATTTCCAAATCTCCATGAAAGATCAAATAAAACCCCCATGTATTTATAATAAAAAATCCTATCTCATTAATTGTATTTTTTAGCAAAGTCTCATTATTAATAAATCTATTTACTTTATAATTATCATATAAAAGATTAACTAAACTACTCTCAATTTTCTTAAGCCTCTTACTAGTAATATTCAAATTTTTAATACTATTAATCATATTAATATTTTCTAATAACGTATTATTAAAATTTGCTTCTAGTTCAATATTTTGATATGCCTTTTTATAAATAATCCTACTAGTAATAATTCCTACCCCTAAATAAAGTAATAAACAAAGAAATAGTGTCCAAAAAAGTTTATTACTTATTCTATATAACAAAGGGCAAGAAAGTATCATGAGTGAAAAATCTAAAAGACAAGTTATAAAAATATCTGTAAATAAATTCTTAATATTAGTAAGTTCATTTACTCTAGTCATAATCTCGCCATTAGACCTACTCTCGATAACTTCTAAAGGAAGGTTAAAAATATGTTCGATAAAATTACTATTTAAAAGCACATCGACATTTTTATTCAAATGATTTTCCAAATAATTACGAAGATGTCCAAATATTAATTTTAATATTACTACTATTCCAAAAAATAAAGCTAAAATCTTTAAATAAGTTACATAATAATTTTTAGTTATACCATCGACCATTACCTGAAAATAGTAGCTACCAATTATTGTAAAAATAATTAAAAATATACTACATAAAATAATTAATCCAAACAACTTCTTCTCTTGCCAAACAATATTTTTAAAAATATTAAATAAACTATTAGGAGTCTTAAATATTGCTATCTTTCTTTTAGGTGAAAAAAGCAAAAGGACATGACTCCACTCTTCATAAAAATCATCTTTATTTTTTACAACTTTACCTCTAGCTGGATCCATTAATATTACTTTATTATTGGTAATTTTGTAAATAACTACATAATGATTTACTCCATTTTTTAATTCCATATGTGCTATTGCTGGCAATTTAATTTTCTCATCTTTTAAATTAGCTACTTTAATACCTACTGCATCAAAACCGTACTTTTTACTAGCTTCAATAATATTTAAAGCTGTCGTGCCATCATTAGATGCTTTAGTATCAAGTCGTAGTTTCTCTAAGGAAACATAACCATCATAATGTTCAATTATCGATGCTAAAGAGCAAACTCCGCAATCTTTTAAATCTCGTTGTCGGACAATCTTCATCTGTCCAAAACCTCCCTTCATATATATATATACCCCAAATACTCTCTATTTCCTTTTTTTATTTGAAATTTTTTGCACAAAAAAAGATATGTCTAAAACATACCTTATATATTACTATTCGACCACTTTAAACATCGTCGGAATTCCTCTAGTCTTATGTCTTAAAGCTGAATCGATTGGATCATTGATAAGTTCCCCATTTAAAACCATTGCACTCGATGTTCCTCCATCCAGATTAGCGGCATTGATAGCTCCATAACGTTCCATAATTTCCGCCAAATCTTTAATTGATGCCCCTTGTGTTCTAAATTCATTGCTATCAACAACAAGCATTAATACTATACCATCTTTTCTTTGACCAATTGCAGTTCTAGCAGCATAACCCCAACCGCCATTTCCCTTTATATCGGCCATCTTTCCATTTACAATCAAAAATGGTCCCATGGTAACAGCATCACGAACACCAGCATCAATTGCTTCACTAGCTGTAGCATCACGCATCAATACTAGTTTGTCAGTTGCATCAAAGCCAATTATACCACCATTATTTGAACTATAAGCATCATCAGTAATAATTTTTCCATCAGCAATAGTTACTCCCAAAGGATTTGCGCCATTGCTATTATAATTTGGATCATAAAATCCTCCACCATTGATAGCTAAAACTGCACCTTGTTGTTTAGCCATATCATAAACATATTGTCCCCCAACACCAATATATTTACTCACACCAACACTTATTTTACTAGGATCATATATCGCCGCCAAATAAGCATCACAACCATTGACTTTAAATTCAATTATTTTAAACAAATCATCTTCATCATGTTCTAATATTTCTTTTTCATATTCATTAGCATAGACCGTCGTCTCATCAAAATCTATCAAAGATGTATCAGTTGACTCATCACCTTCTACCACATAATTTTGTGATAAAACCTCATTAATCATCTCATCAGAATAAAACCACTTGCAATAATATTGATGATTCATCGTCGTCATCGCCGTAGTTATAAGCCAAGTCCTAAAAGTATCATTTGGACCATACAAAATAAACAAAAATGATGAGCAACCTAAAGCATAAATTCCAACAATTATTGAAATTGCTATCATTTTTCCTTTCTTAAAAGCATTTGACAATCGAAATCTAATTATCAAAAATATACTATATGCCAAAAGAATAATTGCCAGTATTAAAAACATTAACGCAAATCTTTTAGCCATATTTCCCACTAAATAATCAGAATTACAACCTATAACAAAAAAAGTTAAACTAGTAAATATCACAAAAATACTTACCCATAACAAAATAATCCCCTTTTTCTTTGTATTCATTTTACCACCACTTACTTATTTTTTTATTTCATCAATATAATCTATTACTTCTTTAATAGTTTCGTTAAAATTATCATAATTAACCGAAAACCAAGTAACATTCATCTTATTATTAAACCATGTATATTGTCTCTTAGCATAGTGCCTACTATTTTTTTTAATGAGTTCTTTAGCACTCTCTAAATCATATGCATTATTTAAATAACCTATTACTTCTTTATATCCTATTGCACTATTTAAAACACGAGAAGTAGGATACTTTTTTAATAAACCTCTTACTTCATCAACCAAACCACTTGCAAACATTTCATCTACCCTAGCATTAATTATATCATATAATTTATCTCTTTGGGTAGTAAGACCAATAATATTTACATTTTCATATAATAATTTTGGTTCAACTACTGGCATGTCCTTTCTATTTAAAGCTCTAATCAAACGAACCCTATTATGAGGATCAACTTGCAAATTAGGATTTTTCTTCATAACCATTTTATACAATTCCTCATTGGTTAAATCATCATACGAATCATCGGCCTCATCTTCATAAAAACGATAATCCATTAACGCTGCACTCAAATAAAGGCCAGTACCTCCACAAAATATTATATTTTTATCTTTGTTTTTATCTAATATATCTCGGGCATCTTTTTGATAATCTTTAACAGTATATTCCTCGTCCGGATTTTTTATATCAAACAGATAATGTTTTACTCCATCCATTTCTTCTTCCTTAACTTTAGCACTTCCAATATCCATTTCTTTGTAAACTTGCACCGCATCAGAATTTACCACAAAAGCTCCATAGTGTTTTGCTAATTCAACACTCATCTTAGTCTTACCAACTCCAGTTGGACCAACTATTGCAATTATCATAAAACCACCTGCAACAATTATACCATATTTTACTTATGCTGAATATCCATGTTATAATTATTTATGAGGTGAAAAAATGTTAAACGAAAATAACAAATTTATAAAATATAATAATATCGAAATAATCGAAGGAAATACTAATTCTAGTATTGCCAAATTAACTATAACCCAAAATTCTTACAACCCATACAATATCGTTCACGGGGGATTAATATTTAGTCTGGGAGATACTGTCATGGGAGTAACATGTAGAGCCACCGGTCGAAAAGCGGTTACATTAGATGCCAATATTAATTTTTTGCATCAAGGAACCGGTAAATATCTAATTGCTAAAAGTGAACTATTAAAATCTGGCAAAACAACCTGTGTTTTAAAAGCCAATATTTATAACGATAAAGAAGAACTCATTGCAGTTATGAATGCAACATATTTCTTCTTAAACTGAGGCAATTATGGAAATAATAGGAATAATCTGCGAATACAATCCTTTTCATAATGGTCACTTACATCACATAAATAAAATAAAAGAAATGTATCCCGACTCCCTTATCATCCTTATTTTAAATGGTTATTTTCTAGAACGCGGCGAAATATCAATTCTTACCAAAGAAGACAAAACAAAAATAGCTTTAGATAACAATATTGATATCGTTTTAGAACTACCTTTTATCTTTGGTACCCAATCAGCTGATACATTTGCTAATATTTCATTAAAAATTCTAAACAATTTCCATATAACCAAATTAATTTTTGGCAGTGAATCAAATGATCCTGAAAAATTAAAACAGATAGCTGAACTTCAATTAACAAATAGCTATGATGAAACCGTAAAAATGCATTTGGATAAAGGCTTAAATTATCCAACAGCCCTAGCTAAAGCTTTAAATATAGATTTTGAATTTCTTCCTAATGACTTATTAGGTATATCTTACACTAAAACAATTATAAAAAATAATTATCCAATTACTATAGAAACTATTAAAAGAACAAACAGTTATCATGACAAAGCAAGTAATGATAATATTGTTAGTGCATCTAATATCAGAGAAAAGTTAAAAACCAAAGAAGATATTACAAAATATATACCAGCAAATATTGAAGACAAAATAATTAATATCAATTACCAAAATTATTTTAAATTACTTAAATATAAAATAAATACTGATAAATACTTAGACAAATACTTAGATGTCGACGAAGGTATAGAATATCGTCTTCAAAAATTTATTAACAATTCTACTTCTTTAGATGAATTTATCAATAAAATCAAAACCAAAAGATATACTTACAACAAATTAAATAGAATGTTTATTCATATTTTAACATCATTAGGAAAAGAAAATCATAAAAAATTAGAATATATAAAAATCCTTGGTTTTAATAAAAAAGGCCAAAATTATTTAAATAAACTTACAGACTTAGAAATACCAATTATTATTAATAAGAAATCAAATCAATACAAAAATGAACTAAAAGCTAGTATAATTTATGATTTAATTAATGATACAAACACTTATCAATTTGAACTAAAAAATAAGCCAGTCATCAAAGACTAGGCTTTTTATTTAAATTCGGATATTCCAAATTACCTTCAATAAAATTAATTGCTTCCATTAAAGATGGAAATATCACATCATAAAGACAATGAACCCCTGGCTCTATTTCAGCATAATAAACTGGAGCTAAATTATGTTTATTTCGATACTTTTTCATAGTTTCAAAAATAACACTCTGATATGACACTGGCACCAATTTATCTTCTACACCTTGAATACAAAATATTGGAATATTTGTTTGAAATAATTTCTCATAAAATGTCCTACGTATTTCTTCAATTTCTTTTATCGTGCTAAGACCCTCAACAGCATTTCCCATTCTATATTGTTTTTTAGAATCTATTATTTCTCTCTTACGTTTATTGAAATCATTTTGAGGATTTAAAAACACAGGATCAAAAGTATATAATGGCGAAAATAAAGTCAATGATTTAATATCCTCCGGTCTTTTTATAGTATATAAACCAGATACTAAAGCTCCCATACATGTTCCTACTAAATGAATATTTGAATAATTATATTCTCTTCTTATTAAATAAAGCACTTCTTCTAAATCATTAGCCATTTGTAAAAAAGACATATCTTTTATAATTGGTTTTTTTAGTAGTTTCCATAATTTATCTTTATCACTATCACTGATATCCAAGTTAGTAACTAAATATTCTAACATATCATTATTTCTTTCCTTTAAATAACGATTTAACAACTCAATTTCGCGATTCGATATATTGGCTATTTCTTTTATTGCAGCTATCATTTTATCTTCATCAATATTCTTACCACTTCGTCCATGATTTCTTTGATCAATTAAAAGTATTGCTGCATCTTCCTGTAAATAACTACTCAAATATTCATAATTACCTTTTGAATTAAAATGAACTTTTTCTCTACCATGTTCAGTTTCTAAAACTTCTTTAACCCCCCATTCTAATCTATCATAACCACCACTATGAAGCATTACTACCAAATTAGGACCTTCAATATTGCCCATAAGAGTTCCGTTAATAACTAATCCATCTGACATCTTAAAACTAATATTATCACGCATAAAAATTCACCACATGCAATATACTACCATTATACTTTCAATAAATCAATCATATTTACTTACTACATCTATAACATACTGTTTGGTATCTGCAAAATTAAGACCTAAAACAATAGCAAATTCGCTATACAAATATTTTTCAGCTTGAGTAAAATACGAATCATCTTTATCACTAATTTTTTTATTATTATTCTTCCGCATTTCATTTCTCAAATATGTTGTTTTAATAATTTTTATCAAATCCTTATAAGTTCCTCTCTGCATTAACTCTTTATAAGTATTTTCAATCATTCTATCATTACTATTAATAACTTCAATTGACTTTATTTCTCTAAGTAATCTTTCTATATCTTCTTTTTTTATTAAATCTCTCAACACTTTAGAGTCAATAGGTACCTTCATTTTTAAAGTTTGATCATTTACTGGTTCCAATACATAATAATTATCTTTTATCTCTACTATTTTACAAGTTTCTTTATGACAAACTATATAATCTCCAACACTTTTCATGTGACCTCCATCTAAAAAAAGTAGCTATAAAACTGGACTTACGCCATATTTTATAGCTACTCGTTTCATTAATATTGTATCAAAAATTTCTAATTTTATCTAATATTATTTTATTCTTACTAAAGAAAAACATGAATCTTTTTTTACTTCAACATACTCTCCTAAAACATGATTAGGATTACTAACATCATGAGTTATTATAGTTATATTTAAGTCGCCATCCAATTCTATTTTTGTCATCCTTTTTTCTGTCTTATCAAAAACTTTTCTGATTATAAAAAAATACATTCTAACTCTTTCTAAAATACCATAAACTTGCCCTAAATTAATTAGGTTACTATTAGCAAATCTCAACTTTCTATCTATTAATGTTAATCTATCTTGCTTGTCTACATTCAAAAAATCACAAGCCACATTTTTTTGACTAAATTTATTATGTAAAGCATTAAAATACTCATCTAAATACTCAAAGCCTAACATCTCATCAATTGCTGATAAATATTCTAAATCCAACATAGAAACTTTCGGATATGACGAATCAGCAAGTATCTCTTTTGCTCTTTTGGGAATAACACCATAATGAACTGGTTTAATTCCATATTGATTATAAAACAAATCACTCAAAGGATCGATATAATACCAGCCATTTTCTCCTTCAACTAATAACGCATGTAAAGGAATTTTAGCATTTGTTACTGGAACATTTATAGCTCTTATACCTAAATTATTAAAAAGCTCAATATAAAAATCACATAAAGTAATACATACTATATCTGCACCATTAAAACTAAAACCGGCATTATAAAGACGCAGTTGTTCTTCTGCATCCTGCAAAAAATAATTAATATCTCTTCGAAAAAAAGGGGCAATTTTTACATACAGAAAACGAATTATTTCATCTTTATTCCAATGGGTATTAATATTAGATATAATTTTTTCTATTTCTTCTAGCATAAAATCACCTAGGCTTTTATAATACCATATTTATGATTTAAAAACAAGAATTAACACTATACTTGCATTAATTCTTGTTCTTTTATTTTTATTTCGTCATCAACTAATTTATTATATTTAGTAATAAGTTCTTGAATTTCATCCAAATACATTTTTTCTTCATCCTCTGGATATTCTTGTCGTTTAATTTCATTATTAGCATCTTGACGAATATTTCTTAAAGCAACTTTCGCTTCTTCACCAACAGCCTTGGCTTGTTTAACATATTCTCTACGTCTTTCTTCCGTTAAATCTGGAATAGTAAGAATAATCATTTCTCCATTGTTCGTCGGAGCAATACCTAAATTAGCTTCATTAATTGCTCTTTCAATATCTTTTAATGTACTCCGATCATATGGTTTAATGAATAATTGCTTTGCCTCAGGTACAGTGATATTAGCTACACTTTGAATTGGAGTTGGTGTCCCATAATAACTAACCATTACCCCATTAAGCATCGCCGGATTAGCTCTACCAGCTCTAATATTTAATAACTTACTTTTTAAACTTTCAATTGTTTGCCTCATTTTCTTCTCTGCTGAGTCCATAACATTTCTCCTTCTTAATTTAATTCTATACTATCATTATAATTTATTACATTCGATTTTACAATAAAATTAATAACTAATTCACCAGTTTTACTAATACTTAGTGACTTAACAGTACCATATTCTCCATTTTGAATATCACTTATAGTACCTTCAATATCTATTACTTGAGTACCTTCATCTAAAACTTGGGTATCATTTAATCTCTCTCTTATTTGTGTAAGAATTTCCTCTTCGGTTATTCCAAAATCACTAAGCAAATGTTCTTCAGTAATAATTTCACCAGTATTTTTATCAATTACATAACCTTTAATATTTTCTATTCTACTACCATTTATACAATTGTAAGTAAAATCATTTATTACTAAACTAATATAATCTCCAAAAACTGTATCTTGATATTCCCGATACGGAAAACTATAAAGATTTGCTTCGTTAGTACAAACTTCACCTTCAGGAATTGTCGCCTCATCGATAGATAACATTTCTTCATCATATGAAGCAAGTTCCTGCGCCAAAGATTCATTAATATTTTCAAATCCTTTAATATTAATAACTACATCTTGTTTTTCAATATGTTCTTCATGTAAAATATCCTCATTATTTTCATAATAAATATAATCCTTAGTTGCATCAATTCTAATTTCTTTTAACTCAGTAATCCCATTATCATCATTACTTTCTTTAGAAAAATCATCTAACATATAATTCATGAAGAAATAACCACCAACTGCAAAAAGCAACAATATAATTATGAAAAATATTAAACCAACAACATTCTTAGTATTATCCATATGCACCTCAACTTTCTAGATATTCTGTAAATACATTTCGCAATTCCTGAATCTTGGCTGATTCATTAAAGGAATTCCAGTATTCACTCGGAGCAATATCTCCACGAACAAAAGCCGTTTCAGTATCAAATAACAACACTTCATCACCACTAACAACAAGTAATGACGGAGCATAAATTTCAGGTGTTCCATAATCATTATATGTTACATAATCGCTCAATCTTTCCACAATAGTCTCATATGTACCATTATTATCTTGTCTATTACTTACAAAATCATAATAATAAATGGTATCAATACCAACTTCTTTAGCCACTTTATTAACTATATTAGCATAATAATTTACCCATTCATTATGTGTTCCAAATAAAACAATTCCTTTTGTACCATTAGCAACCATTAAAGCATCTGTAGCATTTACATACTTAAAAACATTATCTTCACTTACAAGACTAAAATCTTCCGCAAATTGCTCATTATCTGGTAAAGATTCATCATAATCAAGTGTTCCAAGATAAATAAAAGCTCCAATTAAAATTACAAATAATATAAAATAAATTACCATTTGCCATTTATTCTTAAATAACTTTTCATTTTTTATATAAATCTTTTCCATGGTTTTACTTCACCATTTTTATTATAGCATTAAAAAGGTCTATTATTAAAGATAAATCCAATTTTTTTGTCAAAAAAAAGTCAACTTTTAAAGTTGACTTAGTTACCTTTCACTTGATTCATTACTTCTTCAGCAAAGTTATCATTACGTTTTTCCATTCCTTCACCAACTTCATAACGAATCATTCTTTTTATTTCTCCACCATTGTTAGTTACGTATTTTTCCACAGATACATCACCATCTTTAATAAATGGTTGTTCAGCAAGACAAATTTCTTTATAGAATTTCTTAATTCTTCCTTCAACCATCTTTTCAGCAATATCTGCTGGTTTTCCTTCATTCATAGCTTGTTCTTTTAGAACAGTTCTTTCATTGTCTAAAACATCTGCAGGAACTTCACTAGGAAAACAATATAAAGGCTTCATTGCAGCTGCTTGCATTGCTACATCTTTAGCAACTTCAGCATTTGCACCTTTAATAACTGTTAAAGATGCAATTTTACCTCCCATATGAATGTATGAACCAAAATGTTCATCATCACTTTTAGTAACAATTTCAAATCTTCTAAAAGAAAGTTTTTCACCAATCTTAGCAGTTTTATTAACAATTAATTCTCCAATTGTACCTTCATCAGTTGCTAGTTCTTTTGCTTCATCAATAGATTTAACATCGCTTTTAAGTAAAGTGTTACCAATAGTGTCAATCATTGCTCTAAATTCTTCATTTTTACTAACAAAGTCTGTTTCACTATTAACTTCTAATATAACTGCTTTATTACCATCTACATAAATGTTAGCAAGACCTTCAGCAGCAATACGGCTTTCTTTCTTTGCAGATTTAGCAATACCTTTTTCACGAAGCCAATTAACAGCTTCTTCCATATTACCATTAGTTTCTGCTAAAGCCTTTTTACAATCCATCATTCCTGCGCCAGTTTGTTCACGTAGGTCTTTAACCATACTTGCAGTAACTTCCATAAATTTCCTCCTTATTTACTTAACATTTCGATTAATTCGTCTTTTTTCATTGTTGAATAACCTTTAATCTTATTTTCTTTAGCTAATTTTTTAAGTTCACTTAAAGTTTTAGATTCAAGTTCATCAACATGCACCATTTCTTTGATTTCTTCTAATACAGTTTCATCAACTTTAACTTCTTCTGTTTTTTCTTCTTGCTTAACTTCCTTTTTTTCTTTCTTAGTTTCTTTATCTTCTTTCTTATCATCTTCAGAAACATAATCAACTAATTCAAGACCATTTGCTTCACAAATAGCATTTGTAAGTACACCAAGCATAACTTTAATTGATCTTACTGCATCATCATTACCTGGAATAACAAAGTCAACATCATCAGGATCACAGTTAGTATCAACAATTCCAAATACTGGGATTCTTAATTTTCTTGCTTCCTTAATTGCATTGATTTCTTTTTTAGGATCAACAACAATAATTGCTTGAGGAAGTTTTTCCATATTTCTAATACCACATAAAACACGGTTTAGTTTTTCATATTCTTTCTTAAGTCCAATAACTTCCTTTTTAGGTAGAAGTTCGAATGTACCATCTGCTTCCATTTTTTCGATTTCTTCTAATCTCTTAACTCTTCTTCTGATAGTACGGAAGTTTGTAAGTGTTCCTCCTAACCATCTTTCAGTTACATAGTAAGAATTACTTCTTGTTGCTTCTTCAACACAAACTTCTTGAGCTTGTTTACGAGTTCCAACAAATAAGAACTTACCTCCATTTTCAGCAATTGTCTTAATTTCTGCATATGCTTCTTCAAGACATGCTTTTGTTTTTTCTAGGTCGATAATATAAATATCATCTCTAGAAGTAAAAATATACTCTTTCATTTTAGGATTCCATCTTTTAGTTTGATGACCAAAATGAACTCCAGCTTCTAATAAATAACTCATAGAAACTACTGCCATAAATAAATTCCCTCCTTCGTTTTAACTTCTCAATACTTCAACTTATTTTTACACCTATTAGGCACTTGTAAAAATAATCCATATTGATGTTTATTTTTTTGCATTTACAGCAATTTAAATTCTACCAAATATTATGCTATTTTACAAGTATTTTTAAACAAAATTCCAAGAAAAAAGAGTTAAACCAATTATAATTTAACTCTATCTATAATTCTGTGGGACTTAAAAAGTCAAACATCGGAATATTACGTAATATCCCAAAAATAATTACTATTACAAGTAAAATATAATAAACATAATTAGGGATTGCTATTGAAATATTCATAAATTTCTTTAATATAAATTTGACTAACCAATAAATACCTGTAATTATAATTAAAATAAATATCAAGGGATTATACCTAAATGCCTGATAAAAATCTAATTTAAGAAAGGAAAACAATAATCTTGTAATACCGCAGCCCGGACAATAATATCCAGTAATTTCATAAAATAAACAAGGAATACCGACATCTAATAATTCGTTCAAAATAAAATAGATAATTAAAAATGAAATTAATATTAAAATCAATTTCATCTTAGAATACTTAATCATTATTTTGAAAACCTATTCAAATCATTTTGCATTAAGCAATAATTAACTAAACCTAATCCAAAGATAGATAAAACAAGATAAAGAATAGCATTATCACCAGTCGGTTTATTATGTAATTTGCCGGTTTCATTTATTTTTTGGCCCATGCGATAAGCCCAATATATTCCATAAATTCCACAAGTTAAAATTGTAAACAAGAAAGCCATACCACCAGTTAGACCATCTTCATGATTGATAGCATTAGCTTCATCAGTCATACAAATAAACCAATATATTCCATATATACCACATGTTATTATTGATAGTATGACGCAAGTAACAATATTTCTTTCAGGTATTCTTGGATAATCGTCATTTAAAGACGCATGACTATTCCCAAAATCATTATTTATTTTAGCACCACACTTACTACAAAAATTAGTATCTGTTCCTAATTCATTACCACAATTCGAACAAAATTTGCTCATGAACACTACCTCCTTAAAATAATTTTATCAAAGAAAAAAGGATAATTCAACATTCCTTTAAAAGAAACGGAATATATCCTGAATAGTTATGTAAATCATCAACAAGATTAGCAAGAAAAATCCAATCATATGGCAAATATTTTCTACTTTAGAATTAACTGGACTTCCTTTAATCTTTTCGATGATTAAGAATAATACTCTACCACCATCAAATGCTGGGAATGGTAAAATATTGATAAATCCAACATTAATCGATAAGAATGCCACTAAATAAAGCATATAACTTATACCATAACCAATTGATTGATCGACTACCTCATACATACCAACTGGACCAGATAATGCTTGAAGTGATATTTTTCCAGTAAATAGTCCTTCTATTGTTAAAGCCATTGAATGAACTATGCTCCCAAATTTACTAAAGGCATATTTTAAAGAATCAAGGAAACCATGAACTTCTTCAGTTTTAATATAAACTCCAAAAGTCTTAGTTTCGATTCCATCCTCTCCTTTACTTACCTCAGGAATGACATCGATATCTTCAACATCGCCATTTTCATGTTCAATTGTAAATGTATAAGTATTATCTTTACTTTCCATAATAAGTAAAATTTGAGCAGTATCCCAATTAGATACATTGCGACCATTAATTGCTAAAATCTTATCATCAGCAACAATACCTGCCTCAGCCATCGGCGAATCAGCAACAACTTCACGTACTTCTGGTAAAGAAATAGTTGCTCCCCAAATAAGAGAACTAAAGAATAATAATAACAAAGCCAAAATAAAGTTATTAGCAACTCCCGCTACTAAAACAATTATTCTTTGCCACCAAGGCTTATTGCACATGAATGACTTTTTATCTATCTTTTCATCATCTTCATACACTTCACCAGCCATCGATACAAAACCACCAATCGGAATGGCTCTAATATTATAATCTATCTTATCTTTTTTACCCTTATGAGTAAAAATAATCGGTCCCATCCCAATTGAAAATTCATAAATATGAACTTTAAATATCTTTGCCCAAATAAAATGACCAAACTCATGAACTAAAATTATAATTCCCAATATAAATATTAAAACTAATAACGAAATAAACCACATACCCATTCCTCCTTAATTAAATAATTAGTAAAAACATATAAGTCAAGAAAACAAATATTACACTATCCAAACGATCTAGTATTCCGCCATGTCCTGGCATAATATTTGAAAAATCTTTAATTTCATTTTCTCTTTTTATTTTACTCATAACCAAATCTCCCATTTGGCCTACAACAGATAAAAGTATCGTTATAAACGCCGCATGTAAACTGAAAGATCCTACTAAAGTAGAATAAAAAATTAGACCTACTAATACTCCACCAATTAAACCACATAAAGATCCTTCCCAAGTTTTATGGGGACTCAAGTTTGGACACATTTTATTTTTACCAAAATATTTACCACCAAGCATTGCAAAAATATCCGTAACCATTGGAACAATAAGTAAATACAAAAATAAGAACAAGCCTCTATTTCTAAGAACAATAAACACATTAAATACTATTCCCAATAACAATGTTGCTCCAATTAAATAAAATGCATCTTTAGTACTATATTTATCGTTTTTATAAAATATTGTAGGCAACAATAAAATTAATAAAACAAAAGTAATTGTTTGATAAGTTATCCCTTTATAAATCGAAGCATCCGCATAATTAGAAAGGATAAACATAATCATTGCTATAAATCCTAAAAATATTACAAACATTGGATATTCTCCATGAGATTTTCGCAAATCAAGTATCTCTTTATAAGCCAGTGCGGCTATAATACAAACACCTATTGCAAAGAAATATCCTCCTAAAATTATTAAAGGAATAGAAATAGCAGCTGCAACTATTGCACTAATTACCCGAACTTTCATTTAACCACTCCCTAATTTGCTAAACTAATACTATACTTAGTTATTGAATCATAAATATTTTGATTTTCTAATCTTTCAGTAACCACAAAACCCAAATAAGGATTTCCATATGCATCATGCGTACTTAAATCCATGTTTTTAGTAGTAATTAAATTATTATTATCATCATAATAATTTACAGTAAACACAACATCATAAGTTTCTTGCCCACCAATGACACCAGAAAAAATAACTAAATATTCATCATCATCTTTAATAACTTCAATATTATTAATTGTATACCCAAGACTTTGAAAAATATAATCATTATCTGTTATATCTTTTATAACTGTAGTAGTCTCAATATTATTTGCTTCATATTTATCTAATTGTTCTAAGACATAAACTGAATAATGCCTATTACCGTTGTTATTAATATATTCTAACCCAGTAATAGCAACTTCTCCAGCAAAAAATTTATCCATAGTTTCTAAATATTCATCATCTTGATATCCATGTAACTCTTCTATTGTATTTACAATGTATTTAAAAACTTCTTTACTTTCCTCATAAGAAGAATCTAACTCCAATTCAAACTTATTAAAAGTAAAATTATATTTATTACTATTACATGTAATTAATATTGTATCTTCAGAAACACTTCCAGTACAATCATTATTTTGAGCATATTCACTATTTAAAAAATTATCTTTAATATTGTTTAATGTAAAATTTACACCATCGATGCCAATTAAAGGTTCACTATTTCTTTCATTAATCCCCTTTATCAAAACAAATGTAATAGTTCCAATCAAAATTACTGCAATTAAAGTAAATATGACTATTTTCTTATTTATATCTTGCATATGTCCTCCTAACCATAATAATAAGTAAAATTAATTATATCAACATTTCCATTTAATTTATATTTATTATCAACCTTAACTAAATCTAAATAATATGTACCATTAACTATCGTCAATATATCAGAAATACTACTTATCGAAGGAAATTGCATTTCTCCATTACCAACATTTAAAATAAATGGATATTCAGTTGTTACATAAAGATTTGGAAGCTCTATTAATCCGTTATTACTTTTGATAGTTACCTCTTCCCTTATTTCTTCTTGGATTTTTGTAAATATTTCCTTCAAACTATCAAGTCCATCGCTAGAATTAAAGTAACAATCGCTTGATGCTATCATTTGTAATTTTGTAGCATTTGCCCCACTACCTATACCAATTGCATAAACAGTATTAACCATTGATTTTACTTCAGAAGCATACTCTCCACTATAATCACTATCTACTCCATCACTAACAAAAATAACAAAAGTCTCATCTTTATTGAATGTATTTCCATTAAGAACAGTTTCCGTTTTACTTAAAGCATTTCCAAAATCAGTTCCACCACTAGCACTAAGACCATTTATGGCTTGTATTGCTTCACCAGAGCTAGTTCCAGCTTCTAATAATATGTTAGCACTAGATTCAAACTCTACAATCGAAATAGTAGACCCTACTTGAAAAGACATACTGTTTATAAGATTGTTTGAAACTTCTTTTAAGTTAGACAAATTGCTACCACTCATACTTCCTGAAACATCTAGTACTAATATCATATTTATTTTATTTTCAATTAAAACACCAACAGAATCCTTATCAATCTTATCGACTGGCACTTCTACATCTATAATATCCCAAGTAGCGTTTACTTCATCACCATCTTCTAATTCTTCGAAACTATAAACTCTATCACCATTACTATCTACCCATTCATCAAATGTATAACCATTTCTCTCTGGATCTAACAAAGGATAATTTGCATTTTCATCCAAGAAATAAACAGGCACCTTCGTAATTGTACCACTAGATGTATTATTATAATTAAAAGTTACTTGATTTATATAAATATCTTCTGAAGTTATATTACCCGAATTATCCTTCATACATACATGTAAATTACCAGCTTGGTTAATTGGTACACTACCATTAATATAATTAGCAGTATCACAATTACCACTAGTAATTGCAAACCCAGCCAAACCAGAACCGCTCATATCACTAGCATCTATCTTTAACTCTTGATTACCTGAATAATTAATTTCCAACTCTTGAGAAATTAACACTGGATTTTCTTTATCTATTCGTATATTTTTAGCAATAGTATACGTTTCATCTTCCGTTACAATTGTTACATTATATGTAGTATTTAAAACCGTGCTTGGGCTTACTGTCAAAGTTTTATCTTTTCCAGCTTCTTGAAATTCATATGTTCCTAACAAACTAGTCCATTCAACAGTACTATTTTTTAGTACATCATCAGATAAACCACTAATATTTAATACTACATCTTTATTATACCAACCGTTATTACAAGCTGTCCCATTACATAATAAATCGACTACACCCGTATCTATTTGGGAAATATCACAAGTTCCATCTTCATTTTCTGATTTTTCTTGTAACTCAGCCTTATACTCGCCATCTTCAAATATAACATGAATCATATAACAATTCATTTTTGTATTATCTCTTGGATCATACAAATTATTGCCATCATCAGCTTGAATATAACCTTGAGAAATCAAATAATCGACATTAATATATATAACGTCAGTTGTTCCTAAATCAGCTGCATATTCCTCTGCTTTATTCTGAATATCTAAAACCAAATTATTAAATTGCCCTTCCAAAACACTCCGCTGAACATTAATAAAAATCCCCGTTGCTAATAAAATTAATATAGCAAGTATTGCAATTACTGCAATAAGTTCTGTTAAAGTAAAACCTCTATTTTTCATAATCTATCCTCTCATAAATATTATCATAATTTTTCTAAATAAGCAACAAAATAATGTGGCATATAAAAAGGTAGTTAACATTTCACTCATATTACTTGTTTGGATTAAATTCTGGATAATCTTTGTCCTTCATCTCATTTAGCCGCTTTAACCCCATCAACATTATTACTATTTAGATTTTCAAAAAAAATTTCAGTTTTCAACTGAAATTAAATTCTATCATCAAATTGTTCAAGCTCATCTAATTGATCTTCAACCAAATCTCTAAATCTTCTTTTAAATACCGCAACTTTTCTTCTTAAAGCTTCAGCCTCTGATTCTATTCTCTCAGCCTTCGCTAAAGCATTATTAATAACCTTTGTGGCATTTCTTTTGGCATCTTCAACTATAACCTTTGACTCATCATATGCGGCCTTTTTAATATTAGAAGTTGATTCTTCTGCTACCAAAATTGCTCGATTGAGAGTTGACTCAATATCTTTATAATGTTTAAGCTCACTTTTTAAAGACTCAATAACTTCACAACTATTCTTAAGTTTCTTAAGCATATTTTCATATTCTCTAGTAACTTCTTTAACAAAATCATTAACTTCTTCTTTTTTATAGCCTTGAATACTTGTACTAAACTTATTTACCATAAGGCCACCCCTACATTACCAATCTAATTCTTCATCAGTATTATTCTTACTTACTTTTTCTGACTCATCACTTATTTTACCTTGAACATTAACATTCTTTGGAGTACACAAATAAATACCAACTCCAATTTTTTGCATAGAACCACCGATAGCATAAATAACCCCACTTAAAAAGTCGATAATTCTTTTAGCTTGATCTGATGTAACTCTTTTTAAATTAACTACAACACTATTGCGATTTTTCAAATGATCAGCAATTTGTTGTGATTCTGAATAAGCTCTCGGTTCTAATAAAATCATTTTATTTCCAGATTTATCAGCTTCCTTGATAGCTTCTTCTTCACTCATATTGTAGTATTCATCTTCTGTACCTACTAAATTATCATCATCACCATCATATGTAAATATTTTCTTTAAGTTAAGACCCATCGTGATTCCTCCCTAGTCTACTATCTCATTTTATCAAACTTTTATATTTTTAGCAATACTTAAAACTCTATTTTTTTATTTATATAATCTACTAGTTCATCGATTTTTAAAGTTATTTGTTCCATAGTATCTCTATCTCTTAAAGTTACAGTATCATTTTCTAATGTATTATCATCAATTGTAATTGCAAATGGTGTTCCAATAGCATCACTTCTTCTATAACGTTTACCGATTGACCCAGATTCATCATAAGAACAAGCAAAATGTTTACAAAGACGAGCATATACATCATTAGCTTTATCAGCATGAACTTTTTTTATTAAAGGAAGGATTGTTACTTTAAATGGAGCTAGAGCTGGATTAATTTTTAAAACTATTCTTTCTTCTCCTTCAACATTTTCTTTAGTATATGCATCAGCTAAAATTGCTAACACTAAACGATCCAACCCAACAGATGGTTCAATAACAAATGGCAAATATTTTTCATTTGTTTCTGGATCTAAATAACGTAAATCAGACCCACTATGAGTTTGATGAACGCCCAAATCATAATCAGTTCTATCTGCTATTCCCCAAAGTTCTCCCCAACCCATTGGGAATAAATATTCAATATCTGTTGTTGCTTTACTATAAAAGGATAGTTCTTCTTTAGCGTGATCTCTAAATCTTAAGTTTTCCTTATTTAATCCTAAAGTTTTTAAAAAATCCATACAGAAATTTTTCCAATAACCAAACCATTCTAAATCAGTATTAGGCTTACAGAAAAATTCAAGTTCCATTTGTTCAAATTCTCTAGTTCTAAAAATAAAGTTTCCTGGAGTTATTTCATTTCTAAATGCCTTACCAGTTTGACCAATACCAAATGGCAATTTAAGTCTCATACTTCTTTCAACATTTTTAAAATTGACAAATATTCCTTGAGCGGTTTCTCCGCGTAGATAAACAGTATTTTTAGCATCATCAGTTACCCCAATAGATGTTTCAAACAACAAATTAAATTTTCTAATCGGTGTAAAATCAGTTGCTCCACAAACTGGACATTTAATTTTATTTTCCGCAATATAATTTTCTAATTTTTCATTATCCCAACCATCACCAGTTACCTCACCTTTTGTTGCATCTTCAATTAGTTTATCAGCCCGATGACGACTTTTACATTTTTTACAATCAATTAATGGATCCGCAAAAGAAGCCACATGACCTGATGCTACCCACACTTGAGGATTCATAAGTATCGCCGCATCAAGACCAACATTATAAGGATTTTCTTGAATGAATTTTTTCTTCCAAGCCCATCTAATATTTTCTTTTAAATTTGTCCCAACTGGACCATAATCCCAAGTATTAGAAAGTCCATTATAAATTTCACTTCCTTGAAATATAAATCCATATTGTTTAGCATAATTTACTAATTCTTCCATAGTAGTTTTCATAGTATCTCTCCTTTATGTAAGTATTATATCATCTATTTAGGCATTTTACCATTTAAAACATAATCTAAATAACAATCACTACAAAGTGGAATATATTCCACATTATCATGTTCACCATCAATTACCACTTCTTTACCACTATAAATATATTTACCATTTACTCTTCTAGCATTAAACATCGCTGTCTTACCACAAGAACAATTAACAGTTAATTCATGCTTTTCATCACTTCTAGCAAGTAACTGCATGCTCCCTTCGAATAAATACCCTTTAAAATTACTTTTTAAAGCATAACACACCACATTAATATTATACTTGTGAGCAATAAACCATAACTCATTTATCTGTTTTTTCGATAAAAACTGAGCTTCATCTACTAAAATAAATTGCATATATTTATATCTATTAAAATATTTCTTACTTAGTAAACTGGCACTTTTAGGAAGCAATAAATCACATTTAATATTTTCTCCAATTCTTGTAATTACTGTATCTCCACCTTTAGTATCAACTTTCGGCTTAATCAAAATAACTTTTAATAAATACCGAGAATAATTGTAGTGGTCTTGAATTAACTTAGTTGTTTTACCAGTTTCCATTGTGCCATAATATAATGTTAACTTTGCCATAATACCCTTCACCATCAAAATTATAACATGAAAAAAACAGTAAAATCATTTTAAGTTAAATTTTTTAAAAAGTTTTTACTGTTTAAGTAAAGTCCTGTGTATCTTTCGTAATACATATCTAAAAATTTATTAATTACATTTTTTATATCATCTTCTATTTTTATATTACTGATACTTTTAATATTGACGTAATAATACATCCTTAACATCTTTATTACTTTCTTATCGACGATTACTTCATTAGTTAAACAATTAAGACAAATAAATCCCCCTTTATCGGCATCAATCGTTGCAATACCAGTTTTACTGCCACACATAACACATTCATCTAGGCTAAATAATACCCCTAATTCCGCTAAATATTTTATTTCTATGATGTTAGTTATAACTAAAGGGTCTAGTCCTTCTTCAATTTTTAATACAGCATTAATAAAATCATCATAGATTTTTGGGCTATTACTTTGTTTAATTACTTGATGTGTAAGTTCAGTTAAATAACTTAAATAACTAATTAAAATTATATCCTCTTTTATTCTTTTTAAAGGATTGATAATATCGGCACTAACGAGGGTTGAAAGTTTTCCTTGTTTTAAGTAAATGTTAAATTTAGCAAATGTAAGTCGCATTGTTGAAACTCTATTTTTACTCTTAAGACTCTTAGCGCCCTTACACATTATACCAATAACTCCATAATCTTTAGTAAACACATTAATTATTTTACTAGTTTCTCCATAAGGAGTCTCACTTAATATAAAACCTTCAACTTCTGTTAACACCATTAACCCTTCTTTGCGCACTTTTTATATTCTAAATAATCTTCAACCTTACCACTTTTTTGAAACTTCTTCCATAGTTCTTCTTTTTTCAATTTAATCACCGTCCTAATTATATATTGGGTGATTAATTTAAATTTTATTCATTATCTACAAAACCTAATTCAACTAAATACTTTTCTTTTTCTTTCCAATTCTTAATTGCTTTAACAAATAACTCCAAATAGACTTTCTTACCTACTAATTCTTCAATTTCCATTCTGGCAATTGTCCCCACTTGTTTTAATCTACTACCATTCTTACCAATGATTATTTTTTTAATACTATCTCTATCAACAATAATATCAACTACTATATTTATAATATCTTTATGTTCTTCATACAAAGTAGTATAGCAAGTAATACTATGAGGTATTTCTTCTTCCGTTACTTGTAATAACTTTTCCCGAACAATCTCACTTACCATAAACTTTAAACTACTACTAGTGTAATAATCTTCTGGAAAATATTGAACCTCATCTTTCAAATATTTCTTTATTACATCAATTAAATGAGTTATATTGTCATGAGTAAGTCCACTAGTTGGGACAATTTCAACAAATGGATAAATGTCTTTATATTCATCAATTATCTTAAGTAATTTAGCATTATTTATTTGATCAATCTTATTAAGTACTAATATAACTGGAATATCACTAGATTTTAACATTTCTAAAATAAACATATCCCCTCTACCGATACCTGCAGCAACATCTACAACAAATAAAATTAAATCGACATCTTTAGTTAGAGACAATGCTTGTTTATTCAATACTTTTCCGAGTCTATTTATTGGTTTATGAATACCTGGAGTATCAACAAATACTATTTGGTATCCTGGTTCATTATAAATTCCTTGAATTATATTTCTAGTTGTCCCTGATACATCACTAGTAATAGCAATTTTTTTATTAATAATAGCATTAACAAGTGTACTTTTACCAACATTAGGACGTCCTATAATACTGACAAAACCACTCCTCAAGGTAACACCTCCCTAAAATAAATCGATGATGTATGGAATAAAGATAAATAAACATATAATTGTTGCCATTAAAGCACTTACAAAAGCTGCAGCTGAAGCACAATCTTTAGCCACTTTAGCTAGTGGATGAATTTCTTTGGTAACTAAATCGACAGTTGCTTCAATAGCAGTATTTAAAAGTTCTACTGCTAATACTACTACAAGAGCAATGATAATTATTGCCCATTGATTAAATGATATTTTTAATGCAAATCCCAATATAATTGCTAATATTGTCCCAGCCCCATGAAGCCATAAACTTTGTTCATTACGATATCCATGAGCGAGTCCTTGCACTGAATACTTAATACTATTTAAAAATCTTTTAAAACTCATCTTCTTATGAGCGTTTTGTTTCTTCGAATTCATCTAATACCAACTCCTGCTTCGAAAACATTTCTTTTTCTTCTTTTTCACCCTTAGTGTGGTCATATCCTAGCAAATGAAGTAAACCATGTACAACTAAGAAAGATAATTCTCTTACTTCACTATGACCATATTCCTTAGCTTGTTGTTGCATTCTAGGAATAGAGACAAAAATCTCACCAAGCTGCCTTATATTATAGCAAAGTTTATTATTATCTTCAAATGCAAATGATAAAACATCCGTAGTTCTATCAATTCCCCGATATGTTTTATTTAATTCATGCATTTTTTCATCATCAATAAATACTATACTAAATATCGAAGAGTCAACACCCTCCATTTCCAAAGCCTTATTAATTATCTTATCTAAATAACTATAATCAAAGTTACATCCATATTCATCAACAATCTTAAATTCATTCATTATAAGTTTATTACCCCCGTTACATTTAATATATAAAATATTATAACCAATATTATAATAAAACAAATTAAATTGTAAATACCATCACGCTGAAAAATTCTTGGTAGATGATCTTTTATAGCACTTAAACCAATATAAAGTAAAAAACCAATTAAACCACCGACAACATTTAAAATTATATCATCGACATCAAAACTTCTCCCAATATTAAGTTGTACAAATTCGACTGTCACACTAACTAGAAGAGAAATAATAATCGGTGGTACAACTGTCTTAGGTTTAATATAACTTGAAACAATTAAACCAAATAAAACAAATGCCATAATATTACCAAATACATTAAAGATAAAGAGTCTACTACCTACTTCATAGCGAAATATTTCTTGAAAAGGAATAATGTTAAATCCACTATTAGAATTCATTTCGACCTTAGTTAATAATTGAAATAACAAGAAAATATAGCATATCGAGATAATCATTAAAAATTCGCGATAAAAACTAATTTTTTCACGATGTGTTCTTAAATAAAAAAATCTAACTATAACAAGGGTTATGACAAATATTACTAAAATTGGCCAATTATCATTCAAAATTGATTCAATAGTGTTTAGAAACATATTATCGCATCCCTTCAGCATTCTCTTCTATTATAACTTCTTTTTCTGTACTTATTAATTCTTTCACTATTATAAATACTTCTATATCCATTGTACTATTATTTACTGATTTTTTCAAAACTTTTTTATCAATTATTTCATCAAATTCTCCAAGTGTTACTTCTATACTTTCTGTAGCCTTATTGATACCTACTTCTAAAGCCTCACTTTCACTATATGTTTTAATTATTTCTTCAGTCTCTTTTTGGGTCTCAATATATAAATTAAAATCAAATACATGCAAAATATTTTTTAAAGAACTATTAAATGTCGTAAATCTATCTCTTAAAATATTTTTTTTATTATCATCTACTTCCCATACTATATTATACTTTTTCTTACCAGTTTCAACATATTCTTTATATTCTAATGGTATTGAAACTGATGCCGTATACCAAGTTGTTGCAAAAACTCTACCGCTAGCACAAGTATATCTTTTATTTTCTTCATTATAAGTAATAACCCCACTAACTAATGTATCTCCCTCTCTTACATAATCATTAATGTTTACTTTAACCTCTCCATCACTAACTAATATATCATTTATAACTCCTGATTTAGTAGCCACCAAATCGCATACTTTATCTTCTTTACTAGTATCGGTAATAATACGTTCTTCCACCCGAACATTAATAACCATACCATCAACATCAAATTCCATCCAATCAAGTTTGTCAGGATATTTATCTAAGATTTCTTGTCTTATTTTATCTAATTCATTATAACTTTTTTTAAAACTTAAAACAGTAATTCCATATTCTTCAAGTTCATCTTGAATAATGTCTCTTATTTCTTTATTTTCATGAATAACATTAATTTTTACAACTAAATTACTAAGAATTAAAAATAGACAAACACCTAACACTAGACATATAACAAAAATATAATTTTTCTTCAATTTACTTATTACTTCATAAATCCCAATTACATTAACTATCTCAAATTTATAACTAACTAAATACTTATTTAATTTATCTAAATATTTATCTTCTATTTTTAAATATACATAATCATTTTCATATTTTATATCCAATATTACAATATTTAAATATTGAATTTTATTTATAAATCTATAATAATCCTTACATTTACTTCTAACCCAGATAATTTTTTTATTCATAACTAAATTCCACCTTACCTATAATACCTTTAATGAGGATTTCATTAGGCAACATTCTAGTTATAAATAAATTATCTCCAGTTACTTCTATTTTAAATGTTTCCATTTTTAACACTATTTTCTTACTGGATAAACTAACTAACTCCTGATAATTAAATATATGAATATATTCATCATATATATTTATAAAATATTTTTTATCATATAAAAAATTAATAAGGTTATCTTTCATATGCACGCATATCACCTTATTAATTATATGTTTTTAAAATCCTTATTTTTCTTTTAATATTTTATTTACTTCATCTACACTTAAATTACTAGCTTTAGCTATATCTTCAACTGGTGTACCTATTTTATAGAAATTCTTTATCATTTCTATTTCTTTTTGCTCAATGCCTTTCTCAACACCATCATTATACGCTATATCAAGTTCTGTATTATGAAGCATCTCTTTTTCCTCTTCTTCACTATACGGATATATAAATGTATCTTCACTATATTTCATAAGTGCATCACCATATTCCTTTATTATTTCATCACTTGGATAGAAGCTTCTTAACTCATCCAATGTCATATCTAACATAAGCAAATACTTATATTGCTCTATTTCATCATTATCATAGCAAAATTTCTTGATATTGTCTACAAAAACATCATATGATACTAAATTCTTTATTATATGTCCTTCTGCATTTCCAAATCTATTTTCTAATATTAGTTTATCTGTTTTTATATCAGTAACTCCAAAATTTAAATTTATTTGGATTATATTTGTTATTGTGTCATATATCTTTTTCTTATTTTTATTTTCTTTCACACAATACCTACTAAATAGTGAAACTAGATAGACAAAATTTCTAAAAAATTTAGAATATATATAATCATTCGTATTTACTTCTACATTTGCTATTATTCCATCAATTTTTACTATAATATCTGTTCTTTTATTTTTTACATTTTTATTAAATTTCCCTAATTCTGTATTAACAAATTCGATTATCTCTACATCACTTTTTAATACTTGTTTTAATATACTTTCTAGTATTTCTTTTCCTTTAGGGGATGCAACAATTGATTTAAAGCAATTATCATCTGATCCCTTTACTGTATTATTATTTTTACTCATTAACCAAATCCCTCTTTCTTTAATAGAAGAATTTACTAACCCTAGGTATTTGATCTATTAGCATTTCTTCCTTAATTAGCTAAGCTAACACACAAATACTCCATTGTCCATAGGAGATGCTGTCTACTTTTGTCGAACGAAATATTGTAAAAAATCAATTATTAAATACTTATAGTAATTATTATTCTTACATATATGTTTTTCTATAGTAAAATCATTATAAACAATAATATAATTTATATCACCATTTCTTATATATTTTTGTAACATTTTATCAAAACCCATTGTTTTTTTTACACCATTATAATCAAATATAATTACATAATCTTTATATATTCTTTTAAAAAATTCACACTTATTTTTCATAAAAATATTTATCAATAAGTTTTAATACTCTTATATTATTACTATATTTATAACAATTAGAATAAGTCATAATTGTACAAAATGCTTTATAATGACTTATCTTTTTATTTTTAAATAAATAATTTACTTTTTTAACTCTTTTCTTTATCTTTTCTAAATTACATCTTTTAATTTTAATAATTGTTTTATTATCTAACACTTTAAACACATATCCTAAAAAAGCAAAACCTATTTTACTATTTACTATAAAAGTTTTTTTCGTATTTACTTTTAATTTATATTCTTGTTCTAACTTTTCAATAATTATTTCTCTAGCTTGTTTTAATTTATTAAGATCTTTATCCATTATTATAAAATCATCCATATATCTAACATAATACTTTAATTTTAAATCATGAACTATAAAATGATCTAATTTATGTAAATAGAATATCGAAAGGAATTGACTAGTCATATTGCCAATTGGAAGACCTTTACCAAAATAATATAGCGGTAAATCAAGATTATGTTTAGATATATTATGAAATATTTCTTTATTTACATATTCTTCATTAGTAGTATCAATTATTTTACTTATTATATCGTATTCATAATCATCTAATTTATCCTTAAGTTCACTTTTTAATACATTATGATCTATACTATAAAAATATTTACTTATATCAATTTTTAGTATATAAAACATATCATTATCTTTTTTTAATTTATTTAAATATTTTCTAACTAATTTAATTCCATAATCAGTTCCCATATTCTTTCTAGTTGCAATATTTCTAGGATCCAAATATTTAGTTAAATTCTTTTCTAAAGAATATCTAGTTACGAAATGATTAATAATTTTATCACTAACACTTAAAGACATTACTAATCTACATTTAGGTTCATAAATTAAAAATATATTGTATTTCTTATGTCCAATATCACCATTATTTAACATACTTAATATATTAGTAATATTTTGCATTTTATTTACTTCAAAATTATATAAACTTTTTTTATTTTTAACATTCTTAGATATTTCTGTTTCATATATTTTTAATAAATTATTTACTGTAAGGTCATTTTTCATTACGACACCACACATAAATCATTTTATTAATTTTAAGTAATTGTCCCGTTTTACTTAAACATTGTTTTTCACTTATATATTTAAGTTTATATGCCCTTTCTAAATAAAAATCTATTTTATTTATTTTAGCTAAAGCTGCAATTTGATAATTATGTTTAAGATCAATATTATTTTCATAATTAGCCTTAACAACTAATTCTAAAAGCTCTAAAGAATCATTATAAACTAAACTTCTTGAAATTAAATCTTTCTTAGGAAAAGTTAACAGTATTTTTTCTAAACCTAAAATAAAACTTTTAATATTTTTTATTATTAAAAATTTCTCATTATTCGTTATCTTTTCCACTTTCAATACCCTCGATTATTTTTTCTAAATCTTCAGCACTAAAGGTATTAATTTTATCTTTAATTCTTATAAGTCTTTTTTCTAAATCATATTTCTTTAAAGCTTCACTTAATACCTTGTTATATTTTTTATTATTACCCTTCTTTTCTTCAATTAATATATCTTTATCATAAACTTTATAAGATATATCTACATCATCTAATAAACTTTTAACTTTTCCAAAAGCACTTTCTGGAAAACCAACTGATTGTTTGTACTCTACAAATTTATACCCAATTAAATGATGTAATATCAAACCATCGTCCCCGAATGCATTGTAAAACTTTCCCGATTTATAAAGGGAAACATAATTTTTATTCATTACTACTCCTTTACTACAAAATATTCATTAAAAAAGTGTGATAAAAATTAAATAAGAAAGGAGAAAGCATTTAATTTTTATCACTCGGTAAAGCCAGGAAAGGAAACCAGCCTCAAATTTAATTAATCATCGTCAAAATTTATCAATATGCCATATAGGAAGGTTACGTATAACCCTCCGTGCATATTTCATATTCGAGCATATTGCTCAGGATAATCTTTGTCCTTTATCTCATTCATCATAAAACCTTAATCTTATCATCCTAGAACTATAAAGGTCTCGGCCTCACCGCATTCGTATTGTTCACGTTGTTGTTGTTCACATATCCTGTGTTGTTCACATTGAACGCATTGTTCGTATTGTCCGAATTGCGGGAAATTATCATAAGATTACCCAATAATAAGTTATATTTAAATGAAAGAAGGTATGTTAAATATAACTATTCATTGCCACTGACTGCACAAAGTAGCAATATGCGTGCCTGCCACACCTGCATTTACACGCAGATGTGGCAGAGTCCAATTTTTCATCAATGTTTGTCTTCAACCTTACTCTCTCGTAGCCCAATTTTTACCCCGCTCGCCTCGCACCGTAAAGGCGCGAAGACGAGCCTTTCTTCGCCCCTAGTTTATCTTTAGCGGGTCAGTCATACTGCCTGATCCGCTAGCATATGTTACATCAGACTCCAGATAGAAGGACGGCCTCACCGCATACGTATAGTTCACGCGGCGGCTGCCCACATATCCTGCGCTGCCCACACTGAACGCACTGTACGTATTGCCCGAATTGCGGGAAATTAACCATTCATAAGCGCCTAAATACATCCAATTTGAATCTACTGTTGGTTCATAATTATTTAGTTCTGTTGTCCAATATTCCTCGCTTGCTCCATATCCATAATCACTTACATACATTAGTCCTATTTTCATCGTTTCTTCGTATCCACTTTGTCCTGTACCTACTTCTGTATCGTAATAATCTTTTGCTGTTGCTGATGTATCTCTTGCCATTCCCCCTACTTTCCAACTATGTGTGGCTATTTTACTTTGCCATTCACTTCCTAGTGTATTATAGTATGTTGTATTTAATGTTGTATATATATCTGGTTTCGTACTCGCATCCCAAGTATTACTATTTCCATCATCCCAAACATAATTTCCATAACTTGTTGATTTTATTAGTTTTACTTGTCCATTAAATACTCCAATTATTCGATACAAGTTATCTTCTGGACAACTTACTTCATCTGTTCCAAAACACACATAGTTATTTGGATTTGCTCCACTAAAACGATAACTATTATCCCCTGCTCCATTTGCTAAGTCCGCATCGTGATAATATAATCCATTTTCCCCATCTGTTGTATATTGACTTGTTATATAACTTGCTAAATATATAACATCTGGTTCTTTATCAAAGTAAACATAACACTTATCAGAAACTGAAGTTGATACAACTACTCTTTTATTTTCATTGTCCCAAGTAAGAGCACTTCCATTTTCACACTTTGACAAAGTTTCATTAAATGTATATCCATCAGTTGGCCAAGAAGTATCACTACTAACTTGATATTCTCCGCTACCCGCTTCTGTTTCATACATCATCGTTAATGCATTAGTATTAACTACACTTCTGTTACTTTCCTTATTACTGCTTATAACTACTTTTTCTGTAGTATCACTTATAAATACATATAAACAAGTAGATAATACAAGTAAAACACTTATACTAATAATTAAATATTTCTTCTTCATTTTCTCCAATCCTTTCTGAGGAATATTGTAAATTGGCGTCAAATAAACTGCCTCATTTTTTCATACATACTCTCTATATTTCCTATAATACCAAAAAAAAAAAAAAAAAACAACCCCTACGGGTTGAACGAATGTAAACTTACATTTCTTGACATTTTGGGCAAAAATATGTACTTCTGCCACCAACTTTTATTCTTTCAATGGGAGTACCACAAACATTACAAGGTTCTCCTTCTCTTTTGTGAACTTGCAAGAATTGTTGGAATCTTCCTGTAACACCTAGAGAAGAAGTATAACTTTTTATAGTTGTTCCCCCATACTTAATTGCCTCTTCGATTATTTTTTTAGAAGACTTTCTTATTCTTTCACACTCATCCATTGTTACATCTACACCTTTTTTTAAAGGATTTATTTTGGAAGCAAATAAGACTTCATCGGCATAGATATTACCAAGACCAGCAATGATTGTTTGATCTAAGAGGATTGTTTTCATTGGCAAATGTTTTTTGCTAATTTTATCATATAAGTACTCTTTAGTTAACTCATCACTTATTGGTTCAATACCCTGCTTTTTTATTGCCTCAGTACTATTTAAATCTTCTTTTTTAATTAAATTCATTCTACCAAACTTTCTAGTATCGTGATATCTTAAATCAATACCATCAGTAAATGTAATAATTATATGTTCGTGTTTATTTATTTCTTCATCACTATTTTTAACAAAAAATTTTCCTTCCATCCGTAAATGACTAAGCAAATAATATTCTCCCAAATCAAATATTAACCATTTACCAATTCTTTTAATATCAATAAATTTTCTTCCTGGAAGTAATTTTTTAAATTCTTCTACACCGCTTTCAAGCATTTTGGGATATATTACATTAACACTTTTTATTTTCTTATTTAATATCATATTTTTTAAAGTATTTCTAACTGTTTCAACTTCTGCTATCTCTGGCATAAACATCACCTTTCTACTTTAGTTGTTATAATCTCTTTTATTAATGGATTGTAATCATTAATTATTATACTTTGAAGTTCTGCATTTATTTTATTGAATTTTTCTTTATCAAATATAGCTTCAAATAATTCTAAATTCTTTTGATATATTAAATCAGATATAGCCATTAATTTTTCATATTCGGGAATAAAATCAACATCTGTTTTATAAATTTGAGCATTTATTAATTCTGGTAAACAATCTAATCCACGAACTACATTTCTAGCCATTTGAGTGATTAAACCATAACCTTTCACTTCATAATCGGGATCAATTACTTTTTTAGCTAGCCATTCTTCCGCTAAAGAATTAAGGCCTTCCTCAAAAGCTACATTATGTTCTTCTATTAATGCTTTTCTTACTCTGTTATTCTCATTAATTAATTTACTTCTGCGAATAATTAAACCATCTCGTTCAATTAATATGTCGCCACAAATGACAAAACCATTGTAATAAGTTTTAATAGCGTGGCATATTTCATGAATAAGATCGGATTTAACACGATCTTCAGAAATGTCTCCTGATACACTAACCGCTCTTTTATACTTGTCTATTTTGTATTCGCCATTTTCCCAAATTACATCTACATCAAAAGAACATACCCCGCTAGCTCTTTTAAAATCATCTTCTTTAACTATCCCTAAGTTTTCCAAGTCCCCATATTTTTTCACTATTTCATAACTATTTGTATTAGTAAATATTGGTGTATCTAAAAACATAGCATCAATTATATCCTTTTTATCACTACCAAAATATTCGATTAACCAAGGATATAAATCTCGCAAGAAATTGGCTAAATCAGCTGGATAATTATATTTTTCTATAACACTTTCTATCATTTTGCCTCATACCAATTGATACCAGTATCAATTTCTACTTTCAAAGGAACATCCAACTTGTAAACATTTTCCATTTCTTCTTTGATAATCTTTTTTACTAAGTCAAGTTCACTATTTTTGACGTCGACGATGATTTCATCGTGAACTTGAAGGAGTATTTTACTAGTTATACCTTCTTTAATAAAGCGATTGTAGACATTAATCATGGCCATTTTCATAATATCAGCACTGGTTCCTTGGATTGGAGTATTCATGGCCATTCTTTCTCCCGTACTACGGATGATATAATTAGGATTTTTGATTTCATCAATTACTCTCTTGCGACCAAATAATGTTTTAACATAGCCATTTTCATGAGCAAATTTAACTATATCTTCCGTATATTTTTTTACTTCTGGGTAAAGTTCAAAATACTTTTGGATAAAATCATCAGCTTCCTTGCGCGAAATATGTAGGTTTTCACCAAGGCCAAAGCCACTGATACCATAGACAATACCAAATATAACTGCTTTAGCAGTACGGCGCATAGTTTTAGTAACAGCTTCAGTTGGAATACCATAGATATCACTAGCAACTTTAGTATGGATATCTAAATCATTTTGAAAGGCTTTAATTAAACCAACTGATTTAGATATATGGGCCAAGATACGAAGTTCAATTTGAGAATAGTCGGCGCTTAAGAGTACATCATTAACTGGTACAAAGGCTTTTCTAATCTTACGACCCAATTCTTCACGAACAGGGATATTTTGCAAATTTGGATCAACTGATGAAAGACGACCTGTTCTTGTTAAGGTTTGCTTATAAATAGTATGGATTTTACCATCACTTAGGATATAATTGCTTAATCCTGCAATATAGGTGCTATTTAGTTTAGTTAAAGCTCGATAGTCTAATATTTTTTCAGCAATTGGATAATCCTTAGCCAACTTTTCTAATACTTTAACATCAGTCTTATAACCTGTTTTATTTTTCTTACCCTTAGCTAACCCTAATTTATCAAACAAGACTTCACCTAATTGTTTAGGACTACCGATATTAAACTTTATACCTGCTAGATTATAAATTTCTTGTTCTATAAGTTCGATCTTTACTTCTATTTCACCTTGCATGTCATCTAAAACTTTCTTTTCTACTTTAATACCCGTCATTTCCATGTCTGCTAGAACATGCACTAAAGGCATTTCAATAGACTTAAATAATTCATAGTCTCCTTCACTTTCCATTTTACTAATGAAGTCAGGAGCTATTTTAAATAGAAATAAACACTTTTTTACAATTTCTGTAGGATTATTAAAGTTATTTTTCTTTAGGGTATCGTAAAATTCAATATTTTCATCGAACTGATTAGAAAGATAAGCAATATCATCTTTTTGGTTGTAACCTAATATGTAAGCTGCAATCATAGCATCAAATGTACCATTTATAAATATGTGAGAAGCACAAATAACTTTTTTTAAATCATACGTAATTATTTCTTTATCCTTTATCTTTTCTAAAACTGGAATTACTAAATCGTTGTTAATATAATAAGTATTAGTTCCATCTGTAATACTCATACCAATTATATTAGCCATATGATAATTTTCATTATCTAGTTCCAAATAAAGAGCTATTTTATCTTCTAAAACAAATTCATCTAAAGAAGAAATATTTTTATAATTTATTTCTTCTTGTTTTTTAGAAACTACACTAGTTTTAAGCAAAGAAAAGAATTCTAATTCCTGATATTTTTCTTTTAGAATTGAATCGTCTTCTAAACTAAATTTCAAATCTTCTAAGGTAATATTTAAAGGAACCTCACGATAAATGGTTGCAATATCTCTACTCATATAAGCATTTTCTTTATCAGCAGCAAGTTTTTCTTGAACTTTACCTTTGATGTTGTCTAAATTCGCATAGATATTATCAAGAGAACCATATTCTTGTAAGAGTTTTAAAGCCGTTTTTTCACCAATACCTTTGACACCAGGAATATTATCAGAAGCATCACCCATCAAAGCTTTTAAATCGATTATTCTAATAGGTTCAATTTTATAATCTTCTAAAAACGTTTCATGATTATAACGAATAAAGCCAGTTTGCTTTAATAATTTAACTTCTGTTTCATCACTTATAAGCTGTAATAAGTCTTTATCACTAGAAACTATCACAGAAACAAAATCAGGATCTTCTTCAGTCATTTTAGCAATTGTACCAATGATATCATCGGCTTCATAAGGTGCTAATTCAAAGTGTTTGATCCCCCATGCATCTAATATTTCTCTAGCGATGGGCATTTGAATTTTCAACTCTTCTGGAGTATCTATTCTTCCTTCTTTATAAAAGTCATACTTTTCTTTACGAAAGTTTTTCCCTATATCAAAAGCTACAGCCATATATGTTGGATTTTCTTCAGCTATTATCTTATTAATCATTGAAACAAAACCAAATAAGGCATTGGTAGGTAACCCTTTAGAATTTTTCATCATATTACCACTATAAGCAGTAGCATAATAACTTCGAAACATTAAATTATTACCATCAACTAATATTAATTTTTTCATACAATTTCTCCATTCTAATTATAACTTGCATATTCATTTTATCATATTATCACCAAAAGAACAAAAGTCAAACAAATTTGACTGACCTTGCATCACTACAAGACATTTCTACTTCACTGAGTCCTTTGGACTCT
>CALVIU010000002.1 GCA_944331835.1 uncultured Bacilli bacterium | reverse complement strand
GGATTTTCCATATCTTCAGAAACAGTAAATGATAAGCCTGTATTAGTTATAGATTCGCCATCTAATTCTATTGTCAAAGTGTAATTGGGATTGAATGGTATGTCTACTTCTTGTTTAGGTGTGCCTTGGCATCCTGTTAAAGTTAAACATAAAATTGCTAATATTATTATCTTTTTCATTTTTCTCCTTAAAACTTATAATCAGTTTCACTTTCGATTATATTTTTAACTGTGTTTTCACCTTGGACATTAAAATAACAGTTATTGGATGAGTTTTCCGGTCTAATTCTTTCTATGTTTGGCCAAAAATCAATTGTATCTAACAAATTATCGTTTTCGTCATACATTTCTAGTTCCATTTGATGAGCATCCGCTAGACAATCAGATCCGCTATAACTACTAGTTGAAATTGCAGCGATTAATTCGTTAATAGTTTCACTATCTGTGATTGTGCCAACTATTTTATCTTCCGTTAATTCTCTTATGTCTACTCTTACAGTATTTTTCAAATTATCTATTATTTCACTTTCAACATATACAGTTTCATTTTTCTCTGGAACGTTAGCATCATCTTTATTACATCCTGTTAGTGAAAAGCCCAACATAATTAAAAATATACCTAACAATCTTTTTTTCATAGCCTTATATCCTCCTTTGCTACTTTAAGTATATCATATACAATTTAAAAGGCAAGAAAAAACACTTAGTGTAAAACTAAGTATCAATTTCATAATTCCATATACTAAGTTGCCCTTTTGCCTTAATTGGAGTTTCTAAAGGTTCAATGTTATCTAAAATCCAAGCATATCTTCCTTCTTGGTATTCACCACAAATATACTCTTGATAGTTTTCTTTTTTCATTTTATCGACATACTCATCGGTCATATAAATACAATCTACAAGTCTACATTTGCAAATTATGCAACCATAATTCAAATTATCTTTATCAATAAGTGATAATAATTCTGGTTTTATTTTTCCTTTAGTAAGGCTGGCATGGATGTAAAGTTCACCACGATAATTTGTTTTCCAACTACGTGTTTCTACTTTCTTTTTATTTTCTTTTATTAAAGTTGCATAAGGTTCAGTTAAACTTAATACTTTCATAGGTTATTATCTTCCACCACCAAGACTATCAATATAATTTCTGCTAGCATCAAGTCCATAAACATAAACAGGATGTTCATCTTTAAATTCATAGCCATCTAATGCATTACCATATAGTCTTCGATAATTAACTTCAGTTTTACTTAAATCAAGTTCGGTTGGAATACCTTGTTTAAAGGATTCGTAAGCCTCTTTTTTAAATGCCTTAAAGTATCCTAATGATATTTTTTTATCATTCTTAATAAAGTCAACAAAAAATGATGGATCATATAAAATCATCGGTTCATTACCATAGCCATTTGGATAAATCATATTAAAGGCATGTAAGTCTTTCCCCCTTGCTCCACAAATAACTTCCGAATCAATTCCTAAAAACTTAAATAAATTGTGTGCCATTCCGGATTTTTCAGAACAAAAAGCACAGCCATTTTCCCTTACAGTTTTGATAGACAAACGTTTTTCATGGTGCGAAAAATATGTAAGCGCTCTTCCCCAGCCAATGTCATCTGATGGCAAATAATCATTAACTATATAAAATATGGTTGTAAATAATGTTAATACTGCGTAATTACCATTTTTGTTAAGTTCGTTAACTAAATTATAATATGGTGTTAAATCATCATAAACTAAATCAGGACATTCTTTATCTTTAATCTTTGCGGCAGCCTTATAATGTACCTTATCAGAAATATATTCAGAAAAAGAATCTGTATAACCTTGCCCAACAGTTGCCTCCCCACTATTATTTTCTAATTCAGCAATTCTAGACTCTACAAAAGTCTTTATTTCTTCATCACTTTTTAAACTTATTATTTTATTTCTTATTTCATCTTTAGTCATTTTCTAAATTAAACTCCTTTTTTATCATTTCAAATATAGCATACTTTTCTTCTTTAGTAAAAATGTCAGGTTGTTTACTTTGCTCATCATTTTCCCATTTCCAAAAATTATATCCAAAATGAATATCTTTATATTTCTTACCAAATAATTCAAGTTCTTTTTTGTATCTAGGAATAAAATGAAAATGGACATGTGGTTTTTCGTTATCACGATAAGCATTATTCATCAGGCAAGCAAAATTAAACATTGTTGCATTAAAAAGTTTTTTACAAACTCTTTCTAATTCTTTTTCAATTTTTCCTAGTTCTACCCATTCTTCGTTGGTTAAATCACTAAGAGATTCTTTTTTAGAAGATATAATGCAATCTCCTACAAATTCTTGCCCCCATTTAACAAATACTACTTCCCAATTTTTACTTTCATAAATATTCATTTTATCAACCTCATTATATTAAAAATTATTTAACATACTTTCTATTAGTTCTACAGTTTCATTTGTTCTATCATCTTTTTTATCTATAAAATCATTCCATTCTTCTAACACTACTTTTATATTATCTTTATTAACTTTATCTTTAAATATTTGCATTGCTGTATTTTTATAATTCATTACTGCAACTGCCGCCATTGCTTTATAATAAGCAAATTCAGGAATAGTAGATTTTTTATAAAATTCTAGAGCCATTTCATCAGTAACTTTACGAGGATTTTTTAATATTATTTTATTTGTTCTAAATACTCCGTGAGGTGTTGCCGATTCTACTACATCTATTACTTCAGCACCATCAGGAATTTCTACATCATAAATTGTATCTCCCCGATGTAACCATCTTAATATTTTTTCTTCAGTTGAAAAATTAAATCCACCGAATTCTTTTCCGGACTTTGCTTTTGGGTTCCAAATGGTTGCTACATTTAATCTGCCAATTTCATATTGAAAATCACCTGCTCCACTATTAATTCCAAACATTACTTTAACGTATTTTTCCATATTTTAACTCCTTTATTTTCGAAAACCGGACTTTTTTAGTTAATTTTATCACAAAAGTTCGGTTTTTGCGTTATTTTTGAATCAAAAACCGGACTTTTTTCTCGAAAACCGGACTTTTTTTATCTTTCCACTTTAAATCCCATATTTTCAATCTTAGTAATTACTTCATTTAATGTCTTTTCTTTTTTTACTTTAATAGTTAATGCTTTAGTCTCTAAAGATACATTAAATGATTCTACCCCTTTAATGGTACTTAAAACATTATTGATTCTATTTACGCATCCTTCACATTTCATACCATTGATTGTCAATTTATATTCCATTATATTTTCCTCCTTCCAAATATATACGAATTTAAAACAACGGTTAAACTACTTATAGTCATAGCAATACTGCCAAACATCGGAGTCATTTCTATATTTGTAAATACTCCAGCAGCAATAGGTATCATACATAAATTGTAGATAAATGCCCAGAATAAATTTTGTTTAATAACACGATAAGATTTTTTACTAATATTAATTAAATCTAGAATATTACTTATATCATTATTCATCAATATTACATCTGATGAAGATGCTGCTATATCGGTGCCATCGGATATGCTTATACCAACAGTAGATTTTACTAAGGCCGGAGCATCATTGATACCATCACCTACCATGGCAACTTTTTTACCATCATTAATAAAATTATCAATAGTATTTGCTTTATCTTGGGGTAAAACATCAGCAAAGATGTTGGTAATACCTATTTCACGAGCAATAATACTAGAAGTTTCTTTATTATCTCCGGTAAGCATTATGACTTCAATTCCGGATTTTTGAAATTTCTTAATAACGCTCTTAACATTTTTTCTAATTGTATCTCGAAGACCAATTAAAGCAATAACTTTATTATCTTGAATAACATAGATTATGCTACAACCAGTAGTAGTTAATTCTTGATAGTTTTTTGTATACTCATCTTCAATATTTAAATCTTTTAAGATACTAGCATTACCAAGATAATAGGTTTTATGATTAATACTACCCTTTATCCCTTTACCTGGGATAACTTGATAGTTAGTAACATTTAGTTTTTCTTTTACTTTGAAGGCTTTAGACATTGGATGATTAGATAGTGATTCAATGCTGGCAACTATGTTTAATAATTCTTTATCTGGAAGTTTAGAATAATTAAACATTTTATAAACATTTAATTTACCATAGGTTATTGTTCCTGTTTTATCAAATACTATTGTATCGATATCTTTAGCTTTTTCTAAGACTTCACCATTACGCAAAAATATTCCTTTTTTAGCACATAAGCCATTAGCAACAACATTTACTAGAGGTACTGCTAGTCCTAAAGCACAAGGACAAGCAACAACTAAAATAGTTACAAAATGTGTTAGGGAATCTGCAAAAGCTGTTCCAACAAGTAAATGTATTATGAATGATAATATAGCTATACCTATAACTATTGGGACAAAATAACCACTTATTTTATCAGCAAGACGCTCAATCTTGCTCTTATTAGAAGTTGCATTAATAACTATTTCAATAATTTGTGATATCGTCGAAGACTTACCAATTCTTTTAGCATTGTATTCCAAATAACCATCATAAAGGATGGATCCGGCGATAACATTATCTCCAGCCTTTTTTAAAATGGGATTTGCTTCTCCAGTGATAAAAGATTCATCAACATAACTCTTACCACTGGCAACTACACCGTCGACGGCAATTTTTTCTCCGGCTTTACTCATGAGCAAGTCATCTTCTTTAACTTCATCGATGGTTACTTTAATTTCTTCATTATCTTTTTTTAATACTGCATATTCGGGAGTAATTTGCACTAACTCTTTTAGAGCACTCTTAGTTTTATCTTTACCAAGGGTTTCAATGAAACGTCCTAACTTAATAAAATAAATAACCATACAAGTAGATTCAAAATATAGATTGTGAATAAAGTCATAGTTACCAAAAACTATTTGGATGTATCCATAAAGACTATATAAAAAACTGCAAATGACACTAAACATTACGAGAGTATCCATGTTGGGCATTCTGTGAATTAAATTTTTAATACCACTTTGGATAATATCGAAACCATAGATTAAAAATATAATTGATACTAATAGCATAAATGTTGCTAATATTACGGGATGATTATGATTAAGCAATGGGAATGCTGGAGCATTAATCATATGATACATAGAAACATACATTAAAAATATTATAACTACACCTAAAATAATTAATTTATGTTTATCACTAGAATTAGATTCTAATTCATCTATTCTTTTAAATTCGCCGAGACTTTTAAAACCTGCTTCCGAAATATATTTTTCAATTGTCTTAACTGAAATACTATCATATTCTACTGTTGCTAAGGATAATACTAAATTTACGGATGCGCTAATTATTCCTTTTTGTTTAGAAAGGTATTTTTCCAATCCTGAAGAACAAGCACTACAAGTCATCCCTGAGATTTTTAAAACTATTTTCTTCATATCAATCACTAATTATATTATATAATAATTAAATAAAACTAGACAACGAAAAAATGCAGATTACTCTGCACTATTTTTGCTTTTTCTTTTATTACTAAATTTAATTAATAAATAAGTTACTGTGGCTATAAGTATGACAATCGATAGCATCTCTAAATAAAATATAATTGGGTTTTGATCGTAATCAAAGAATTTAAAATGAGTTAACAAAAACGTATCTTCCCATAGCTTATGTTTTATAAAACTATATATACCATAAATAAGAATAACAATTAGCAGTAGATATGAAACATATTAAAATTACTAGACTTTAATTTATTTTTTATTTTGTAAACTATTGCATTTAAATGAAGACCAACATGCATAGCCATTAAAACAAAGCTCCAGGCAGTTGATACCATATGTAAATTTCTGCCGAATGATGAAGTTGGAATATTTAAAAAGGCAAAAACATCACTAGAAATAATTACACTACTAATCATCATACCAAGCATGGCTATAAATAAGGCAATATCAATTACTAGCATGAATATTCTCATAAAATTGTATTTTCCTTTAAAAATATTTTTATAATATCTAACATTTAATGTATGATGAATTATAAAAAGAATAAATGTGGTAAATATGAGGTCCCATTAAAATAAGCATCAAAATAAACATTAAAATATCTAAAAACATGCGAACAACTTTCATATTATTTATCCCACCTTACAGTTATATTTCCACTTCCTAAAAGTTCTTTTAAATCTTCATAGTTAGCAATATGACCTATTTTAGTGTAACGGTAATTGGTTTCAAATGTTTCATAGAATATTACAAGACAATCATCACCATAAAGCATAATATCACCAGCATGAATTGTTCCAACTTCTTCAGCATTTGTTGGTAAAGATTCAGATAAATAATAATATTTTTCATTCCCGTTTAACTCAGACATTGATATTTCTAATGGCAGTAGTTCTAGTAAAGCTGTTGTTGTAGCATTATTTTCCAAATTTACATTTAGATTTGTACCATTTATTGTTAAATTCATAGCATTTTCTCCACTTTCTATAATATTATCTTTATTAGAAGTTGTTTGATTATGATTTTCATCTAATATAAGAATTATTAAAAATGTAGTGATGATGCAGACAACCAATAAAATAAAGATTAAGTGTTTATTTTTCATATTTTAAAAATTATTAAAGCCAATTATCTAGTAAATTATCGGAAATACTAGCATCACTACCCCGGATAGATAAACCATCAGAAACTATAGCATTGTTACAAATGCGTTTTATATCACTAACTGAATTACCTAAACCACTACCTTCATTAGTTGCAAATGGCTTTACAGTTTTGTCCGTAAAATTCAATCTTTCTAAAGCACTTGCTAAAGCCATTGGAAATGTGCCATACCAAATAGGATAACCGATATAAATCGTATCATATTCTGATAAATCATTTAAATATCTTTTTAACTCCGGTCTTGCTTGACTTTGCAATTCTTTCTTAGCTTCAGCACAACATTCATAATAGTCATATGGATAATCCTTAATAGTTTCAACTTCAAATAAGTCTGCTCCCGTTTTAGCAGCAATTTTTTCAGCAACTATTTCGGTATTGCCCTTATCGATGTTTCTAATGCCATCGCTCATATAGTTTTCCCCAGTATGAGAAAAATAAATTACTAATTTTTTCATAATCCTCCTTTATTAACTAATTATATCATAACGTCTGGAGATAACTCCAAGTCAAGAGAAAAAGAAAAAAACTCTTGCGAGTTTGACATTAATGATGATGAGTACTATTTGATACTTTTACTACACAATCGTGTTCAGGACATTTTTCCTTAGAATTTTCTAGTTCAATAGTACTATGAGCAATTCCATGTTCCTTTAAGCATTCTTTTATAGCTTTTTTGGCAGCAGTTAAATCTTTAACATCACTTACAGCATGAAGTGTTGCATAGTTATTTACGCCATCGATACTCCAAACATGGATATGATGAATATCAGTTACATTAGGAATTTCTAATAACTCTTTTTTTAAATGGTCAATATCGATTGAAGCAGGAGTTTTCACTAAGAATAAATCTAAAACAGATTTTAAATTCTTTAGGGCATGAATTAAAATGTAACAAGCAATACCAATACTCATAATAGAATCGATATAGGAAATATCGGTAAACTTCATTAAAATTGATCCGATGAAAACTACAATCCAACCTAAGACATCTTCAAGCATATGTAAGTTTACTGACTTTTGATTCAATGAATCTCCATCTTTAGTTTGATAAGCAGCTAGAAAATTTACAATGATACCAATAATAGAAATTATAATCATGCCATTATAATGAACTTCCACAGGATTAAATAAACGATTGATTGCACTTATCATAACTACTATGGAACCAGCAGCAAGAAAAGTGGTTGTTAGAAAAGCTCCAAGGACTGAGAAACGCATATAACCATAGGTATATTTATAATCTGGTTTCTTTTTACTTTTTCTTTCTAAAATATAGGATAATCCAATACTAAAAGCATCAACAAAATCATGAAAAGCATCAGAAATAATAGCAATACTACTAGTAAATAAGCCACCGATAATTTCAAATATCGAAAAGCCTAAATTTAGTATAAAGGCAATTAAAATATTTTTATCAGTTTTCATAAACATCCTCCATCATATATTCTATCAATTTAATTGTTTGTTCCTTCATAAAAGCATAATCATAATTTTCATGCTTGTGATAGACTATTTCATGACACAAGTTATCAACCATATTAATTAACAAATGAACTTTTTCTTTGATATTTTTCACTTTAGGAAAATTACGGACTAACTTTTCCGTTGCATCTTCTTCATTGCAATTAAATATAGCAAATACTTCATTATCTAGGCAACTCATCGACATGAGTTCTTTATGAGCATTTTTAGTTAACGTATGCGCTTTAATAGCATCATCAACCATATTACGCAAGATTTTATCAAAGTTTTCCTTAGTAATATTTTTATTTTCTAAAGCATTTAGCATTGGAAACATTAACTTTTCTGAATAAAGTTTTGTTCCTGCAATAAAGATATCTAGTTTATCTTTAAAATATTGATAAATTATACCAGTTGATACATTAGCAGAAGCAGCAATGTCTACACAAGAGACATTATGATAACCTTTTTCACACATTAGTTTAAATCCGATGTCTATTATTTTTTGTTTCTTTTCTTTGGATGATTCTTTAATCGGTTCACGAACATTAGGCATAATCTTCATCCTTTAAATAGTAATGTTTAATTGGTTTTAGGTTATCATCTAATTCATAAACTAAAGGTACTCCGGTAGGAATTTCTAGATCCATTACTTCTTCATCTGATAGATTATCTAAGTATTTTACAAGTCCTCTTAAACTATTGCCATGAGCAACGATAATTATTTTCTTACCCAATATTAAGTCTGGAATAATAGTTGATTCATAGTAGCTCACTACTCTTTTGATGGTATCAACTAGATTTTCAGTTAGAGGAAGTTCACTTTCTGGAATATCTTTATAAATTGGATCATTTCCTGGATATCTTGGGTCATCTTTGGTTAGGGCTGGAGGTCTAACTTCAGCACTTCTTCGCCATAGTCTTACTTGTTCTTCGCCATATTTTTGCCTAGTTTCATCTTTATTTAATCCTTGCAGTGCCCCATAGTGTCGTTCGTTTAATTTGTAAGTTTTATTAATTTCAATATTTAAGTCAAGCTCTTTTAAAATTATATTTAATGTATCTTGGGCCCTTTTTAATAAAGATGTATAAGCAACATCAAACGTGTAACCTAGTTTTTTTAAAGTCTTACCAGCATCTATCGCTTCTTTAACACCTTTATCAGATAATCCAACATCAGTCCAACCAGTAAATTTATTTTCTAAATTCCAAATACTTTGTCCGTGTCTTACTAATACTAATTTTGGCATCATTACACCTACTTCAAAAATCCTTCGATTATTGCTGCTTCGGCATCTTTTTCACTTAAACCTAAAGACATCAACTTTAATAGTTGTTCTCCGGCGATTTTACCAATTGCCGCTTCGTGAATTAAATTGGCATCAACAGATCCGGCATAAATTTCCGGGATGGCTTTAACACGTCCATTATCTTTAATGATTGCATCACACTCAACATGAGCATAACATTTTGTGTTGCCATTAATGTTTGATTTAAATTCTTGATAAGAATCATCAGTTGCTACACTTCTACTAGTTACATGGGTACTAGCATTTTCACCATTTAGTTCAACATTAAATTCTGTTTTAGCAGTTTGGGCATTGTTAGTCAATATTTTCTCATTTATAACTAAAGTAGTATTTTCAGCAAGTTCGGCTTTCGTAATACGAATAGTATCATCGACACCTTTAATTTGGACACTATCCATAGTCATTGAAGAACCTGATTTCATATATATTTCAGTGGTAGGATTTAAAACTCTTTTACCATCACCTTTACCTTCGCCATAATGTTTTTCAACATATTTTACTTTGGAGTTTTCACTTAAGAAGAAACGGTGGATACCATCATGCTCACTATCCTTATGTAAATCATTGTGAATTCCACAGCCAGCCATGATAATGACATTAGAATTTTTACCGATATAAAAATCATTATAAACAACATCAGTTAATCCACTTTCAGTAATAATTACAGGAATATGAACTATACCAAATTTAACGTTATCTTTAACAAAAATGTCGATTCCACTTTTATCTTTTTTAGAAACTATATCAATGTATGGTGATACACTTCTTTTAATACTTTCGCCATTTTTACGAATATTGATGGCATCGGCTTTTTCTAAATTTTCACCGAGTACTTCAGTTAATAATGCTTCATCTACTTTATTCATTTAATCACCTTCTTGCAACATTTTGATTCACATAATAAGGAATCTAACATTTCTTTGCTAGTACCAGTTTTAGTAATATGACCATTTTCTAAAAGAATTATTTCATCAGCTATATCTAATATTCTTTCTTGATGGGATATAACTAAAGTAACTCCTTTGGAAGTAGCACCTAATTCTTTAAAGACAGTATTTAAATTTTGAAAGCTCCATAAATCGATACCTGCTTCAGGTTCATCAAATATGGCAATGCTTGGATTACGAGCAATTATGGTAGCAATTTCGATACGTTTTAATTCACCACCAGAAAGTGAAGCATTTACTTCCCGATCGACATATTCTAAGGCACATAGTCCAACTTTTGATAGGTATTCACATGCATCCTTACGTGTAATATTTTTGGAAGTTGCAAATTTTAATAAATCAAAAACAGTAATACCTTTAAAACGAACGGGTTGTTGAAATGCAAAAGCAATTCCCATCTTGGCTCTTTCATCTATTGATTTATCCGTTATATCTACCCCATTTAAGTAGATTTTTCCCTCGGTTGGTTGTTCTATTCCCATGATAATTTTAGCAAGAGTCGATTTACCTGAACCATTTGGACCAGTGATACAATAAAATTTTTCATCTTCTAATTTTAAATTTATACTATCTAATATTATTTTATTATCTTTTTTAAAACATATATTTTTAAGTTCTATCATAACATCACCCTATATGAAACTTGTTTCACATCAATTATATATCTTTATATCATAAGTAGTCAATATATTTATTGTCGATTTTTGACGGACTGTTTTCCTTGATTTTGTATTTACATTAATTTAGAATAAATAACCGTTACCTGAGAGTGGTAGTGCCTGCTTTCAACTAAGTAATTTCTTACTACTCAAATATTGGGGGTTTTGGAATGAAAGGGGCAAAAGATATGAACAAAGAAGAAAATATAAGTACTCTTTTAGTAATAATAATCTTATTAATTGTAGTGATACTACGTTTAATATAGAAAAATAGACACTAGCCTTGTTCAGGTATAGTGTCTGTACCAAACATGCAGGCATTATCCACTAGAGGTAACGCTTACAATTTTATTTTAACAAATGTTAATAAGCTTTGCAACTTATTTTTTGTCATGTTTTGTCATCATTTTGAAGTTTCTAGGTTTAATAAATATTCTTTTTTATCAATACCACCAGCATAGCCAGTTAAAGTTTTATTTTTACCTACTACACGGTGACATGGAACTATAATACTTATTGGATTTTTACCGACTGCAGTTCCCACTGCTCTAGGGGATGTATTTAAACTTCTGGCAAGATCACCATAAGTTACAAATTTACCATAAGGTATTTTAAGTAAACTTTGCCAAACTGCTACTTGAAAGTCACTACCAATAAATTTTATTGGGATGTTAAAATCCGGTTTATTTCCCTCAAAATATGAATCTAACCATCTCTTTGTTAAATCAAATACTTCTAAGGAGCTTTCCTTAGCATCTTCATTTAAATTTTTGGCAAAATACTTTTGATTTACAAACCATAATCCTGTCAGATTATGCCCATCGCTTGCTAGAAGAATCTCACCAATCGGAGAATTATAATGTGATATATAATTCATAATTACCTCAATTTGAAGGTCTTCGGTGCATATCTATAAACCAAAAATAAAGATATTAAAGAATAGACAATTGCAAAGATAATCATGATAATACCAAAAGTAAATGATGATACTTTTAAGTCAGATATATAGTAACAAAGCCAATAAGTTGCTATACTTACAATTGTATAAGTTGTACTTTTCATTTCCATGCCAATATTATATGGTTGAAGTAAGTAATATAAAATAAGATTATGAACAGAAAAGAAAATTGACATTGCTACAATTGAGAAGAAAACTACAATATAAGTAATAAATGATGCTCCCCCACTTACAGCTAGAAGAATAGAAATAACTAAACTCATTGTAAGTGCAGGAATTAAATTAAGGATAATTAATGTTTTTAATCTTTCTTTAAATAAAGAAAGTAAAGTATTTGGTTGTCTATAGAAACGATAACTAAGCATAGAGTGATCACAATTCATAAACATAGCATTGGTAACAACTTTACCAGTATTTAAAAAGTACATTAGCAATAAAATAAATGGCAAATAGTTCAATATAAAATTATTTATTATTTCTTTAGATTCAGGAACTATGAAAAGAACAAATAATAAAACTATGCCAACTAATAAAATACCTAAAGTTGTTTTTTTAGCACTATCGCTTAGTATTTTACGATGTCTTTTGACAAATAAATCATGAAAATAAGCAAAGCCTTCTTTATTACTAGTGATAGTAGTATCAATGCTTATTTGTTTTAAATTACTTGCAATTATAGTATTCTTTTGGGCATCTTCACTATTAACAAAAACATTATCAGGATTTAATAATTTTTTATATAGTTTAGCATAATTGGGATATTTAAATACTGTCTTAATAGAAATTAACCCTAATATTAGGATAATAACACTTATAATTAAAAATAAGTAATTAGGTATAACAATATTAAAGTAAGGCAAACCATATGCTAAGCAAAGTAAAATAGCTATTAAACCAAAATACAAAGTCCAAGATTCAGGTTTGTTTTCATTGATTACTTGTCCTTTTATCTTCATGCGATAAAAATAGAAATTTATAGCAATAAACTTTAACATAATAGTTAGGATAACTAAAAGTAAGATAAAATACCAAGGAACTATATTATGAGCAAGTAACAACAATGCCGTTAATTGTCCGATGAAAGTACTACCTAAAAAATATAGAAAGTTACTAATTGTATGATTACGAGCATTCATTTTCATTAATACTATCATATAATATTTATCTCTCGTTGGATTAAATATTTCTGTATTGGAAAATGAACCAATAAGGGCTAAGAATAAATAGATATGCATAAAAAATTCATAGCTATTACTTTTATATAAACTTAAAGGTAATATTAAAAATACTGCTATATATAATAATTTAAAGCCAAATATTTTAATGATTTCTCTTATAAATGTTATGATAAAACTTAAGATTTTAAAAAACTTCATTTTATATAGAGAATCTGGAATAAATTTACCTATAAATGGGATACGTTGTAAACCATAGATAAATTCATTTACTGTATAAGCATTTTTAACTTGAAAAGAAATGCGAAAATCATTAAGCATTTTCTTCACCCTTTAAAACATTAATAATTTTTTCTTTAAATTTATCATTGTTCATATTACTCTTATCAATGCTTTCTAAAGTCCCATTATTTAATACTACTATTTCATCACATAAATCTAGGGCCAGTTCCATGATATGGGTTGAAAAAATTAAAATATGCCCTTTCTTTAGTTTTTTTAATAGTTCTTTCATTTCTTCAGCAACTACTACATCAAAAGATGTCAATGGTTCATCTAAAAGTAAAATGCTAGGACTAGCAATAATATGGACTAACATTTGAACTTTATTTTTCATTCCATGGGAATAATCTTTCATTAATTTATCGCGATCTTCGGGTTCAATTTTTACTAAATCAAAATATTCATCAATAGTTTTTATATCAGTGATATTATCTTTGTTAATGTCGATAAAAAACTTTAAAAACTCACGCCCTGTTAGGAATTCTGGAACAACTGGTGTTGATAAAACATAGCCGATATCTTTAGATTCAATTTTGCGTTTTTCACCATCCATAATATAAAACTCACCAGCATCAACATCTAAATCTTCATTTAAACAATTAAATAGTGTCGTTTTACCAGCACCATTGCGCCCAAGAAGGCCATAGATTTTGCCACTGGTAAATTCAAAATCTATATCTTTTAAAACTTCTTTGGAACCAAAGTTTTTCTTTAAATTTTTAATTACTAATTTCATAAAATACCTCACACAATAATAGTATATCAAAAATAATGTTATAGGCAAGAAAAAAGAGCATATCTGCTCAATTACATACAAGGATTTATTCTGGTTCTATTTAAATCTACTTTTTCTGAAGGCAATTCAGAATTTATAGTTTTTTCTTCTCTTTCTAACATAAAAGTTAAAATATCTTGCATTACTTTTTTTTCAACTTCAACATTATCTATTGAATAGTTCAACTTACGAATTACCTTTATTAACTCTTCTTTATCTTTTTCTAAGTCTTGGATATTCTCTCTGAGTAATTTTATTGTTTCGTCGAGATTTAACGAAATATATTGTTGTATATTTTTCAAAATTCTAATCAGTTTAGGAGCACAATAAATGCCATAAGCTATTAAAAATATTAAAAAAGCAAAATTAATTGTTAAACTTAAACCAACAAAAGAAATTATTACTAACACACTTTGCCAAATCAATGATCCTAATTTACTCTTTTCTTCATTATATAAATTATCTTGCTTTAAAAGATTTAATAATTGTTTGTTATTAGATACTAATTCATTATTTAAATCTTCTAAATTAACTTCTGCTAACCTTATTGTTTCTTCAATCTGTAATTTCTTTACTTCTAGTTCTTGAATTCTTTTTTCCTTTTGTGCAACCAAAGCTGCATTTCTTATCATAATTAATAATACACCCCTTCATGGAAATGATAGTATTTTACCTCTTTTAAGAGGTAAAGTCAATAGTAATATTTTTCTATCTAAATTTCTCCATTTTTAAAGCTTTTTCTTTATTTTCTTTGGAATAACCATGCAAAGCATCTGGAGTTTTTTCTAATAACAATTGATACATTTCATTATAAGCAGAATCTTTATTTTTTCCCCAGGCATTAATATTTCCTATCATATATTTTTGTTTATCACTTGTATATATACAAATGCTTCGATTAGTAACTACGCCATTACGACGATATTCATAAGGGTATAACCAAGAAATTGATTTAAGTTCAATTATTTTCAAACCATCGTTATAACTGATTAAATAATTTTCAGTCAGATAAACTTTACAAATTTCATTATGAATCGTTGTGCTACTTTCTAATTCTTCTTCAATTGTTTTTAAAGAACTTTGATATTTCGAAATACTTTTTTTAGTTTTAGTTTGTCTATTCATATAAACCATAATTAATATTAGTCCAACTACAGTTATTACCCCAAAAACTATAGCAATATCAATAATTGTGTCCGTTTTAGTTATATAAGTATCAATTAAATAAGGATAAATTAAATTATTAAAATTTTCTTCATTTATGTCAAGCCCTTCACTATCTCGAAAATATTCGATAGCAAAATTTTTAATTTCATCAGGAATAAGTTCCGATTCTCCAACAATGGTAACAGAGTCTGGAGCAACAGCATCTGGATCTGTACTATAATTATAATCATGATTTTCTTTTAAACTTGCAAATGTATCATCATCTATTTTAGCAATGTAAGTGTAACCATCTTCCGTTACAAAATAATATTTTTCTAAAGAAGAATCAGTTGTTAGAGTTGCAAAATAACTTGTCACAAGTTCTACATCTATTTTTGAAAAAACTCCTTCTTCTGTTACTTCAGATAAATTGGTTGGTTCTTCTTGACTTATGAAATAGCTTAATATTCCTCCTCCAAATAAACCAAACGTTACAATGATTATGCCAATTATTAATATAAATTTTCTAGGCTTTGTCATTTTTTGTAAATCATTCATCTTTTCACCTTCTAATTAAATTATACTTAAAAGCAATAGATAAGTAAACTATTTATAATACCGAATTTTAAAAGTTGAACCAATACCAGGCGTTGAATCTACTTTAATTTTACCATTATCTTTATTTATTATCTCTTTAGCCAAACTCATACCAATACCAAAATTATTATTGCTACTATTTTCCCCTTTGTAAAATCTTTCAAACATTCTTCTTTTTTCCTCTTTACTCATACCCTTTCCTTCATCCTGAATTGTGATTTCTGTAAACATATTAGTTTCTTTAAAACTTACATAAATATTTTTGTTTTCAGAAGTATACTCTAAACAATTTTTTAAAATATTACTTAAAGCCTCAAATTCCCATTTATAGTCACCAATAAATGTTACATTATTTGAACCATTTATATGGATTGTAATGTTTTTGACATCTCTTAGAGCATCAATATGTTTTAAAACATCTATACATAAATTTTTTACATTTATTTTTTCTTCTTTAAAAGTAATAACATTAGCATCAAAGCGAGATAATTTAAGCAAGACTATAATTAAATAATTAATGCTATCTATTTGGGTTTTAATATCCCCTAAAAACTCTTTTTGTAAAGATGCAGGAACATCTTCATCACATAAATTATCCACAAGTAATGATATTGAAGTTAAAGGTGTTTTTAACTGATGAGAAATATTAGTTAGTGAATCTTTTAAATTTTGTTTATCAACTAACTCTTTTTCGGCTTTTTCTCTAAGCATTATGGTAGTTGTATAAATTTCATTTTTTAATATTGACAATGTTCCTTCACTATTCAAATCAATTTGTAAGTTGTAATTACCCCGATTTAATTCTTTTAAATATTTAATTAAATTATCTAGTTCTCTTTTGTTTTTTAAATTGTATAAGTAAATACCTAATATTATAATTGCTCCGAAAATAACAATTATAATAATATTTATTAGCAATTGTTCGTGAAATTGGTTTTCCAATGATACTAAAATGCTTAAATCTGAATCAGTAAATCCATAAGATGTAAGAATATCAGAATTATTATCATAATCGGAACTATTTATTATTTCAATAACTTCACTTGTATCAATATTGGGATAATTTTCATCTATTAAATCGACAACATCAGATACAAATTCATTTGTAAGACGTGAATAAGTTTGATATTCATAATAAGTAATAGCAATTGTTGTTACAAATAACACTATAAATGTAATCGTTATTATTATTTTACCATGTTTCATTTGTCCACCCTATAACCAATACCCTTAATTGTCTTGATGATATTATCATTGCCTAACTTTTCTCTGATTCTTTTTATATAAACGGTTAAAGTATTATCTTCTACAAATTTACCAGATATATCCCAAATACGATCAATTAAAATTTCACGGGTAACTATTCTATTTAAATTTTGGAAAAGTAAAAGTAAAATACGATATTCTAAACTAGTTAGAGTTATTTCTTCGCCATTAACAAATACTCTACCTGCCTCAGTATCAATTGTAACATTTTCTACAGTAATAAGTTCATTACTCTTATTTCTTTTTAATATTTTATTAATACGAGATAATAATTCTTTAGAACGAAACGGTTTAATTATATAGTCTTCTACTCCAGAATCTAGTGATGTTGATATTATATCTTCATCATCCTTGGCAGTTAGTATCAATGTGGTTTTATCCTTTAAGTTTTCTTCATAAAATTTTAGGCCATCACCGTCGGGTAACATCAAATCAAGAATTATTAAATCATACTTATTGCTTATTAACTCTTTTGCTTCTTTTAAAGATTTAGCAACAGTTACTTTAAAATTGTGTGATTCTAATAAATATTTAATTCCTTTAATTATATAATCATTATCTTCGATAAGTAAAATGTTATACATAAAATAATCACCAACATTATTTTAGCAAATATAATAGAAAAAATCATCCGTAGATGATTTTTTAAATGTTATCGTTTCTGATAGTATCGATAATATTTTGTTTATTAATCTTTTTAACAGATACATGCATAATTATAGTTATGAGTAAGAAAACAACAACAATAGAAATTAATATTGCTTGCCATGGAAGCATGTATCCTAAATCATTTCCAACTTCAAAGGCTTTATAGATTGCAAATGATCCAAGAAGTCCTAAAGGTATACCAATAAGTAGAGATTTTGTACCATAGAATATACTTTCTAAATGAATCATTCGATTAAATTCTCGTTTGGTCATACCAATGGATTTTAACATAGCAAATTCTTTGCTTCTTAAATTCATGTTAGTAGTTATTGTATTAAATATATTAGTAATACCTATTAAACTGATGACAATTATAAAGCCATATAGGAATATTGCCACTAATAATAGCATCGACTTTTGGGCATTTACTTCTTCTTCAACGTTATATAAATAGTATTCATAATCAGTATTTTTTAGATAATCATTAATATCACTTTCTAATTTAGCAGTATCACTACTATTTATGTATAAAGCTTCATAATTATAATCGAGATTATCCATCATAGAATCAGGTATAATTAAGTAGCCACTGGATGAATAATTACCTTCTAAGCCCATAGGTCTTTTATCTGTCCTTTTTACTATATTTATTTGATATGAATTACCATTTTCAAATTTACCATTTATAGTATCATCTTCAGAGACATTGTAGACATTATAGTGTTCATAATGGTCATTACTGTAATAAGAGAAATCATCAATTATTATTCCACCATTTTGGTAATCATTTATATTGCCTCCGAGGGATTCGATATATCTTTTATACTCAGCATCTCCAAGAGAAATTATTTGTAAATAAGATAATGTATCATCTTGGTATTCTTCTTTTTCTTCACCATAGTAATTATAGAATCCTTCATCAGTCATGTATTCTTTCATATCGATTTCTAGTAAAGTACTACGTTGTAAAGAATAATTGTTTATGTTATTTAGAGCTAAAATTTCATTATAAGAAGACTTAATTGCATCATCTGTTACAGTATCTGCTTCAGTTGCTTTAGGATAAATAGATACCTGTAGGTTATAGGCAATATCTTTATAATATTGACCTGCTACACCAAATCCATAATTTAGGAATGATGATAAAGCAATAAATACAGAAATACTTACTACTAAAGATATGACAGTTGTCCGATATTTCTTACGACTTCTTTTTAAGTTCTTGTAAGCAATTTCACCACCGATGCCAAAAACCTTATTAATTATTTTAGGAGTCTTTAACTTCTTAGAATTAATCTTTATTTCATTATTGTTACGAATTGCTTCAATCGGAGAAATTTTACTAGATTTACGAGCAGCACTTATAACAGATAAGTAAATCGTGACAATTGCTAAGATAGCACTTAAAAGAATTGGTAAAATTGGTACACTAAATATAAATTTAGTCTCTTCGATAAAATCAGGTAGTAAAATGTTAATAACGTAGCATAAAACGAAATCTGCAAATATTCCACATAGAATACCGATTGGAATACCTATTAAACCAAGGATGAAACCTTCATATAAAACATTTTTCTTGATTTGTTTACTTGTTGCTCCAATACTTGCAAGCATACCATATTGTTTGGTTTTTTCAATTATAGAAATATTAAAACTATTACGGATAACAAAAACACTAGTAAGGATAATTATGGCAATTACAACTCCAGCAACGGCATAAAGCATATTTTGATTAGAACCACTTAGACCGACACCTTGCCAACGAAGTAAATCAGCATTTAAAGTATAGCCATAATCTTTTAAATCATTACTATTAGCTAATGTATTTAGAAAATTTTCATAATAACCGGGATCTTTAAATAATAAAGAAACATCATATGAATTACTTGTTAAAGTATCAGTATAAGTAATTACTGTATAACCTGGAGCATTATAAGCTTCAACATTATAATCTAATCTTTCCATGATACCTACAACTGTATATTCTTTAGTATATTTGTAATCTAAAGTTTCATTACATTCATCTATTTCATTATACCCTTCTTCATAAACAAAGTAAGGATTATTTTGCGTCATTATTGAGCCATCGCTACAAACACGATTTCCTATATCTAAAGATATTCTGTCCCCGATATTTATATCTACTTCTGCATTATCGATGATACTTTTAGAAATTACTATTTCAGAAGCATTTTTGGGAAGTCTTCCATCTTCCAAGTTAATTTTAGTATTAGCAAATGCTTCTTTAGTGTAGCCAACGATATACATATATGGTTTATATGGATTTTTGCTACCAACAAGTGGAGCATATCCCAAGTTTTCTACTAAATACATTAATTCGACATGGCGATTATTTTCAAAATATTTTAAATCATCTGTAGCAACTGATTCTATCGTTATATGCCTATTTCCATTATTTTCTTTAGCATTTTCAACTAATGTTGCTTGCATACTACTAACCATACCAGCAACAGCACAAATAAGGGCAGTTGATAAAATAATACCAATTATTGTTACAATAGTTCTTTTTTTATTTAATTTTAAATTGCGTAAAGTTAATTTATTTAAAATTTTCATGGTTAGTTCCTTACATCACTAATTATCTTACCATCTTCGATAGTAATGATACGATTAGCACTTGAGGCTATCTCTAAATCATGAGTTATAACAATAATTGTTTGATTATATTTTTGGTTAGATTTTTTTAGTAAAGCAATTATTTCATCACTGGCTTTAGAGTCCAAATTACCTGTTGGTTCATCCGCCATAACTAAGGCAGGATTGTTAATTATGGCTCTACCAATTGAAACTCTTTGTTGTTGTCCACCAGAAAGTTCATTTGGTAAATGTTTTTTGCGATTTTCTAAACCTAAAGTTTCGAGTAAATCATTCAAATGTTTTTTATCAACTTCTGCTCCATCTAATTTAGCAGGAAGGGTAATATTTTCTTCAACATCTAATATAGGTATCAAATTATAAAATTGATAAATTAATCCTACTTGTCTTCTTCTAAAAATGGCTAGAGCATCATTGTCCATAGCATAAATATCTACTCCATCAATAAACACTTTCCCTTTAGTAGGTCTATCTACCCCACCAAGTAAATGCAAAAGTGTCGATTTACCACTACCTGATGCTCCAACAATAGCAACAAAATCTCCTTTTTCAACACTAAACGAAATATCATCTACGGCTTTAATTTTAGTTTCACCTTTACCATAGACTTTCGATAAATTTTCAACTTTTAAAATTTCCATCTAATCAGTCCTTTCAATACCAGTATATTTTTTAAAAGTGACTATTAAATGACATTTACAATATTTTAAATATAATTTTCAATATCTGTTGTAAATTCCATATTATTTATTATATCTAATAAACGGTTATATTCTTCGACAAGTTCATCAGTATCGAAGTATATATATTCTTCATCCATTGTCCAGTATGCAGAATTATCACTTAAAAAAGTAAAATATTCAGTATAAGCATTAAGCATAGAAATGCCATAATCAATACTACTATCAATATCTTTTCTATTTTCATCAATTATATCATGATCAATCATAGAATTTTTATAATAATCTAAATAGTAATATTCTAAATCATAATTTTGAGCATATGACATTATTTTATCTTCATCAAATAAAGCATTTAAATTATTTCCAATATCTTCTAAATTAATACGGGCTTCAGCAATTATTTTTTTAGAATTTTCAAAATATGGAGCATCTTCATCGAAATTATATAAATTTATAACCATATTAAGTTGGGAATTATTATAAACGTCTTCTAATCTACGACATTCAAATAATAAATCACGAAGATATTCTTTAATAGCCATTTCGACATCTAAATAATCGCCATCAGATACATAACTATTTAATTTAATGTCAATTGTATTATCAGTTATTCCGTTTGTATCAATTAAATATTCTATTTGAGCAAATTCATTATCTAATTTCTTTTCGGTAACTATTCCTTGATAGACATTTACTCCAACAAATACTATAAAAATCATTAGTAATGCATAACCAGTCATTAAAATTCCCATAAATGCTTTGTTTGTTCTTTTCATTAAATATCACCTATGATTAGATTATACCAAAAAATTACAGATTATAAAATAAATATTCGCCAATAATATTACTGGGAGGTAAAGTTATGAAAAATGTTCCTGAAATGATTTCCACAAAAGACAGCGCATATATAAAAGATATGTTTAATTGGAATTTTGTGGCAATGAAAAAATTTGATGATTATATTGAAAATATTGAAAATGAAGAAATTGCTAAAAAATTAAGTTCTTTAGCAGATATGCATTTTAAAAATTGTAATACATTAATTAAGTTGTTGGAGGGTGAGACAAATGAGTGATAAAGAATATATAATGGATACTTTAGATACTCTAAAATGTCTATCAGTTAATATGACTTATGTGATGAATGAAGCAAGTTGTAATAAACTATATAAAGAATATCTAAGTATGTTTAAAGAAATAAATAAAGAAACTAAAGAAGTATTCGATTTAGCATATAAACTCGGATATTATACTTTAGAAGCTGAAGATGAAAAAAAGATAAAGTCGGCATTAAAGACTTTATCTCAAGAATTAGAATCTTGTTGTGAAACAAAATAAATTCGGGATGAGGCTAGTTTACGTAAACGATATATACGAATATAATCTTTACTAGAATCAGCAAGGAAACTATAAACTGATTCCCAGATTGCTAGCCATCCTAATATTAAAATAATCTCACTTAATACTTCAATAAAAGATAAGTAGTAGATTACAATCAAAACTATTCCTATTAAAAATAGGATAGTTTTTTTAAATTTGGCTTTTTCATAATAATATAATTCATCTTGGACTTTCAAACCAAATGTTCTTCTTACTGTATCCATCATAGCATTTTTCTCTGCATCACTTATTTTTAATTTAGTATAGATGTTGATAACTATGTTATTTTTGTAGTTTTCACCATAACATTCATTATAAATATAATCAGTCAATTCTGAGGAAAGTTTTTTACTTGAATATCTACTATAAAAATCATCTTTCTTTTTTAAATTAATATTAATTGTTGTTTTCATAACCATTCCTTTTCATTCTTGTTAAATTTAATCTTTCATTACCTATTAGTTTAGATATTTCTAAATCGATTGGTTCGCGTTGAATAAAGTGATATTGATATCTTTTACTTTTATCTTTTGTTTTAACGATTAATGGGTCAATGCCAAAATGGGTCCCTAGAAATATAATCGTATGAATATCTGGTACTGAGTAATGCTTTGTATACCAAATAACTTTTTCTCCAGGTGTTAAAAAATATAATTCATCTTCATTTTTTATTTGACCTTTAGAAACAAACCCCTCATCAATAAAATGCGGTCCAATACGGATATCTAATCCTAAACTAACAATAATAGCTAATAGTGAATTTAGATAACTTGAAACTTCAGCATATGATACTGTTGTATTAAAAGATAAATATATTGGGTCATGTAATGATGTTGATAGTTCTTGCAAATAATTTGCTATTTCCTCAATGTTTAAATCTATATCTATATTTATCCACATTTAAACCACCCGTTGTATTTATTATAATATTTTTTGGGGAATTTTAAAAGTGGAGAATAACAAAAGAATAGGTTTTTACCCTATCCTATAACACTATTAATATTATCTAACTTAGCTTGTAATTCATCGATTTTTTCACGCAATTGAGCATTTTCATTGTTTTTATTTTGCAATTCTTCTTGAAGATTATATATTTCTTCTTGATAAATATAATAATTTTCTGTATTTTCATGAAGTTTTTCATAATAACTTTGACTATTTTTCTTAATAATATCAATATTTGCTGAACTGGAAGTAATAGTTATATCAACTTTTCCTAAAAGTTCATAGTTATATATTGTTTTATTTTTCAAATCATTTTTAAGTATATCAAGATAATTTATTGTATTATTCCACAATGAATAAGAATTTATTACGTAAAATTCATCTTCCATATGTGTATCTACTTTGAGAAAATCTTCATAGTAAGCAATTTCAACTTTTACTTTGTTGCTAAGCGTATCATCTATTTTATAGTTAATGCCATCAGTATATAAATCTGCTCTAAAGAATAAATTTTCACTCATATCATAAGTATTTTCTATTTTGCTCTTTTGGATATTTTCTGGTATTTCGTCATAGAATTTAATTTTTGAAACTTCGTAAGTTGTTAAGCCAGATCCAACACCAAAAGTAATTATTCCAATTAGAAATAATGAAAACATTCGTTTAAAAGGAACTGTGCTACTCAAAAGGAATCTAATAAATAATTCCATAATAATACCAACTGCCAATGTTGCTCCGATTAAGGCAATGAATACTCCAATATAGTGTATTCCTAAAAATTGAATTATCAAAGCAATAGTTGTGCATATTACTAAAAATATAAAACAAATAATTAAAGGAACTATAATAAACAATAAACATATTTTTATAAATATATTAAATATTGACCCTAAAACATCAAATAATATAAATGAATGTTTTTCTCTCGTTTTAGAAGGCAACTCTATATTTTTTTCTTCTGGGTCTACTGCCATTTCACTTGTTTCTTTTTCTTTATTTTTTAAAGTAGTTTCATAATTGTATTTATCTAAGAATCTAATTTTATAAACATAGATAAATATTGTTATAAATAATATTAAATAAATTGTATTAGATAGAAATAACCAGATACTATTTAAAGCATTAAATGTATTATCTGAAAAATTAATAAAAATATCTTTTGCTAATGAATCAATATAATTAAAAGGAAATTTAAATATTAATAAAATGATTACCAATATAAATAACTCAGAAATACATTTTATTACTTCTTTTTTGTTCATATTTTTAAACATTTCAATGCTTTTATTAATCATATCTAAAATAGCATATACAAAACTACTAAAATTATTTTTACTTTTTTCTTTTATAGTTTTATCTGTTATTTCGTCATTAGTTAAGTCATCTAATGTAACATCGAATATTTTACATAAACTTAATAATTTATCCATTTCTGGATAAGTTGTTCCAGATTCCCATTTAGATACAGATTGACGAGATACATCTAGCAAATCCGCTAATTGCTCTTGAGAATATCCTTTCTCTTTTCTTAATTTTTGGAGTTTTTCACAAAACTTCATTTTCCTCACCTCGCCATAAATTTTATTAAATTATTAGTTTTTTAACTACCAACTTTAGGTTGTTTTTTGTCAAATTACGGTTGCAAATTGTAACTTGGTTGCGTTTTAACTTAAATTTAGTGCTACTCGGTTGCTAAATAACGAATATTTATGTCAACATCACCATTGATGCCTGAAACACGTCCATTATTACATAGTTGCCAATAAGAAAATGCTCCAGCATAGTTGGTTTTACTAGTATAATGAGCAAGCCATACTGGATAATCTGTATTAAGCCATATATTTTCTAAATAGGTTTTACTACTATAAAGCATTCCTTCATATCCAGCATCTTCAACAACATTCAAAAAACTATTGGCCATGTCAGTAAGCCCAAAGAAGCTTAGATTAAATTCATTATAGAAACTCCAATTTTCCCAGTCAAAAGCAATTGGCAAATCAACTTGGTAACCTTCAATTTGTTTTAAAATCCACTTAGCATCCGCTATGGCTCTATCTTTTGAATTAGCATAAGAATAAAAATATATACCTACAGGAATTCCCGCTTTATTGGCACCTTCGATATTTTGTTTAAATTTACTATCTAAAAGATATTCGCCATCAATACCATCAGCAGTTCCAACTCGAATAATGACAAATTCTACACCGGCAGACTTTAAGGCATCAAAGTCAATGTCACCTTGCCATTTAGAAACATCAATGCCTATTTCGGTATTTTCAGTTTTGTATTCAGCGATAACATCAGCAAATTCAGTCCTGCTTCTAGTACCACTTGATGAAGGTCCACTACTACCTGATGGAACGCGAACATTTAATGTAAATTCTTTTTCAGTTACATTACCACTAGAATCAGTTGCTTTAAAAACTAAATCATAAGAACCTGCCTCGTCCATGTTATAGTCTCCGATTATTTCACAAGTAGGATTAGAATCAAAATCATCTCCGCATAAAATATCATCAGCTAATGTGTCTTCGCTTCCAACGTTAACATTATAAGTACCATTTAGCCATACAAGAGGTGGTGTTACATCAACTACATTTATATTATAAGAACATTCTAATTCTATATTATCTTCATTAATATATTTAAACACTACTTCTTGGTTCCCAACTTTTGTTGTATCAATTTTTTTATCATCAATAATTTCACCATTTAAACTCTCAATGAAATCTGATACTTTAGCATCACTTAAAAACTCAATATCTAAATCTTCTTTTAAAACAAGCTCAACATTAGCATATTTGACCCGCAGATAATGCCATGTTAAAAACCCGCCGATTAAAACTATTACAATAATACTACCAATTATAATATATTTTTTCATTTACATCACCTATTACTAGTATATCATAAAGAGATGAAATGCATAAAGAAAAATACTGAGATAATTAGCATTATTACTATACCAACATATATTATTACCTTAATTAAATCTTTAATTTCTTCAATAATTCTTTTCATATATCAAGCATAAAAAAATTGATAGTTGATTACTACCAATTTTAAGTTTCTTTTTGTCACTTTTGAGTTTATTTATTATTTGCCTAATTTTTTTCCTTGAATATGATAAGCAATAAGTAATTGTAACCTATATGGAGCAAATCTGCTTGCAAAAAGTGTTAATTTCATTTTAAATGTTGGAACTATTAGCATCTTACGAGCAAACATCTTATCAATTGCATATTTAGTAACATATGCAGGGTCAGCTTCTCTAATAGAAAACTCGCCATGGGCTACTTTGTTAAAGTTAGTATTTACTGGTCCCGGACAAAGAGCTGAAATAGATACATTACTTCCCGCTTGACGTAATTCTTCATTGATAGCCATTGTAAGTTTAGTAATGTAATTTTTGGTCGCATAGTAAGTACTAAGTCTTGGACCCGCCATAAATCCTGCACTGGAACAAACATTTAAAATATACCCAGAATCTTTTTTAATAAAATCTTTAAGATATAACTTTGTTAGTATATGATATGCTTTGATATTTAAATCAATCATTTCTAATTCTCTATCGAGGTTAGTTTCCGCAAAAGTTCCAAATAAACCAAATCCGGCATTGTTAATTAAAATATCAATTTTTTCACTTTTAGTTTGTTCATAAAGCTTATAGACATTTTCAATTTTTGTTAAATCAAGAGAAATTATTTTAACAGAAACATTAACTTCTTTTTTTATCTTTTCCATTGCTTTTTTATTTCTAGCTACTAAAATTAAATCAATATTTTTATCAGCTAGATAATAAGCCATGTGTTTTCCTATTCCGGAGGATGCTCCAGTTACTAATGCTTTCATAAATCACATCCTAATTATCAGAATTATCTATCGTATTTAAAATAGCTGGTAATATTTGTTTTTTACGAGATACCATCTTTGGTAAAAATACTCCTTGATGAATATTTTTAATACCAAAACTATCGGCGATAATATCAGCAGCTTTTTCGTTATATAAAACATATGAACCATTTTTGATAATATCGGTAATAAATATTACTACGATACTATAATTAGTATCGACCATTTCATTTAATTTATTTATAAATTCATCAACATTTTTCTCAATAGTATCAAAATCCATGGTCATTATTTGACCTATACCCAATGTTTTAGTTCCAACATTATATGTTTTAAAGTCAGTTTTAATCAGTTCTTCAACAGTTTTACCTTCAATGGAACTAGCAGCTTTTAACATTTCCAAACCATAAGTATCAATATCAACTTTAGCAATATTAGCTAATTTTACAGCAGCAAATCTGTCATCTTCCGTTGTTGTTGGGCTAGTTAATAATAACGTATCTGAAAGAATTGCTGAAAGCATTAATCCGGCGATATTTTTAGGAATACTTACTTTATTTTCAGTAAACATATCATAAATCATCGTTGAAGTGCAACCAACTGGTTTAGATCTGAAATTAATAGGTACACTAGTACCAATTGCACCAAGGTTATGGTGGTCAATAATTTCTAGAATATTAGCTTCTTCAATACCGTCGACTGATTGAGCTAAATTATTATGATCAACTAATATTACTTTTTGTTTTTCATAATCATTTGGTCCAGTTAATCTAATTAATCCTAAGCACTCATTTTTATTGTTGATAACTGGATAATTAGTATGATTTACTTTGTGAGTCATCGTTTTGAAATCTGTAAAATAATCATCGTTATAAACAGTAACAGGATTTTTATTAGTGTTAATGCTCTTAATATAATTGCTTAAAAGTATTTTGTTGGCAATTTGAAAGCTATCTAATTCTGATGCTATAATATTAACATGATTTTTTTCCGCTTTTTTAATAATTTTACTGTCAATATTAATATTCAATGGCAAGATAATTAACTTAACATGTTGTTCGATGGCATAATCTAATACTTTATACCGATCTCCAACGATTAAAATATCTCTTTCTGATATTTCTATTTCTTTTTTTATTGTTTTATCTTCTAATCCGGCGATTAATATATCACCAGAAATATAATCATCAAACTTTGTTATAACTTTGGCATTAAGAGTTTCAATAATATTATCCAATTTAGTGTTAACTATTTCCTTATTACCATTGATTAAATAACGGGCAATTTCTTTTAAAGTTACATAACCTGTTAATTTTTTCTTTTCATCTATTAAAGGAATAGCTGTTATATTTTGTTTTTGCATTAATTTAAATGCTGCATCAATAGATGACTCCTCATTTATATATGCTTTTTTATCATACTTAATATTTTTTATTCTAACCCTAACATCATTTAAGTAACTTGGAACAGGTACCTTAAAATAATTTAATACAAATTTTGTTTCATTATTGATATTACCTAAAACTTTAGGAACGGTTTTGCCCCCAAGTTCATTTTTTAAATATGACAAAGCAATACTTGAACATACTGTATCAGTATCGGGACTTTTATGTCCAAAAATAAATGTTGTCATTTTTTCCACCTCTTTACTTCCATGATTTTACCATAATATTGGGTATTTTTAAATACCTTTCATTTCAAATAAAATGTCTCTAAGTTCCATAGCTCTTTCAAAATCTAAATTACGAGCTGCTTCTTTCATTTCATCTTCAATTTGTAAAATCATCTTTTCTTTTTCTTTCTTACTTACTTTTTTCTTTTTATTTTCTGTAACCATTTCGTTAGTTACTACTTCTTTAATTTCTTTAATAATTGTTTTAGGAACAATTCCATGTTCTGCATTATATTTTTCTTGAATTTCTCTTCTTCTTTTGGTTTCTTTGATGGCTTCATCCATCGCTTCACTTACTGTATCGGCATACATGATAACTTTTCCAGAAGCATTACGAGCACACCTACCGATGGTTTGAATTAGACTTCTACTACTACGTAAGAAACCTTGCTTATCAGCATCTAATATGCATATCAAACTTACTTCAGGTATATCTAATCCTTCACGTAAAAGATTAATACCTACAACACAATCATAAGTACCAAGACGTAAGTCTTGAATAATTTTAAGTCGTTCAAGAGTTTTAATTTCGCTGTGTAAATAAGCAACCTTAATATTCATTTCTTTTAAGTAGTTGGTTAATTCTTCGCTCATTCTAATTGTAAGAGTTGTAATTAATACTCTTTCATTTTTTTCTATTCTATCTCTAATTTCACTAATGATGTCATCAATTTGTCCTTCAGTTTTCCGAACTTCAATAATTGGATCAAGCAATCCTGTCGGTCTGATAATTTGCTCTACAAATAAACCATCTGTTTTTTCAAGTTCATAATCTCCGGGTGTAGCTGAAACATAGATGGCTTGGTTAATTTTAGAATTAAATTCATCAAATGTTAATGGTCTATTATCAAGAGCACTTGGAAGACGGAAGCCATAATCAACTAAAGTTTGTTTCCGTTGTCTATCGCCATTATACATTCCGCGTACTTGAGGAAGAGTTACATGAGATTCATCAACAACCAATAAAAAATCTTTAGGAAAGAAATCAATTAAACAGCTAGGAGTTTCCCCGGCTTCTCTAAGAGCTAAATGACGTGAGTAATTTTCTACACCATTACAAAAACCCGTTTCTCGAAGCATCTCAATATCGTAATTTGTCCTTTCACGTAAACGTTGTTCTTCGATTAATTTATTTTGACTCTTAAGTTCCTCTAGTCTTTCCTTTAATTCATCTTCAATACGAGTAATAGCAACATCTAATTTATCTTTACTAGTTACAAAGTGAGATGCCGGAGAAATAGTAATGCTTTTTTTATTAGAAGTTACTACACCTGTCAAAGGGTCAAATAAAGCAATCGATTCGACAGTATCTTCATCTAAAGAAATGCGAATTCCACTGGCATGTTCATTTATTGGAACTACATCAATGTTATTACCACGGACACGGAATGTTCCCCGGTGAAAGTCTAAGTCACTACGTTCATAAGTCATATCTATCAAACGATTTAAAATTTTGTTACGAGAGATAGAATCTCCAACAGTTAAGATAAGCATATTTTTTTCATATTCTTCTTTTTCGCCGATACCATAAATACATGAAACAGAAGCAACCACTATAACATCGCGATGATTAATTAAAGCACTTGTTGCAGCATGTCTTAGTTCATCAATTTCATCGTTAATAGATGCATCTTTTTCAATATAAGTATCACTACTTGGAACATAGGCTTCTGGTTGATAATAATCGTAATACGAAACAAAATATTCGACATGATTATTAGGGAAAAACTCTTTTAATTCGGCATAAAGTTGCCCAGCAAGCGTTTTATTGTGGGCCAGAACAAGCGTCGGTTTATTGACCTCTTTTATCACATTAGCTACAGTAAATGTTTTACCTGTTCCTGTTGCTCCAAGCAATACTTGTTCTTTTTTTCCTGAATTGATACCATCAACTAATTTTTTAATTGCTTCTGGTTGATCACCACTAGGTTGAAATTTAGATACTAATTCAAACATAAAGATACCTCCTTTTTAAAGCAAGAAAATTAACGAAAATATTCTAGCATTTTTTTAGAGTTTTAACAATATATATTAATATTTTCACTTTAACTACAAAATTTATACTCAACATTTCGAATAAAAACATTTTCATAATCATAAAAACAACTACTAGATGGTTTTGTTTCTACAATCATCTTTTTATTGTTTTTATAAACAATTTCTTCTTTATTTTGGAAGATAAAAAAGAAAAACGCAATTGACAATATTATAAGTAATTCAAAAAATACTGTTACGATAATTATTATAGTGCGATTTGATTTATCTTTAACAATTTGATAGTATGTCTGAATAGTTCCTATTATGATTCCAAGGGATATTAATATAAAATTGAAATTTTTAAACCACACCAAAAATACATATCCATTATTTTTTAGCAAATTAGATATTAAAAGAACAATCACTGTATAAACCACAGTATCAAATAATATATTTTTAAGTAATTTCGTTATTATTTTCATTAAAACATTCTCCATCTGTTAATAAATAATATAGGTTCATTAAATCTAGGCTAATACTTTTTTTCATTGATATTATTTATAAAGTATTCAAATATTTTATCATTAGGATTTGCTTCTGGATGAAATTGAGTACCAATCCAAAATAAATTTTTATTGGTTGATTCAATTGCTTCAATTACTCCTTTTGGAGATTTGGCGGATATTTTAAATAGACTTCCTACTCTATTTACTTCATAAGTATGCAAACAAACAATATCAATAATATCTTCTTGATATATTCTATATAAAATATTATCTTTAGTAATAGAAAGTTTATGAAAAGCATCTCTTATTGGATGATCTGCTAGAAGGACATCGTGTATTTCCCCATTATCTATTTTATTTATTATTGGATTATCCTTAATTATTTCAGTATATTTATTTAAAAAATTATCTATGGTTAAGTTTTCTTTTAAGTTATCTAGTATTACTGAAAATATACTCATAGTCTGCATTCCCATACATATACCTAAAACTGGCTTTTTATTTTTATAAGCATATATCAATAGTTCATAGACACTTTTATCGATACGATGTCCTCCTGGTAATAAAAAAGCATCGCATAGATCTAATTGTTCTTTAGATACATGACCATGATCTAATAATAGTCCCATTGGTATGGCACCACATTCATAAATCTTATGCGGATAATGAATTATAAATTCGTAGCGTTTATGGTAAGGGTGACTTTCTTCTTCTATTCTAACAGTTGGAAATATTCCAATTATTTTAGTCATATTTCTCCCTCCTTAAAATAAAGTTAATAAATTTAGTTGATGACTTGTATTGATTGCTTTCCCAAGTCTTGAGCAAATGGAATTTTCCGTTCAAATTATTTATAATCTTAGTAAATTTTTCTTCAGTCATATCATTGTAAAATCTAGAGTTATCATCTATTCTAGAGGCTTCACCTTTCTTAAATGAACAATACAAAATTCCATTTTCTTTTAAAGATTTATATATTTTTTCTAAAACAATTGGCAAATCAGTATCATTTAAGTGAAGAAGTGAGGCACAGGCAAATACACCATCAAATTCATCTGTATAATCCATATCTAAAAAATTGATATTGGCAACTGGTAAATTCAAATATTTTGAAGCCATTTTACAAAACTCTTGGGAACCATCAATAGCTGTTACATTATATCCTTTGTCTAAAAAATATTTACTATCTCTACCAGTGCCATAGCCTAAATCCAAAATATTAGCATTGGCATCTAAATAACTCAAAAATATATCAGGAACAGTAAAATCATAATTACTTAGGAAATCATCGGTCCAATTATTGGCGTATTCCTGAGCATTATTTTCATAATAGTTCAATGTTTTTTTCATGTACTCTTTCATATCAATCTTCCTTTTTGGGTGGTAAACGCTTTAATAAATTGTGATTTACTTCATGTAATGAATCAAATTCTAAAGTATCTTCCGGAGTATAAAAGACGGACAAAATTTCTCGATTAATTTTTTCTTTATTTTCATCAAGATGTAATATCATACAGCGCTGTTCTAATAATATTTTCAAAAAGCATAAGCAAGTTCTAGAATTACCATCGAAGAATGGCTGATATAAATAAATTATAGTGATTAATCTTATGCATTCTAAAATATATTCTTCAGTTGAAACATAGTTTGTTAATAGTTCAAATACTTGTTTCATTACTTTTTGAATTTGATGATATTCAACATCTTCTTTATCATATCTCACTACTCCTCCATGAGAATAACCAGCAAATAAATAAAAATGGATAACCTCAAGAATCGTTATATCAAACGATAAACTGAACAATATTCTATAATCAATGGCATTAAGCTTTTTTATAAATGTTTTCATGTGTCATACCAAATCCCCCCGGATATTTAAGATACCAATAAACCATTAGGTGTTTTTTTATCTAATGATATTAACACTACCCCTTCTTTGGTTTCTACTCCTAATACTCTAACTTCACTTTTTACTTCAGATATTTTAATTGGTTCAAAATTCATAACAGCAATAACTTGTTTGCCAACCAAATTATCAGGAGTGTAAAATTCAGTTATTTGAGCAGATGAGTTTTTAATTCCATACTCACCAAAATCTATTTTTAATTTATATGCTGGTTTTCTGGCTCCTTTATTGGGACTAGCTGCAATGATAGTACCAACACGCATTTCAACATTTTCAAAATCCGTTAAGGTAATCATAGTATGCCTCCAACTAAATCGATAAACTTAGGAACAAATATTATTAGACCTATTATTGCAGAAGCAATAGCAAAAACTAAAACTCCCCCAGCAGCAACATCCTTGGACAGTTTAGCTCTAGGATCTTTTTCTGGCATAGCAATATCGACAACTTGTTCAATCGCCGTATTAAACATTTCACCACCAATCACTATAGCAAAGCAAGCTATACAAACGAACCATTCAAAAATGCTAATTTTAAATATAATACCACAGATTATTACTAGCACCATCATTGTTACATGGATTTTCATATTACGTTCAGTTAAAAATGCTGAACCAATTCCTTTGAAAGCATATTTAAAGCTATTAATTAATTTTTTGTTTTTCATACTTACCACAATATAATTTTATCATTAATATAAGTAAATAACAATTAAATTATTTTCGACTTCTTAAATTATAATCAATCATTGCTTGAGTAAGTCTTTGTGATTCTGCAACATCTTCTTCTTTAATTGTAACTGGCTTATTATTTCTTAGATGAATTTTTATTATAAATAATTTTCTTTCTATAAAATTCGTAAAATCTTGAAATTCTTGTTCTCCTACTTCTCTTAAGAAATCGAACATATTACCCGTAATATATAATTGCTTTAATGGTTCTTTAAAGTGTTCATAAAAAGGTTGTATTAATTTGAATGCTCCACTTTGCCACGAATAACATGGCGATACATTTTCACCCATAATATTTAGCCACGAAATAATATCCAAAGTCATAAGTTCATTAATTACTTCATTTAAATTGTTATTATATGTAACTACTCCTCCATGCACTGTTTCTACAGCGATAGATAATCCGTTTATGGCGGCATATGGCTTTTCGCGTATAATATGAGAACTTAATTTATGATTCATTTCATGAATAATATGATTTATATTGCCAGAATTAGGCAATACCAGTAAACCTAAATCATCTATATATGCGCTTTGCAAGAAAATATATTTATTTTTTTGTTTTAAGTAACCTTCTACTTCTTCTTTGGGTATATCTGTTGTAATGTAAGGCCATATATCAGTAATTTTTTCGGGGTCATCAACTACTTCATACCATATAATTTTTGGATCTTCTAATTGACTTTTGATATATTCAGATTCATTGGCTCCATAAAACTTTATAAATGTTTGGAGTAATTGTTCCTTAGAAATTGATAAAAAATTTGTCTTTGTCATAGAATTTCTCCTTAATTTAAGTATATTTTAACATTTTTCTTTTTAATTGACAATTTTTTATTTAATAACCGAATTTGTTCTTTTTATTAACAATTGATTTATTTCATCATCATTTATTCTAGTTATGGAAAATGTTTTATAACCAATTCTATTAATACTAGCTCCACAATGATAAACTACTCTATCATCTAGTATAAAATATCTATCATGAAATGTATTATCATATTTTACTGTTAAGTTATTGTACTGCTTATTATATTTTTCTATATCTTGCTTTGTTAATAAGTTATTTGGTTTTGTTATGATAATTACTTTTATATTTAATCTTTTAATAATATCTAATATTGTATTATCAGCATAAGAATCTATTATTACTAACTTACTTTTTGCTTCCTTAAAAATATCTTGTATCTTGGAATAAGCATCATATATTTGTCCTTCAAAATATATCTCATTTACTTTTTTCTTTTCTTCAATTTTTTGAAATGATGTTTCTAACAGTTTTATTTTTTCGTGATCTTCGAGTACCAAATTATTTATATATCTTTGTTCAAGCAAATTATTCGATATATATTTTCTCATAGCAACAAAAGCATCCATAATTTTGATACTTATTTCTTCAGCCACTGGAGTTCTAAGTACTGTTGCTAGCATAGCTACTCCTTGTTCTGTAAAGGCATAAGGAGTATATTTTGAGTATTTACCTTGTTCCAATTCTAAGGTCCCAACCTGGGACCTTAGAATTTCATGATATTCAATTCTTGTTAATCTAAACATAAATCTTTCTGGGAATCTGTTTATATGTCTTTTAACTGCTTGATTAATTGTCTTCGCACCGTTAGCACACTCATAAAGTTTGGCTAAATCGCTATCGAGCATCACTTGTACGCCACGAATTTCATAAATTAACCCTTCAATATTTACTTCATCTTTTAATAAGTTATTCATACTGTTTACCCCTTATATTTTATTTATTAATGACTTGCATACTGCATCATCATTTATTCTGGTTATAGAAAATGTTTTATAACCAATTCTATTAATACTAGCACCACAATGATAAACTATGGAATCATCCAATATAAAATATCTATCATGAAATGTATTATCATATTGTACTGTTAAGTTATTGTACTGCTTATTATATTTTTCTATATCTTGCTTTGTTAATAAGTTATTTGGTTTTGTTATGATAATTACTTTTATATTTAATCTTTTAATAATATCTAATATTGTATTATCAGCATAAGAATCTATTATTACTAACTTACTTTTTGCTTCCTTAAATATCTCTTGTATCTTGGAATAAGCATCATATATTTGACCATCAAAATATATTTCATTAACCTCTTTCTTCTCTTCAAATTTCTGAAACGAATCTTGTAATAATTTAATTTGCGAATCATGTTCTATCACTAAATTATTTATATATCTTTGTTCAAGTAAATTATTAGAAATAAATTTTCGCATTGCAACAAATGCATCCATTATGTTGATGCTTATTTTTGTTGCTACTTTTGATTTTAATATTGTAGCAAGCATAGCTACTCCTTGTTCTGTGAAAACTCTTATAGCATATCTTCTTCCACCATGCATTTTTGAAGTCGAAATTTTCGACCTCAAGTTTGATGTCTCCATATCTGTCAAAATAAAACTAAAACGTTCTGGAAATTTATCAGGATTATTTCTAACTGCTTCATTAATTCTTTTGGTTTCCACTTGATAAAGATTAGCTAGATCACTGTCTAGCATTACTTATACTCCCCGAATTTCATAAATCAAATCTTCAATATTAATTTCATCTTTTACTAAGTTATTCATATTGTACCCCCTATAACTAAATACAGTATACCATAACATTTGTTCGTTTTCGATATGTAAATTTTTGTTTTTTCTACTTTTTTGTTCTGCGACTTCAAAATAAAAAACTGCTACAAAATGTAACAGTTAACATTACTTATTCGATTGTTATAAGTTCATATTCACGAGAACCTACACCAAGTTCAGCAGCAGCTTCAACAGTGTGAACACCGTGAAGAGATTCAATTCTTTCGATAAGCTTATCTTTACCTGGGTCAGTACTATTATAAACTAAATCTAGGCATGCTTGATCTATTGCTACTGGATCAAGACTTGCAAGAATACCCACATCAGCCATACATGGAGCAGAAGCATTACCATCACAGTCGCAATCAACAGAAATGTTTTTCATAACATTAATGTATACAATATTGCCATTAAAGTGATTTACTACACTTGATGCCGCATCAGCCATTGCTTCCAAGAAATGGTCTTATTCTGGCAGGTTATTAAATAATTCGTATTGATTATCAGTTACTCCAGCAGTATGAATTAGTGTTTTACCAGCAGATGATGCACAACCAATAGAAAGTTGTTTTAAAGCTCCACCATAACCACCCATAGCATGGCCTTTAAAGTGAGATAGAACCATCATTGAATCATAATTGGCTAAATTCTTACCAACATAGTTTTTCTTCAAAATTTTACCATTTGGAATATCTAATTCTAAGTCTGGTCCGTCTGCATCCATTAAGTCAAATGGAAAATATTTTTCCCATTCATGTTCTTTAATTAATTCACGATGCTTTTCAGTTGTATTTCTAGCACCTTCATAAGCAGTATTACATTCTACAACTGTACCACCGACATGTCTTATGACATCTTGAACAAATTCTGGTCTTAAATAGTTTTGGTTGCCATGTTCTCCAGAATGCATTTTAACAGCAACTTTACCTTCTAGTTTTTTACCTAATGCTTCATAGGCTTTAATAATATTTTCAGGAGTTATTTCCTTAATAAAATATACTTTTGATTTCATAATTATCATTCCTTTATATAAATTAATTTTATAATTTAAATAGTCCAGAGTTTTTTCTTTGTTTTTGATTTCATCCTCAAGTATCTTCTTTTGATGTTCTAATATCTTTAATCTTGCTGGTATTGTTTTATCTCCCTCTTTGTTTAAATTAATAAAAGTTTTAATATCTTCTAGACTTAGTCCAGCATGTTTCATACAGATAATAAATTCAATTCTGGAACAATCTTCTTCACTATAATTTCTAACACCAGATATTTTACTAACATTATCAATTAAACCAAATTTTTCATAATATCTTAATGTATCAGCAGGGATATTATATTTTTCACTTACTTCACTTATCTTCATTTCATCACCATAAGTTAATAATAGCAGATAGACCTTACTCTAAGTCAAGTGTTTTATCTTTTGGGTGGAAAATTATTTGGTTCATCAGAAAGTAAGAACGGCATCTCTAAGTTAGGTTCTACCAATTTTGCTTCATATTTTTCTACAATACTTCTTATTTTATCTAATTCAAGGATTCCTACCCGCATAGAAAGGGAAGCTAAATCCATGTTTCGCCAGTCACCATAATTACAAATTATTAACCTATGCATAGCATATATTAATGCTTCTTTCCTATCCTCTGGTTCGTCCCAATTAAGTACTTCTGCTACTCTTTGGAGAGTTGTTACTATCTGCATATATCTAATACTTTCTTTTAACTTTTCAAAACGTCCAGTTTTTAATGTATCATTTTCTAATCTATCAGCAACTTTAAATGTATCTAATAAATTTGGATTATATTTGAAACCTTTCGCCGATACTCCGGAGGTAGCACTTTTACGATAATAATACCCCATATTATTAAGATGAACAATTCTATTAGCATTAAATAAACTGGCATAAGTAAAAGCAACATCTTCCCACATACAATTTTCTAAGAAATTATTGCTAATAGAATCTTTCTTAAATATTTTATTACAAACCGAAGGTGATTCATCTAGTACTAGTTCCGGATTTTTCAAAGGACTATAGCAAGACTCATTAGAGTATGGTTCAAATGTTTTTCCTAAAAAACCGTTATCTTTAACAAAAGTAAGTCTAGTTGATACAACATCCGGATTATCATATTTTTTAGTAGCGGCATAAAGTTCTTCATACATTGTTGGAATAACATAATCATCACTATCTAAAAACCCTATATATTCACCAGTTGCTAAAGAAAGACCAACATTTCTACTAGCTCCTTGTCCTTTATTTTGTTCATTTTGAAATACTTTTATTATATTAGGATATTTGTTTTTATATTCCATAATGATTTTTAAACTTTTATCAGTTGAAGCATCATCGACAATAATTATTTCTAAATCTTTTAATGTTTGATTAACTAAAGAATCAAGGCAATCCTTTAAATATAATTCACTATTATATACAGGTACAATTACACTTACTTTCATATATCCTCCATTTACATTTTACTACAAAATAAAAACTATTGACATAATTATTTACATCAATAGTCATTTAATTAACGTTTTAAAGAATTTTTAATTATATCTTTGGATTTATCGTAAAGTTCTTGTTCTTCTTCAGTTAAGTCGATTTTTAATCTCCTTTTAATACCTTGTTTATTGATAATACAAGGGCTACTAATGTATGCATCCTTGTCTAAAGCTGAGACTGTAATGATAGCATTTTCATCATTTAAGATGGCATTAGTAATACGAACTAGGCACATACCAATACCATAGGAAGTATTACCTTTTTTCTTAATTATCTCATAAGCAGAGTTTCTAACTTCTTCACTGATGGCATCTTTTTCTTTTTGGTTTAACATAGTATCAATTTTAACAGAACCAATCATAGCGCTACTCCAAGCGACAAACTCAGAATCGCCATGTTCTCCTAAAACATAGGCGTGGACATTTTTTGGTGATATTTCAAATTTACGTGATAAAAGATAGCGTAGTCTTGCTGTATCTAAACTTGTTCCTGTACCAATTATTTTAGAGGCAGATAAATGAGAATGTTTATAAGTTATATAACTCATAGCATCAACTGGGTTAGTAGCTATCAAAAATATATTATTAAATCCAGAAGCCATAACATTATCAATAATACTTTTAAAAATATTTGTATTTTTGTGAATTAAATCAAGGCGAGATTCTCCGACATTTTGATTAGCTCCCGCAGCAATCATAACGATAGATGCATCTTTACAATCTAGGTAATCTCCAGCTTTAATCGTCATATTATTGAGAGAATACGGGATACTATGATTTAAATCATCGGCTTCTCCACTAGCTTTTTCTTTATTAATATCTATTAAAACCAATTCATCAACATTGCACTTTTGATTAACTAGAGCATAAGCATAACTCATACCAACATTGCCACAACCAATTATTACAACTTTATTCATCTATTCACCTTCCTAAGTTATTATTTGTATTAAATACTTCGTCTATACTTAAATCGACATCTTCTCTAGTGATAATTTCTAAATAACTTTTTAACGAATTACTATCACATTTCATATATCCATTGCTTAATAATTCAGGAAACAAAGAGTTTTGAAACATTGAATAAGTTAAATCACAAAGATAGTAATTAATTCCGTTATAAATAATAACAAAACGATGTTGATAACTAGTACCTAAATCATGAGTATCAACTATATGGACTAATAAATGTCTTTTTAAAAGGGCATTATATAAATAACTACTGAAAACAAAACACATTCTTTCCGGAGATAAACCCTGTAATTCATTTTTTACTTCACTAATTGCAGATTTTATTAAATCTTCAGTATCTATGTTTTGAATATTTAACATTTTACTATATAAATTCATAATTATTTAACCTTACCAAAACGACGATCTCTACTTTCATATTCTTGGAATGCTTTTTCTAACTCATCTGGATCAAAGTCTGGGAAGTAAACTTTAGGAAAATATAGTTCAGCATAAGAAATTTGCCAAAGCATAAAATTACTAATCCTTTGTTCACCACTGGTGCGAATTAGAAAATCAACATCAGGAAGATTATGATATAAATTTTTGTTAAATAAATTTTCATTGATATCATCAAATGATATTTCATTATTTTGGACTTTTTTTACTATTGTTTTAGTGGCATCAATTATTTCAGCTCGTCCTCCATAACTTAAACAAAAGTTAACAACTAGCCCATCATTATTTTCTGTTTCACGTTCTAAAGTATCCATGGCTTCGATTATATTCGGCTTTAAATATTCTTTACGTCCGGAAAAATATATCTTGATATTTTCTTTACGATATTCTTTCTTAACAGTTGTAAACCATTTTAAGAAAAGGTCCATTAGATAATTAACTTCTTCTTCAGGTCTAGCAAAATTTTCAGTGGAGAAAACATAAAGACTTAAATAATTAACTAGTTTTTCATGAGATAAGTATAAAATAAGCTTTCTTAATGCTTCAGCTCCTGCTTTATGGCCTTCACTTCTAGACAATCCCTTTTCTTTTGCCCAGCGACCATTACCGTCGACAATAATTCCTAAATGATTTATTTTTACCATAAAATTTCTCCTTTTTAATATTATACAATAAGAAAAAAAGAAAAGATATTATTTGTAAATTACTTTACACTATCTTCTCTTTCTACGACGTCTTCTTTTTCTCTTAATACTTTTAAATATTATAAATAAAATAAATAAGCCAATTAATATACCTGCACCAAAAACAAAAGGGTTATAATAAGAAATATCATAATCTAATGTTACATCAGCGGTATATAATATTTCATTGCCATCAGATATGGTAATTGTTCCAAGTTTAGTTCCTTTTTTAGTAAATTCTTTTATTTCAGTAACCCCTTCATAGTTTATTACTAAGTCATCAGATGTATTATTTTCTAAATATAGTTCGACATTTTCCGGACTAGTTATATTATATGTACTCACTTTACTCCATTTAACAGGAATAGTTTTGATAACATCATTAGTTGTTAAAATTGTTTGATAACTATAATTATCATTATAATAATCATAAATAGTTATTGAATCTAATACTGCACTATAATTTTGATCAGTTGTTGAATGAATTACAACTAATAAGTAATCTACACCATTTAATGTGGTAATTGAGGCAAGACAACGACCTGCCCCCCGAGTAAAGCCACTTTTTGAGCCATCAATCATATCGATATCTAAAATATCTTTATAAGGATATAAAGTACATTCTAAATTTATACCATTAGATGTAATGTATTCTTTAGTAGTAAATATCTCTTTAAACAATTCATTTTGCAGAGCATACTTCAGTAACTTGGCTATATCACTAGCAGTTGAATAATTATCAGTAGCATCTTTACCAACAGGATTAGAAAAAGATGTATTTTCAAGGCCAATTTCTTGGGCTTTATTATTCATGGCATCAATAAAAGCATCATAACCTAAAGTATTATTGACAATAGCATTAACGGCATCTGCCCCACTAGGAAGTAATATGCCATAAAGTAAATCACGATAAGTAACTTGGTCTCCGATGCTAAATCCCGCTTTCGAGTATCCATTAGTCCCTTCAAAATCCTTAGCAGTTATGGTCACATACTCATCATAATCATCAATATTTTCAATAGCAACAAGAGCAGTCATAATCTTAGTTAGACTAGCAATGTTTGTTTGTTCATTACTATTTTGTTCATAAAGGATAGTATCATCATTTAAATTGTAAAGGATTACTTTATCGGCGGTAATATCAAAACTAGATGCAAAAACAATGGTAGGAACAAAAAGAAGAAGAATTATTAAATATGCTAATTTCTTCATTATTTTAATTCGTAGGTTGTTCCTTCCCGAGTATCTTTTAAAATAACTCCCATGTTCAATAATTCTTCTCGAATAGCATCAGCAGTAGCATAATCTTTGTTTTTCTTGGCTTCATTTCTTTCTTGAATCTTTTGTAAAATATAATCTTCTTTTTCGTGTTTTACTGTTTCTTTTTTTAATAAGTCTAAACTTAATACTTCATCCCAACTACTTACTAAATGATATTTTGTATCGTCATTTAAATCACTTTTCAATAAATCATAAAGTGTTGTTAGAGCATTAGCAGTATTTAAATCATCTTCAAGGCAACTTTTGAATTTATTATCCCATTCGCTATAGGCTTTTTCATCAACATTTTCACCGAACTTTAAAGCACTAGTACGACCTAAAAGTTTCTTGTAAGCATTTTCAGCCCCATCTAGTGAGGGGTAAGAAAATACTAATTGACGACGATAGTGACTAAGTAAGCACATATATCTGAAAGATAGTGGATTATATCCCTTTTCTTTTAGGACACTAACTGTAAGAATAGCACCATGGCTTTTACTCATTTTGCCAGATTCATCATTTAAATGTTCATTATGGAACCAATAGTTGCACCATTTATGACCTAAATATGATTCACTTTGAGCAATTTCATTAGTGTGATGTGGAAAAATGTTATCTACTCCACCACCATGAATATCTAAGTATTCTCCTAAGTATTTAATGCTTATTCCCGTACATTCAATATGCCAACCGGGATAACCTAGTCCCCATGGACTATCCCATTTTAACTCTTGAGAATCAAATTTAGATTTAGTAAACCATAAAACAAAGTCATTTTGGTTTTTCTTCGATTGATCTTCTTCGACACCTTCACGTACCCCCACGACCATTTCGTCAGCTTTATGGTTAGTTAGTTGATAATAATCATCTAACTTAGTAGTATCAAAATAAATATTTCCTCCGGATTTATAAGCATATCCAGTTTCTAATAATTTGGTAATTATTTTGATATATTCATCAATATTAGCAGTTGCAGGACTAACTATATCAGGCATTCTATTATTAAGAAGTTCAAAATCACGGAAAAAAGCATCAGTATAAAACTTAGCAATGTCCATAACTGTTTTATTTTCTTTCTTGGCACTACTAACCATTTTATCATCACCGGAATCGGAATCACTAGTTAAGTGTCCAACATCTGTGATGTTCATAACTCTTTTGACATTGTAACCTAAATATCTTAGTGTTTTATCTAAAATATCGTGGCCGATATAATTGCGCATGTTCCCAATGTGAGCATAGTGATAAACAGTTGGACCACAAGTATAAAATGTTACTTCATCTTTATTCCAAGGCACGAATTCTTCCACTTGCCTTGATAACGTATTATATATTTTCATAATCCACCTATTCCTCTTCTTCATTTGGAGTAACAGTTAAAGTAGCACCGCTATCATCTACTCTTATTAAATTAAGAGTGTATTCTAAACTTATCTCATCTAATTTAACAGATACTGGTTCCAATGTTCCTAATTCAACATATGCAAATTTAGCATCATTTAACACAACTAATCTAACTAAGAATTGACCTTCACGTTCACAACTCTCTTCTAAGCAACGATCATCTTTAATATCTAATAACTTAACTATTAGTTCATCTTCAATAACCGCATAATCCATTTCATCTAATGTAAAATATTTATCGTAAAAAGTATTCGTTCTTTCACAATCAATAAATATTTTATAAACTCCAAATACTAATAAACCAACAATTATTAACCCCGTTATTATTCTTATCGCTTTTTTCATTTTAATCTTGCTATTACCGTATCTTTACCAATTAAATAAATTGTATCGGCAAGTTCTGGTCCATGCATAAACCCACTTGCTTTAATACGAATTGGCATATATAGTAATTTTCCTTTCACCCCTAAAGTATTTTTGACATTATTAATGGCATTATTGATAGCATCAACATTCCAATCAGTAATATTTTCTATTTCTTTACAGAAACAATCAGTTACATCTTTAGTAATTGAATCACTTTTCATAAATTCTTTTGCTTCATCATCAAGTGAAATATTATCAACAAAGAAGTTAGCTGTAAGTTCATTTATTTCTTCTCCATAATTTAAATGATCTTTATATATAAGCAATAATTTATCTATCCATTCTTCAGTTTTATTTGATACATCTCTGGTAAAATATTTACGTACCCAAGTTAAATATTCTTCATCTGGCATTTTTTTAATATATTGTGCATTAAACCATCTAAGTTTCTTTACATCATATTGACTTGATGATTTACTAATTCTTGTTTCATCAAAGTTTTGAATTAATTCATCTATGCTAAATATTTCTTGATTATTAGTTGGACTCCAGCCAAGTAAACTCAAATAGTTAACAATTGCTTCTGGCAAATATCCAGTATTATAAAGATCCATAAATGAGGCATCACCATTACGTTTAGATAATTTATTACCATCTTCACCTAAAACCATGGCAACATGAGCATAAATTGGTTTTTCCCAGCCGAATGCTTCATATAATAAATTATATTTTGCAGTTTGATCTAAGTATTCTTTACCACGAATTACATGGGTAATTTCCATAAGATGGTCATCAATTACATTAGCAAAATTATAAGTTGGAAAGCCATCACTTTTTAGAAGAATTTGGTCATCTAAAATGCTATTATCAATTTTTATTTTACCATAAAGAATATCATCAACTATGGTAACTCCTGTCTTAGGCATCTTTTGTCTAATAACGTATGGAACACCATTAGCTAAATTTTCAGCGATTTTTTCTTTGCTTAAACGAGAACATCTGCCATCATATAAAAATGGTTTTTTGCGAGCATTTGCTCTTTCACGCATCGCTGTTAGTTCTTCTTCGCTACAAAAACAATAATAGGCTTTACCCTTTTCTACTAATTCTTCGGCATATTTTTTGTAAATGTCTTTACGTTCACTTTGAATATATGGTCCATATCCTTTATCATTATTTGGTCCTTCATCAATAGTAATGTTACATAGTTCCAAAGTTTTATAGATAAAATCAATTGCACCCTCGACTTGACGTTCTTGATCAGTATCTTCAATACGAAGAATAAATGATCCATCATATTTTCTAGCTAGCAAATATTCAAATATTGCTGTTCTTAAATTTCCAATGTGCATATACCCAGTTGGACTAGGTGCATAACGCGTTCTAACTTTCATAATTCTCAACTCCACCCTTATTTTACCATAGAAACAATAAAAAAGGAATGTTTTTCACATCCCTATGATGTATGGATCTGAGATTGAGCCATCGCCATCGAGAACATAGACATTAGGATCTAGATACAAGACAGGACGGGCAACACTACTCATATATGATTTTGTTGTTGAATACTTAGATCCATAGTTGCCATAAAAAAAACTAGCAAATACGTAATTATTATTTATTGAAGAGGGAGTAATTGTCCATTCATTACCTTCGTCATAAAGCCAATTTTCTCCAACGCAATTTTGATTATCATATGAACTTAAAAATGTGCTTCTTCTACAATTACTTTTCAAAACTCCATATCCAAAGTCACTTGGATACATTAATCCTACATACCCTTCCCAACTCGTTGGTCTCCCACTGTGTTGAACAATTATGTAATTTTGCTAATTACTTTGGATATAGTATAGATTATGTACTAGGATTAAGTAATAATAGGAAATGTAATATAAATAAAGAATTTAGTTATAAAATATTGGGAGAGAACATAAGAAAATTGCGAATAAAAAATAATTATTCACAAAGTTATTTAGCGAATAAAATGAAAGTAACACAAGCCTGTATCGTAAGATGGGAAAAAGGAATAACTAAAATATCATTACCTAATTTATATGAGTTGGCTAAATTTTTCAATGTGACTTTAAGTGATATATGTTATTCATTATAAAAATACTGAAGATTACGTATTAGTACTTCAGTATTTTTCTTTAAATCCCGTTTATTCATTTGATATTTTTTAGCATAGTAATCTAAATTATTTAAAGTATTATTTAAAAATAGTAATGTTTCATCATAATTAGTGTGTTTCAAAAATTCTGTTGTAAATGTTATGCCATCTAAAAATCCTCTTCGGTAATACTTAATATTTTCTTTTTCATAAAGCTTTCTTTTAAACATAAATATCACTAATAATTATTTATGTTTAAACAAAATAACTAGAACTATATAATTCTGGGAAATTATTTAGAAGTGTTCTTTTTATATAATTTATTTTGTTATTTAAATGGCGATATTCACTAAAATCTTCTCCCTGACATAAATACTCAAACATTCTTGCGCGATCTTCTAAAGCATTACTACGAGCATAATTATCTACAAAATAAATGGCATTAGAATATTTATTATTATTTAAAGTATCTGTAAATGTTTGATTAGTATAGTATACATTAGAATATGTAAAATCATCAGGATTTAAATTATTCCAATTACTAAATGTAACTCCTTGACCTTGTAAATAATCTTCGATAGCATGCATGGTTTCATGATACGCAATTGTTGTTATATTTTCCTCACTATCAACACTGATAACAATATTATATTTATTATTCTTATTAATATATAAACCAACTACACTAGAATTACCCATGTTACTTCTAGTATTATTGGTTATACTATCTACTAAGTAGATTTCTAAGCCGTCCATGCCATAATTAGAAAATCTCGAGAAAAATTCTTTATTAAATACCAAAAAATATCTTTCTAAATCTTCTAGGGCATCAATAATTTCATTATAATTGTTTAATGTTGTTATGTTATAGTTACTACTCAAATATGTTGGATTATCAGTTAAATTAATAGTAACATTATAATTTTCTTGATAATAATCTATTTTACTTTTAATTAAATCATTTTCATAATTTGCAGATGAATCTAAATTTGATTCAATATCACTAATATCATAAATATATAAAGTATTAGTACCATATAAATAAATGTAATTATTATCTACCACTAGGTCTTTAATTTCTTCTTCTACTTTGTAAGCATTTATATTTGTAAAGTTTTCAGAATTATACAAATTATAAACATTAATTTTATTATCATTTAAAACATATAAGTAATAATCATTGGCCCCAAGAGTAAATTCTGTTGATAATAAGTCATTTATTGGGCTATTGAATTCTTTATATTCATCAGTTTGAAAATTATATATTTTTATTTTGCTATTATTGTAAGTATATATACCATTTTCATATTTTTGATATGCGGCAATATTGGTTTCTAATAACTCTGATTCTTCATATAAAGAAATCATTTCAGTTATATCATTGTATCTTACAAGTAAACACTTATCAGTACAATAAGCATCTTTAACATATGGAGTATCTAAAGATATATATTCGTTGTTAGTTTGTTTATAATATCCATTGATATATTCATAACTGTTGGTATTATCAATTATTTTAAAGTTTAAATTTTCACTATTAGTGTTGATAGCATAATTATAATTGCTATTTATATTTTGATTTAATATTTTTTTAAATCTAGTATTATAAATACTGATAAAATCATTGTTTGAACAATATATATAAGGATAATTATTTTCGTTTTGTAATTTACATACACTAGAAATATTGTAAGAATAGGTATTTTCTTTGTTAGTTATATTATCTATTTCTTTTAATAAATAATAGTCATCATTATTATATAATATATATACTTTGTTGTTAGCAATTACACTATTTATATAAGAAAAGTTTGGTATATCTATGTTATATGTCGATAAAGCATATGTTTTAGTATTTTCTTCGGCATTAACTTTATTATCATATAACTTAAAGCCTAGAACTACTAAGACTACAACAATTAAACTACTAACTATATCTAATAAAATACTTTTTTTCATAACCCCTGCACCTTAGGCTATATTCTATCACAAATTTAAGAAAATGACAAATCACAAATTTTATA
>CALVIU010000001.1 GCA_944331835.1 uncultured Bacilli bacterium | reverse complement strand
CAAAGAGATATTATACAATATATATCGGAATCTTTTTTATTAATGATAAGGTATCTTTTTAAAAAAGGATTAACAGGAAAAATTTTAGGGGTAGACATTATAGAATAATTGTGGTATAATACCTCTTGCATTTTTTGCGAAAGGGGTATTTTTAAATGAAAGTTTTAACAGAAAAATTAGATTATCAATTATATGAAGAAATGTTTGTAAACAAGGATTTAAGTAAAGTTAGAGAATTGTGGAAGGCAATTTGTGAAAATCCAGTATTTTTAAGTGAGGCTATGGAAATAGATAAGATTGCTAATTCATCAGTTTTATCTTTTAGAGCACCAATGATTTGTTTTATGATGCTTCGTTTGCCAGCTAGTGTACCAGAATATTTTTATAGTAATTTAGTTGATTTGGTTATCAGGAGACAAGATGTTGCTAGTTCAATAGATATTCATGGAACCTATATAGATTTTCTTTCTTTAATACTAGATAATGGTAACTTGAAATTAGAAGATTATCAAAAAGATAAAATAATGACTTTGATTAGTAGCAATTATGGTGTTGAAGAAAATAAACTTAGTGTAAATTATACAGAACTATTAGCGATGGAAAGTCCAATAGTAGCTAGAGTACATGCTAAAGATTTAGATGTATCTGTAAATGAATATGAGTATGAAGCTTTCTTTAATGGAGAAGTTAAAAACGCTGGTGTTGTCAGAAGATATAAAACGGCGAGTGATTATAGAACCTTTGCTTTGAAAAATATTAGTTTTTCAGAAATTGATAGAGACTTAATATTAGCAAGGTTAAATCAAGATGAATTAGAGTTTCAACAATTTGTAAATTATCTTTTAAAACAATTAGTTTATAAAGAAAATAGTGATATGGATTCTTTAAATTTAGAATTTATTATTACAACTTCTAGGGAAGATTTACAAGTTAAATTTGCTAATGATAGTGATACATTAAATGAAGTATTATTTATAAAAGGACTAGTGGATAAGCATTATCAAGAAGAAAATGCTTTGTTAAAAAGAGTAAATTAAGCAGGAAACTGCTTTTTTCTTTTGCTTTTTTATATAATAGGAAAGTTATACTTTTTTGAAAAAATCACTTTACATACATACATTTGTTTGATATAATTAATTTATCATTCAGGGGGAATTATGCAGACAATATTAAAAGGATATATTTTAAGATTATATCCTACAGATAAACAAAAAGAATTAATTAATAAAACTATTGGATGTACTAGATTTGTGTATAATCATTTTTTGAGTGATAGAATAAATGATTATAAAAGAGCAGGTAAATCTAAATCTTGTTATGACCAAATAAAAAAATTACCTGGATTGTGCAAGGAGTATCCTTGGTTAAGTGAAGTGGATAGTTGTTCTTTAAGGTCAGCACTATTTAGTCTAGATGATGCCTATAAAAGATTTTATAGTAAACAAAATGGATTTCCTAGGTTTAAAAACAAAGATATAGGAAATAGTTATAAAACAAATAATATAAAAAATACATATAAAGATAAAAGTTATGAAAGTATAAAAGTAGATTTTAAAAATAAAATAATTGCGTTACCAAAACTAAAAGAAGTAAAATTTAGAGGATATAGAAATAAAACAAGTTTTATTGGTAATATAAAAAGCGCAGTTATAAGAAGGAAAGCAAATAAATATTATGTAAGCGTATTAGTAGAAGAACCATTAATATTACCTGAATTTATTCCAAGAAGTATAGTAGGGCTTGATTTAGGAATAAAAGATATCATTATAACAAGTTTCAATGAAAAAATAGAAAACAGTTTAGCATCATTAGAAGTAAAGAAAAGAATCAAAGGATTACAAAAGGGACTATCTAGATGCAAACCTAGTAGTAAAAATAGATATAAGATAAAATTAAAGATACAAAGAGCATATATGAAACTCAAAAACATTCGTAAACATTTAATACATGATGTAACAAACAAATTAGTTAAAGAAAATGATATTATTGTTATGGAAAATTTAAACATTAGAGGCATGTATCAACTTCATTCAATGGCAAAATCCTTAACAAACATTCCGCTATCTGAGATAAAGCGAGTCTTAGAATATAAATGTAATTGGCAAAATAAGAAATTGCTTACAATAAATAGATTTTATCCAAGTAGTCAAACTTGTTCAGTATGTGGATATCAAAATAAAAAAGTAAAGGATTTAAGTATAAGAAGTTGGGAATGTCCTAAGTGTGGTGTGTTACATGATCGTGATGTTAATGCTAGTATAAATATAATGTTTGAGGGTTTAAAAATGTATGTAAATAGTTTATAATATAAATAGAAGAACAAAAAAATAGTAGGGTGGCGACCATCCGAAGTTGGTCTATGGAGGACTCAAAGAGTCCTATGAAGTAGAAATGCCTTGTAGTGATGCAAGGTCAGTCAAACTTGTTTGACTTTTGTTCTGGTATTATTAGAATGGTGAAGAAAATGGAAGAAAAAGTAAGTATTAATATTAGTGCAAGACATGTGCATTTAACGCGTGATGCTCATGCCAAGTTATTTGATCATGATTTAACAGTGAGAAATCCTTTAAATCAAGTTGGTCAATTTGCGGCGAATGAAACAGTTACGGTTAAAACTGCTAAGGGTGTCTTTGAAAATGTTAGAATAATTGGTCCTTTAAGAAGCTATAATCAAGTAGAAATATCTATGACTGATGCAAGAAAATTAGGTGTTAGACCACCAGTTAGGAAGAGTGGACATCTTGATGATGCAGAAACAGTAACTATCTGTACAGAAAAAGGTGAAGTTACTGGAGCTTTTTGTATTATAGCTGATAGGCATGTGCATATGAATCCTGCAAAGGCTCAAGAACTAGGTGTAGTTGATGATGAAGTATTAAAACTTTCGATTCCTGGTGATAAGAGTGGTGTAATAGATGTTCATGCTAAAGTAAGTGACGATGGTTATTATGAAGTACATCTAGATACCGATGATGCTAATGCTTTTTTGATTAATCCTGGAGATATGGGAATTTTAAGTAAATGATTTAAAGATTGAGGCAAATATAGTTTGTTTTCAATCTTTTTTCTTTGCATAATGCAAGCTTAATGATATAATTTAGTTAGATATTAAGGCCTACCTAGATTTTAGTTTTTATTTATGATTTATATTTTGGGCGAAATACTTATAGGAAGGAGAAGAACTTTGGAAACAAGGTTAAATCATAGTACCAAAACATTACGCTATGATATGTTATGCTTTGTTAAAATGCTAAAAGGAAAGGTAGGTATGTATGGAAAACAAAAATTAGAAACAATAACAAAGTTATTTGAAGGTTCTCAAATAAGAAGTATTTGGGATAATGAAAAAGAAGAATATTATTTTAGTGTGGTTGATGTAATTAGTGTACTAACAGGGAGTTCTAATCCTAGAGATTATTGGTTTAAATTAAAAATTAGAATGACTGAAGAAGAAAAAAGTGAACTGTCGACAAAATGTCGACGGTTGAAAATGAAAGCTCAAGATGGCAAATTAAGGGAAACTGATACTTTAGATACTGAAGGAATATTAAGGTTGATTGAGTCTATTCCTAGTCCTAAAGCAGAACCATTTAAATTATGGCTTGCCAGATTAGGTAGAGAAAGAATAGATGAGGTATTTGACCCAGAGTTAGCTGTAGATAGGGCCATTAATTATTATCGGAGTAGAGGTTATGATGATGAATGGATTGAAGCAAGACTTAAAGGCATAATCAATCGTAATAAACTTACTGATGCATGGAAAAGTGCTGGTATTACTGAAGGATATGAATTTGGTGTGCTAACTAATGAAATATATAAAGAATGGTCTGGTATGACTGCTAAAGAGTATAAGGGTTTTAAAGGGTTAAGAAAAGAATCTTTGCGAGATAATATGTCTGATATTGAAATAGCTCTTACAGATTTAGGTGAAATTGCTACTAGAGAGCTTGTAAAAGAACATAAACCACATGGCTTAAATGAAAATAAGAAAATTGCTAAAGCTGGTGGCAATGTTGCGAAAGTTGCTAAAGATAATCTTGAAGAAAAATTAGGTAAATCTATTGTTTCTAATCAAAATAAATTAAATTATAAATATATTGACGATTCTAAATTAATTGAATAGGATAAAGAAAATATTTATTTGCTAGACAAAAATGGGTAAATATGATAAATTAGATTAGAATTTTTACTTTAATTTTAAGGTGGTAAATATGAAATGGAATATTGGTAATATTGAAATAAAAAATCAAGTGGTTTTAGCTCCGATGGCAGGAGTTTCTAATCCAACATATATGAAGATATGTGAAGATATGGGTGTGGGTTATGTAGTTACGGAGCTTATTAGTGCTGAGGCTATATCCCGTAATAATCAAAAGACATTAGAAATGTTAAAGGGAATTGAAAATTTGAAAGTTCCTGTTGCAATTCAAATATTTGGATCTAATCCTGAAGTTATGGCTAATGCTGCAAAGATTATAAATGAATTATATCCTAAGGCAATAATCGATATTAATATGGGGTGCCCTGTTCCAAAAGTTGCTTTAAAAAATGAAGCAGGAAGTGCTCTTCTTAAAAATCCAGATAGAATAGAAAAAATTGTATCAGCGGTAGTTGCAGCAGTAAATGTTCCAGTTACTGTAAAGATTCGTAGCGGTTGGGATGATTCTAGTATCAATGCTTGTGAAGTAGCCAAGATTATTGAAAGAGCAGGAGCCAAGGCAATAGCAATTCATGCACGGACTAGGACTCAGGGCTATAGTGGTAAAGCAAACTGGCAAATAATTAAAGATGTAGTTGGGTCAGTTAAAATTCCTGTCATAGGTAATGGCGATATTTTGTCTTGTTACGATGCTAAGAGAATGCTTGATGAGACTGGGTGCATTGCTGTTATGATTGGACGGGGTGTTATGGGGAATCCTTGGTTAATTAGAGAATGTGTTAATTATTTGGAAAGTGGAGAAGAACCTAAAAATATTATGTGTGATGAAAGAATCAATATGATGGAATATCATTTACAAGAATTAATAAAAGATAAATGTGAAAAACAAGCAGTTTTAGAGATGCGTGGACATATTCTCAATTATTTAAAGGGTTTACCAGAGAATAAAGAAATAAAGAAACAAATATGTGAATGTAAAACTAGTACGGAAATTTTGAATGTACTAGAAAAATATCGAAATAAATTAAAGAACGACTTGGTTGGTGGAAACTAAGTCGTTTTGATTTTATTCAATTATTTCTTTTGTACTACTTTTGGCAAATGAAAAAGATTTAGTTTTCTTTAACTAAATCTTGACTTATTTTATTAACTGGTCCTGCTCCAACGGTGATAACTAAATCTTTTTCTTGCACGTTATTTTTTATATAATCAGTTATTTTAGCAAATGAATCTAAATATATTACGTTAGGATTCTTTTCTTTTATTTTATCTACTAACATATCTTCACTAATATTAAAAGTATTTATTTCTCTAGCAGGATAGATTGGGGCAATGATGATATTGTCAAATTTGGATAATACATCAGCGAAAGCATCGAGGTGTTCTTTAGTTCTAGAGTAAGTATGAGATTGGAATATGCAATAGTCTTTATTATGCTTAACTTCTTTAACTGATTCTAAAGTCGTTTTAATTTCAGTAGGGTGATGAGCATAATCATCATAAATATAAGCCCCATTATATGTCCCAAGGTATTCAAATCTTCTTCCTACACCACGATATTTTTCTAAACCATTTTTAATTGTATTAATATCCTTAATATAATTATAACTTAAAGCAAATGCTGCAAGAGTATTATAAACGTTATGATAGCCATTTATATTTAAATTGATTGTTGTTAATAATTCATCATGATAGTAGATATCAAAACTATAATGACCTAAATCATTTTTACTAATATTTTTAGCCATAAAGTCGGAATTATTTTTTATACCATAGGTAATTATTTTTCCTTCATAACCATTTTCGATATTATTAGAATTAGTATCATCATTATTTTTGACTAGGATACCATTTTCAGGTAGTAAATTAACATATTTATTAAATGACTTTTTAATATTATCTAAGTTTTTAAAATAATCTAAGTGATCATTATCAATGTTGGTAATAATTATACCTGTAGGATGAAAATGAAGGAATGAATCGACATATTCACATGATTCCATAATTAAATAATTGTTATCTCCGATGTAGGTATTGCCATTTATTTGGGATAGCATAGCACCGATTTGAATCGTCGGACTTAATTTGGCTTCAAGAAATATTAAAGAGACCATACCAGTAGTGGTGCTTTTGCCATGAGTTCCAGATATGCATAGACAATTTTGATATTCTTGGGATATGATTCCTAGAAATTCCGCACGTTCATAATTTTCTTTGTTAAGTTTTTTAGTTTCAATTCGTTCAGGATCATCTTCATGAATGGCTGCAGTATAAACAACAATATCAGCATTCTCAATCATTTCAGGATGATGACCATATTTGATAGCCATACCGTCTTCAGATAATTTTTGGGTAAGTTCACTTTCGGTGATATCACTTCCTGTGACATTAGCTCCGAGTGATTTAACAATTTCGGCGATTCCACTCATCGAAATGCCTCCGATACCAATAAAATGGATAGTTTTATTTTGAAACATAATTTACCTCCTTAAGTTCTACTATATTATAACAAAATATCTAAAAACTGCAATAAATTAGTAAATTTTTCAAATAATTTACTATGAGAAAAAAAGTGTAAAATTCTTGATATGTAAATTTTGCAAAAAATCAAAATTTGAAAAAGTAAAAAAATGTAAAAAATGTATTTTTTTTGATAAAGGTTTGATTTTTGGCTTATATATGCTGAAAAAACAGCGTTTTTTACAAAACGAGTTGCTAGATAAATTAGGTGAAAACTGAGAATTTTAAAAAAATGAAAAAATTATTTTTTTAAAAAATGATAGACTTTTTAAAATCTCTATACTATAATGAAATCGTAAGGAAGGTAGGGTGTAGTAAATGCCAAATTTAGAAGATGAATTTTTTGAGACAATTAAAGTTGTCAAAAGAAATGGTTCAAAGGTTGGTTTTAATGGAACCAAAATAGCTATGGCTATTAAAAAAGGCTTTGATAGCATTAAAGAAACTGATGACGATGGCGAAGAAAGAACTAAGTATGGTTCAAATGAAATTCAGCGTGTTTATCAGGATGTTATCGAAACAATTAAAAAAGATTATCAAGATAAGGAAAGAATTAAAATTGAAGAGATTCAAGATATTATCGAAGATACTTTAAAGAAAGATGGATTTGAAGATGTTTTTGAAAGTTTTTCTGATTATCGAGATAAAAGAGCACAATCAAGAGCAGCTTTTACAGAAGATAAGAGAAGTCATAAGTTTTTGAAAACTTTAGAAGGTTTAGCTTTAAAGAGTGCTGCAGAAGATGATACAAAAAGAGAAAATGGTAATATTGATGGTAACTCAGCAATGGGTACAATGTTACAATTTGGTTCTAATGTATCAAAGGAATTTTCGAAGACTTATTTAATGAAGAAAAAGTTTGCTGATGCTCATGATGATGGTTATATTCATATTCATGATATGGATTTCCTAGCAATGGGTACAACAACTTGTATGCAAATTGATTTGGATAAGTTATTTAAAAATGGTTTTTCAACAGGTCATGGACACTTAAGAGAACCAAATGATATTATGTCTTATTCAGCTTTAGCAGCGATAGCTATTCAATCAAATCAAAATGATCAACATGGTGGTCAAAGTATTCCAGCATTTGATTATTATTTAGCTCCAGGGGTTTTAAAAACATTTAAGAAAATGTTAAAACAAATGATTAATGATTATATCGATTTTGAAGATATAAACGATTTTATTAATTCAAATGTTTTAGAAAGAGAAATTAGTAAGATTAATACTATAGATATTACAGTTGATTATTTTGAAAAGTTCTATAAGAATTCAGAACAATTAAAAAGAATGTTTGAAATGTCTATTAATAAAGCTAAAGAAAAAACTGATAAGAGAACATATCAAGCAATGGAAGCTTTTGTTCATAATTTAAATACAATGCATTCAAGAGCAGGGGCACAAGTACCATTTTCTTCAATAAACTTTGGGACAGATACATCAAGTGAAGGAAGAATGGTTACAAAAAATTATATGTTAGCAGCAGAAGCAGGACTTGGTCATGGTGAAACTCCAATATTTCCAATATCAATATTTAAAGTAAAAGAAGGAGTTAACTATAATTCAGAAGATCCTAACTATGATTTATTTAAATTAAGTTTAAGAGTATCTGCCAAAAGATTATTTCCTAACTGGTCATTCTTAGATTCAAGTTTTAATAAACCATATTATAAACCTGATGATTATCGAACAGAAGTAGGTTATATGGGTTGTCGTACTAGGGTTCTTGGTAATGTAGTAGATCCGGATAAACAAATTACACCAGGGAGAGGTAATTTATCATTTACTTCAATGAATTTGCCAAGACTAGGTATTAAACATGGTATTGTTGGAGCTAATGCTTTAGATAAGGCTGATATGAAGGGATTCTATGAAGAACTTGATGAACTAATGGATTTGGTAAAAGATCAATTGTTAGAAAGATTTGAAGTTCAATGTAATAAAAGAGTTTATAATTTTCCATTTTTAATGGGACAAGGTGTTTGGATGGATAGTGATAAACTTAAAATAAATGATAAAGTTAAGAAGGTATTGAAACATGGAACCCTTTCAATTGGATTTATTGGTCTTGCGGAATGCTTGAAAGCGTTAATTGGTAAACATCATGGAGAAAGTAAAGAAGCTCAAAAATTAGGAGAAGAAATTATTTCTCATATGAGAAAAAGATGTGATGAATATTCAGAAAAATATAATTTGAATTTTACATTGCTAGCAACTCCAGCTGAAAGTCTTTCTGGTAGATTTGTAAATATTGATAGAGATATTTATGGTAAGATACCAGGAGTAACTGATAGAGCATATTATACAAATTCATTCCATGTACCAGTATACTATAATATTTCAATAGCAGATAAACTTGCTATCGAAGGAGTATATCATAAATATACAAATGCTGGACATATAAGCTATATTGAACTTGATGGAGATCCATCAGATAACTTAGAAGCATTTGAAAGTATTGTTAGAGTAATGCATGATAGTGATATTGGATATGGAGCAATTAATCATCCAGTAGATAGAGATCCAGTATGTGGTTATATTGGAATTATTAAGGATGTCTGCCCAAGATGTGGTAGAAGAGCTGGGGAACCGGTTAGTGTAGATTTATTAAAAAGATTAGAAGGGAAGGAATAATATATTATGAAAAATGAAAAGGTTGTTACAGAAGAAGTTAAAAAAGAAAGAATGACTGGAGAAGGAGTAGGTTTTGAAAGTATCAGAAGAATAACTGGATACTTAGTTGGTACTGTTGATAGATTTAATAATGCTAAGAGAGCTGAAGAACATGATAGAGTTAAACATACTTTTGCTTCTTGCTCTTGTGAAAAATAACAATTAGTTAATTGAAAGAAGGCGCTATTAGTTAGCGCTTTTTAAATTGTTAAAAAATGTTTGTTTGATATAATAAAATGGAGGTGATGATTAATGAAATGCGAAAAATGTGGTCAGGGAAATATGATTATAAAACTTGGTCAATATGGATTATTTGGGGCTTGTAATAGATTTCCTAGTTGTAGAAATACTATAAAACTAAATAAAATTTTATATGCAATTTTGAAACAAGATGGAATTAATATTTATGGATGGGAACATGAATGTTGGAAATGTCATAAAAAAACAATGGTTTATACTTATTTTATAAACAAGCAAATAAAGCCATATATGGATAAATATGTGGAATTAGATAATTTAGGTTTAGATTCTGTTTCACCTATCGATGAATATTTAAAAAAGAATTATAAGACAATTAATAGAAATTTTAGTAAAACACAAAATAAATATTGTACATCTAATAATTGTGTATTTTGTAATGCTTTGATTGGAAATTATTTTATAGTAGAAGATCCTCATGATATTTTTGATGATTGGATTGTTGGGGATTTAAATAAGTATATTGTAGAAAAAATACCTTTTCATATATTAAATGTTACAGAAAGCGATTTTACTGGTTTGGAAGATTGTTTTGTGCAAATTTGTTAATTTTTAGTATTACAAAAACATCATTTGTAAATATGATAATTGTAAATTTACAAGTTAACTACATGTGGTTTAAATTGCTTTTGTTAAAAAATAAATGACAATCTCAAAAATTAAGATTGTTTTTTCTATTTTCCTAATACAATGGAGAAAAATAAGAAAAATGAGAAAATATGTAATCAAAAGTAAGGTAAACTTTATTAGAATTATGTTTAACAACGCAGGAATTAATAATATAAAAAATAATTTTATCCCATAATATATAAGGATTAAAATGTTTATTATGCCAAAATCTATATGCGTTTTTTGATAGAATTTAATTTGGTTCATTATATTCACCAGATAAAGAATTAGCAATATCTGAAGACGCAATATACATAGCTTTGATAATACCAAAAAGAATAGAAGGTAAGAAATTAAGAATAATTTTAAGTTAGAGGTATAATTCCTCTAACTTTTATTTTAAAAACTGTCCAGAGTTAAGTAAGAAGTAAACGTTACGACAAATATAAATAACCTCAAGGTGATTTCGAGGTTATTTTCTATTCAACTGATTTTAAAGAATCTATCATATTAATTTTCTTTAAAATAAATGATGTTATTAGTTGAACAACAATAGTAAATATAATCATTATTAATAAGGCGTAGATGTAACTTAAGTAGTTTATGTCTTTAATAAAGATTAGTTCATCTGTTTCAGCAACTGTTAAAACAAAATAATTTAAAGCAAATCCAAAGAATATACCAATAAATATGCCAATTATAGTAAGTATTATAGTTTCTCTATAAACATACATGGATATTTCTTTATCATTAAATCCAAGTACTTTTAAAGTGGCAATTTCTCGTAGTCTTTCACTGATATTAATTGTTGTTAAATTATATAAAACAGTTATGGCTAGGAATGAAGAAAAGCCAATTATTAAAAATACGATACTATTCATACTATCAATTATATCTTGTAACATCGATATGCTATCTTCGGTATATTGAATGTTACTAAAGTAATTACTATTAAGAAGAGTATCTCCTTTGTTATCTATGTTGGTTATAATAGTATTATAAGTTATATCTCTAAAAGCTATGTCATAGTATTCTTTACTCATATAAATGTAATTGTTGATATAATTTTTACTAATGCCAGCGATTTTTACGATGTATATTTCGTTATTGCTGTCCCTTAGAGTTATAGTATCTCCGTTGGATACATCTAATAAATCAGCAATTTTTTCAGTTACTATGGCACCATTATCTGATAAAGTTAATGGATTGTTATTTGTGTCAGTTAGATGGAAATATTCATCAATTTCTGTTGTTTCAAATCCTAAGGCATAGCAATCGATAGTTTTGTTATCAGTTCTAAATGTCAATGTTTCCATATGAGTATATAGGGGATTTTCTATACCTTCATTTTGTAAGTGGCTATTTATTTCATTACTTGGAGAAGTTAATTCTTCATTTAGAATAAGCATAGAATCATAAGTTTGAATTTCTTTAAACTGAATATCTAGAATTTTAGATATACTATCACGAATTCCGAAGCCTGTTAAAAGAAGAGCGGTACAACCAGAGATACCAATGAGAGTCATGATAATTCTTTTTTTATAACGGAATAGATTACGAAATGTAACTTTCCAAGAAAAAGATATGCGTTTCCAAATAAAGTTTATTTTTTCAAGTAATACTTTACGACCGCTTTTAGGACTGACTGGTCTTAGTAGAGTAGCTGGAGCATATTTGAAGTTCCTATTTACGGCATAAATTGTAACTAGGCTCATTGTTAGTAAGCATACTTCAATAATAGTTATGCATACTGGAATATTAGCGTAAGTTTTAAGACTAGGTAAGATAAAGGCATTAGTATAGACATTATATAGTATATGGGGAATTACTGTGTATCCAATAGATAAACCAATGATAATACCTAGGGATGTTGCTAGTAAAACATAGAATGCATAACTTAATATAATTTTATATTTACTAATACCGAGTGATGTAAATATACCAATTTCAGTTCTTTCTTCTTCGATCATTCTTGTCATAGTGTTAAGGCACATTAGAAAAGCAACAGCAATGAAGAATATTGGAAATACAGCAGCAATAGAATCTATTTTAGTGGCTGATTCTAAAAATGTAGTATAGCCAGAGTTATCTTCACGGTCAAATAAATACCATTCAGGTTTTTCTAGGGTTGCAATTTCAGCTTCAGCATCTGCTATTTCTTGAAGTCCTTTATTTATTTCATCTTGAAATAATGCATAGTTTTCATTATATTCATTAAATGAATTATTAAGTGTTATTTGGGATTCATCTAGGGTTGCTTTATTTTCATTTAAAGTATTTAATGTTTCGTTATAGGTATTATTCCAAGTGTTTTTTCCTTCGTTTAATGAATTAAATCCGTTATTAATTTCATTTAAACTAGTAATTAAGGTATTTAAATTAGTAAGAATGTTATTGTAATAGGCATATTCTTCACTGGTTGGATCTAAAGTGTTCAATATATTTTTAATATTAGTTACTTGAGTATTTAAAGCATTAAGAGAATCATTAATACTAGTAGTAGGGATACCTAGTGATGAAAGTGTAGTGTTAATAGTGTTAAGACTATCATTTAAAGTTGCTTCTTGAGTGGCGAATTCTTGTTCAATAGATATTCTTTTATTTTCTAGTTCACTAAGGCCGGATTCTATTTCGTTGTAACCATTATTAATTTCCCGTTGGGCGCTATTGAGTTCTGCTAGTGCATCAGCAAATTTTTTTTCATTTTCCTCTTTTGTTTTATCTAATTCCTCGCGAGCGTCATAGATACTCTCCATGGCTTCAGTTTTAATTTGCTCATATCTCTTGGTTTCTTGAATTGGAGCAAGTTCTTCTAATTCTGCAAGTAAAGAAGAAATTTGTTCTTGATAGTCATCTTCGTATGATGTAGCATCTTGAGATTCCTTAGCAATTAAATAAATTTCGGTATAGTATTCTAAAGTAAATGTATCTTTAGGTATATAAATAACATTATCTAGTTTACCATCGGAAACAGTTGAGATTCCAAAGTTTTTATAGATATACATGCTACTTCTTACTATACCTGTTACTTTAAAAGTATTAGTGCTTAGATAATCAGTATAATTACTATCTTCGATAGTGATGGTATCACCGATATTGTATGAACCTTCCATAACTAAACATTCATTATTATTTTGAGGCATAGTTCCATCAATTAGAGTTACATTGTTGATGTTTTCAGTTAAGCCATAGATTTTAGTGGCATCACCATCAATTACTGTTTCGTAAGAGTAGTTTTCTTCGACAATATAGGAATTATCCAATTCTTTTAAGGCATTTAAATCATCGTCGGTAAGGCCCATGGTACTAACAATACGAAAGTCCATAAGATTAGTTTCATCATAGTATTCATCCAGAGTTTTAATCATGTCAGAAGATGTTTCACGGACACCGGCGAAAAATGCTGAACCAAGGGCTACAATAAATACAAGAGAAATAAATCTTCCTAACTGATTTTTAATTTTTTTAAGAGCATTTTTAAATATTAACATTACCAATCAATCTCCTTAACAGGTTTAGGATTTTTGTTAACTAGGGTTGATTCGATTGTTCCATTTTTGACTCTTATTACTTTATCTGCAATTTCAGCAATTATAGCATTATGAGTAATGATAATAGTAGTGGTTTTAGTTTGATGACAAGTGTCTTGCAAAAGTTCAATAATCATTTTGCCGGTCTTACTATCTAGGGCTCCGGTAGGTTCATCACAAAGTAAAATTTTAGGATTTTTGGCTAGGGCTCTTGCAATGGATACTCTTTGTTGTTCACCGCCGGAAAGTTGAGCAGGGAAGTGATCCATTCTATCTCCTAGGCCAACACTTTTTAATGTTTCTTTGCTATCTCTGGGATTTTTGCAAATTTGGTTAGCAAGTTCAACATTCTCAAGTGCTGTTAGATTTCCAACAAGATTATAAAATTGGAAGACAAAACCAATATCATAGCGACGATATTTAGTTAATTCTTTACGATTATATTTGGAAATATCTGTTTCATCAACAATAATCTTTCCACTTGTTGGGGAATCCATGCCACCAAGTATGTTTAATATTGTTGTCTTCCCGGCACCTGATGGGCCAAGTATGACAACAAGTTCTCCTTCATCAATTGAAAAACTTACATTTTCAATTGCCTTAATTTTTACTTCTCCCATTTGATAAATTTTTGATAGATTTTTAACATCAATAAAAGCCATAATTAACCCTCGATTCTTATATGTATATTATAACTTAAAAAAGCTTTAAAATAAATACGTTAAACCGAAACTTTTGTGATAAAATAGATTATATGAAAAAAATTTATGTCGAAATAACTAATTTATGTAATTTAAATTGTAGTTTTTGTATTAAAAATACTCGTAAGGGAATGTTTATGAGTAAAGATAATTTTGAAGTTATATTGAGTAAATTGAAGAATACTACCAATTACTTATACTTCCATGTAATGGGAGAACCTTTATTACATCCATTAATTAATGAATTTATTGATATGGCTAGTAAAGATTACTTTGTTAATATAACTACTAATGGTTATTTAATTAAAAAAATTATTAATAATAAAAATATTCGTCAGATAAATATATCTTTACATAGTTTTAATGAAATATATACTAAAAGTTTAGAAGAATATATGCAAGATATATTGGAAGTGGCTGATAATTTAAAGGATAATACATATATTAATTATCGTATTTGGGTTAATAGTCCATATAAAAAGAAAATAATTAAATTATTGGAGGATAAATATAAAGTTAAAATAGATGGACATACTACATTAGATAAAAACATTTTTATAGATTTTGATACGGAATTTATTTGGCCAGATCTAAATAATAATTACTATAATGAAGTAGGTACTTGTTATGCTTTAAAAGACCACTTGGGGATACTAGTTGATGGTACCATAATACCTTGTTGTTTAGATAGTAAAGGTATTATTAATTTAGGCAATATATTTAATGAAGATATAAAGGATATTCAGGATAAAGAAAGATATAAAACTATTTTACAAGGATTCAGAAATAATAAAAAACATGAAGAATTGTGTAAACATTGTAAATTTATTTAAAACCGAGAGTTTTTTAGAAAATAAGTATGTAATAAGAGAAGGAAATAATAAGAGAAAGTCTTATAAAAATACTTGAATAAATTTATGTATTTTGATATATTATATATGTAAGTGGGTGGGTAGCATCTACTATGTTTCGACGCTATTGTTAGCGTCTTTTGTCTTTTATATCAGCTATTAAACCGAGTATAATCACTATCATTACTAAATAAAATTCATTATCGTTCATGACTCCACCTTCCTTTCAAACCTGACTCCCAAGGTTCCCCCTGATAGCTGGAATCCAGCAAAGCAAAGTAGACGCTCCCACTATGGGTAACAGTTAAATATTCTAGAATTAAAGTAGTATAAAAGCAACAAAAATAGTGCGACAAAGTTCGACATTATGGACAAATATTCGAATAATTGTTATGATTATGATGGTGGTAAATATGGATGGGAATATGCATAATCATAATAAATATTTAAGTAAGTATGCAACATGTGATGATGATGCTATATATTTACGGAAAGTAAGTAATGATTTTAGAACGCCTTTTTTTAGGGATATAGATAGAATTATATATACACTTGCATTTACTAGATATAGTGATAAAACGCAAGTATTTTCGTTTAAAAGTAATGATCACTTGACTAAGAGAATGATTCACGTGCAATATGTTAGTAAAATTGCTAGAACTATAGGAAGGGCACTTGCTCTAAATGAAGACTTGATTGAGGCAAGTGCACTCGGTCATGATTTAGGTCATACTCCATTCGGGCATGTTGGAGAAGAAATACTTAATAAGATAAGTCTTAATTGTGGTGAAGGATTTTTTAATCACAATATTCATAGTGTAAGACTTCTTATGTATATTGAAAATTATGGAATGGGTAAAGATATTACTTTACAAACACTTGATGCTATAATGTGTCATAATGGGGAACTTCCTCAAAATGAATATGTACCAAGGAAGAAAACTAAAGAAGAATTTTTTGAAGAATATAATTTAAGTTATAAAGATAGAGGTATAATTAAAAAATTAAGAGCAATGACTTTGGAAGGTTGTGTGGTTAGAATTAGTGATTTAATAGCATATTTGGGAAGAGATATTGAAGATGCTATGCGTCTTAATATTGTCAGTTTTAATGATATTCCAGATAGTGTAAAAAAACACTTAGGAAGTAGTAATAGAGAAATAGTAAATACTATAATTAAGGATGTAATAGAAAATAGTTTAGGGAAAGATTATATTAAACTAAGTGATGGAGTATATAAAGCAATAGTTGAATTAAAAGATTTTAATTATAAAAATATATATGCATTAGCATATACAAAGAAAGAAAGAGAAAAGTTAGAAATAATACTTAATACTTTATTTAATAAGTATCTGGAAGATATAAAAAATAATAATCGGGATTCAAATATAATAAAATCATATTTATATAATATGAGTGAAGAATATAAAAATAATAATAGTAAAGAAAGAATAGTAATTGATTATATTGCGGGTATGACTGATGATTATTGTGTTAATGAGTATAATAAATATGTAAAAAATGATAATAATAAGGAAGAGGTGGAAAATGATTTATAAAACGTATAAATGTAATTCTTTTAATGTTCATACGATAAAGACGGATAAGTTTAAAACAGCACATATGGAAATAATGTTTCGAAAACCGGTAGTTAAGGAAGAATTATGTGCTTATACATTTTTGATGGATATGTTGTCGGAGTCATCAGAAAAATATCCGTTACGGCGAGATTTGATTGTCCGTTTTGAAGAACTTTATAAAACTAGTGCTTATGCGATTACTGTTAAAACTGGTAATGTTTTAAATTGTAATATGATACTTGATTTTATTAATCCGGGTTTTATTGAAGATAAGAATTATTTAGAAGACGTAATTAAACTTCCTTTTGAATTATTATTAAAACCTAATGTAGTAAATGAAGAATTTGATTTAAAACAATTTAATATTGTTAAGGAAAGAATTATTAGGGATATTAATAGTATTAAGGATAATTCTTTTAAGTATTCAGTTAGAAATGCTTTTAATAGTATGAATCCGGATAGTCCAACTAGTTATTCAGTTTTAGGGTCTTTAGAAGATGTAGATAAAATTACTCCTAGTTCTTTATATAAGACTTATAAATCTCTATTTAAAGAATGTGTTTGTGATATTTTTGTTATTGGTAATTTAGATATGGATGAAGTAGTTAGTCTAATAAAGAAATATTTTCATCATCGTTATATTAATACTGCGACATTGGATTTGTTGGTTGATAATAGTGTAAGAAAAAAAGAAATAGTACAAAGTGATAAATCAGATAATATTCAAGCCAATATGGTTATGATTTATAATGTTGGTAATTTAAGTGATGAAGCAAGACATGTAACATTCCAAGTGTTTAATTATATTTTTGGTAATGGAGGACTTACTAGTAAATTATATAAACAAATTAGAGAAGAAAATAGTTTATGCTATAGCATTAGTAGTTTATATATGAAGTATGATAAATTGTTAGTTATTCATGTTTCTTTGGAGGATAAGAATGTCAAAAAAGCTAGTAGTTTAGTTAAGAAATGTTTAAAAGATATGATTAATGGAGATTTTAGTGATGATGAGTTAAATGATGCTAAACTAAATTTAGTTATGTCTTTGGATTTAGCACAAGATAATAATGTTTCGATACTTAATAATTATGTATTTAATATATTTGATAATTTACCAGATTTAGATAAAAGAAAAGAACTTATAAATAAAGTTACTAGAGAAGATGTTATTGATGTTGCAAAGAAATTAAAACTTAATACTATATATGTTTTAGAAGGAAAGGGGGAAGAAAATTGAAAGAGATAGTTTTAGAAGGATTAGAAGAAAAAATATATGAATATACTACTAAAAATGGTTTAAAGGTATACATGTGGGTCAATGAAAAAGTTAATGGTTGTTTTGCTAGTTTGTCGGTGAAGTATGGTTCAATTCATACTAAGTTTAAAGTAGGTAAGAAAGTTTATACGGTTCCTAATGGACTGGCTCATTTCTTAGAACATATCAAATTTAATATGAAAGAAGATGTAACTGCTCATGATGAGTTTATAAAAATAGGGGGAGACTCTAATGCTTTTACAACTTTTAAATATACTTCTTATATTGTATTTGCTACCCAAAATAAAATAGAGAATTTAAATTTGTTGTTGGATTTTGTGTATAATCCTTATTTTACAAAGAAAATGATTAGTAAGGAAAAGGGGATAATCGTTGAAGAAGCAAATATGAGTAATGATGATCCATATTCTAAAATATTTTATGATAACTTAAAAAATGTTTTACAAAAATCTAATTATCGAAATTTGATAACGGGAGAAGTAGAGGATATAAAAGAAATAAGTTTAGATGATGTAGAGATTGTTTATGATACGTTTTATCATCCTAAAAATATGTTTTTAACGATAACGGGTAACTTTAATCCCTATGAAATGGCAAAGACGGTTGAAGATAATTTAGCGAAAAAAGAATTTAGAGAATTTCAAGAAGTGGATATTATTAGTGAAAGTGAACCTAAGAAAGTTACTAAAGATTATATGGAAGAAAATGTCGGAATAACTTATCCGCGGGTTAAGTATTCTTTAAAAATACCTGTAAATAAATTTAAAAATGTGGAAACGATAGATTTAAAGTTGTTATGTGATTTGATACTTAATATTAACTTTGGTTCGACGAGTGAATTTAGGTCGGATTTGATATTGAAGGGGCTTGTTACAAGTATGGGTTATAGTTTAGATATATATGAAGAATATATGGTTATAACTATAACTGCAAATACTAATTATCAGGATGAAGTAATAAAACTAATTAGAGAAAAATTTGATAATTTAGAAGTTGATGAAAAAGATATAGTTCGTAAGAGAAATGCTGCAATTGCGACCCTTATTTTGGATTATGAAGATATTGAACAAGTTAATATGAAAATACAAGATGATATTATTAATGAAGGAGAAATTATTACTGATTTAAAGATTAGAGTTGCTAGTATTAATCAAGAAAAATTAGAAAGTGTTATTAACTATATTAATAATGATAATGTAGCAATTAGTGTATTTAAGCCAAAAGAAAACCAAGAATAATCTTGGCTTTTTTTATTATCTGTTGTAGAATTCAACGATAAGTTGTTCATTAATTTCTGGATTAAGTTCAGTTCTTTCTGGAGTTCTTAAATATTTTCCAGTTAAATTTTTCTTATCCATTTCTAAGAATGCTGGAACAGTTCTATTTTGTTCAAGTGAATCGATAATAGCTGGATGGTTTTTAGAGTTTTCTTTAACAGAAATTACATCTCCAACTTTAGTAGTGTATGATGGAATATCAACCTTTTTACCATTTACTAAAATATGACCATGATTTACTATTTGACGAGCACTACGTCTAGTTCTAGCCATTCCAAGACGATATACCATGTTATCAAGTCTTGATTCAAGTAAAACTAGTAAATTTTCCCCAGCGATACCTTTCATCTTAGATGCTCTTTCAAAAGTACGACGAAATTGTTTTTCGTTTAAACCATATAGAATACGTACTTTTTGTTTTTCTTGCATTTGGATACCATATTCACTAAGTTTCTTACGACGATCTTGGCCATGTTGTCCTGGTGCATAAGGTCTTTTAGCAAGTTCTTTACCGTTTTCTAATGTTGAAAAACCTAAACGACGAGACTTTTTATAAGCAGGTCCTGTGTATCTTGCCATAATATCTCCTTTCTTTATATTGCAAAAGATTTATCCGTTATACCGAAATTATAGGGAGTTTAAATTAATTTTTCTAGGGCAGTCCTAGATACTTTATTCCGCATTGCGTTTTAAACACATTATAATTCGATATAACACTGCCATAAAACTTGTGCGAATATATTATATAATAGTTGAGTGATTAAAGTCAAATAATTTTAGCTAAAAATCTGGAATATTGCTTTAGTAGGGTGAGAATTTTAATTAAAAGCCATTACTTCTTGGTCACTATCAGGATAATTAAATAAAACTTCTTCAATGCCATAGCTATCACGTAAAGATAGCGCAATTGAATATTTTACTTCTTCAAGCATATCTTCATCATTTAAGTTGGCTAGTAAATGATTGTCAAATGAAAGACTTATACTATTTTCAAGTAATTCGTAGTTTGTAAGATTGGTAGATGCCGCAAGATAACTGATTAGATTAGTATGATATATTGGGGTAGATTTCAATTCTTTAATGATTATTTCTGCTTTTTCTCCAGTTTCATTAGATACTTTAGTTACTGGAACATAGTAATAATAATCATTATGTTTACTAAGATAATAAATAGTAGTTTTGCTAGTGTCTTTGATGGAATCTAAATTATATATTTTGTTAACTCCATAATTTTTATCTAGAAATTCTGGTAGTTTTTTCTTAGAGTTTGGTAAATTTTTTAATTTTTCTCCTTCAACTTCAATACTTAGTTTTTTTATTCCTGAAATTTCTAAAATAGAATATATTAAGGCTTCTAACATTTTTTCTTCATCCTTAATAGAGACATTTAAAAAATTTTTGTTAAAGTTAATTGTCAAAATACCATTTTCGAGATTGGTATCAAGAACTTTGGTCCCTTCGGGGATAATTCCTTTAAAGCCATCTCGAATATAACTTGATTTTTCACTACCTATAGTAAGTGATTCAATTACCTCTAAAATTAGTTCGTCGGTTGTTTTGCTTTCTTGAACAATTGATGTTCTAGCAATATATTCTAAACTATCAACGAGAAATATAGGCATTTCTTGTTTTTCAATATAGGATAGTGATTCTTCAATCGGCGTAGTTGTGGGGAAAAAGTAAATAATAAGTAAAATAAATAGAGCAAGGGTTGCTACCATGATTCTTCTTAAAGATGATTTTTTTAACATAATCTCACCTGTTTAATTATATTATAATCAATAAAAAAAAGACCGAAGTCTTAATTAAATTGTTATTTCACCTAATTTTATTAGTTCAACTACAGCTTGGGCTCTTCCTTTGACTCCTAGTTTTTGGATAGTGTTAGATATATGATTGCGAACTGTTTTTTCGCTTATTCCTAAAAATTCAGCAATTTCTGTAGTTGTTTTGTTTAATACTAATAATTCGAAAACTTCTTGTTCTCTATCGGTTAATATCTTCTTGTTCATATTATCCTCCCTAAACTAAAATAGCTTCATAATATTTTATGAAGCATTTAGTTAAGCGTGCGGGTTTATGTAATTATTCAAATTTTACGGTAATATATTTTTGGGTGTCATAAAGACTTTGGACTGATCTGATTATTTTATTAGCTAGTTCCTTATCGTGTTTACTTGAGGCAATGACAATACTTATAGTGTCTCCTTCAATTTTGACAAAGTTATCATATTTATATTCATCAGTTATTAGTTTTTCAATCTTTTCACATTCACTTTGAGAATTACTTAAAGCTTGTAGGGCATTGTATGCATCATTTTTTTCTTCGATAGTTGCCTCAGCATCTAATAAAATATTTTGGTATTCCGTCATTTGTTTTAATACTGATTCATCATCTTCAACTTGTAGGGCTACAATTACATCTGATTCACTAACCTCAACAACTTCACTTACATCATTATCTCCAGCTAGAACGCTGATTGTCTCATCACCCATACTGACATAATAAATTCCTAATACTAAAATTAATGAAAATAATGTTATAAACCAAAGATTTTGTTTGTTTATCATATTCGCCTCCGTTAATCTAGTAAAGTATATGTACTTAAATTTTTTATATGCAAATTTTAAATTGTCTTTAAAAATTGTCGATTATATGGTAAACTAGTTGTAGTAAGGTGAATGTAATGGGAAGAACAACTTTTTTGTTACTAGCGGTTGCTTATTATATAGTAACTGTTATAGTCGTGATTGTTATTTTAAATTTAATAAATCGTAAAGAAAAAAATAAATTAAAGAAACAAATAGATGAATTAGAAAAGGAAAAGAATTTGGTTATTTCAGCAAGTATGCTTTCGGAATTAAATAAAGTTGAAGCTTTAGTTAATAATGATGAAATGCGGGCAAAATTAGATGATTGGAAAAAAAGATTTAATAATATTCGAGATGTTGAAATGCCGAAGATAACAGATACAATTAATGAGATTGAAGAATTATTTGAAGATCGAAACTTTAAAGAGTTAAAAGGTCTTATTTTAAAAGCGGATTTTGATTTAAATAATTTAAAGACTAAGGCTTCTTTTTTACTAGATGAAATAAAAGATGTTACATTAAGTGAAGAAAGAAATAGAGAAACAATTACAAAACTTAAGGCACAATATCGTGAAATTGTTGCTAATTACAAAGATTATGAAGAAGATTATGCATTAATTAAAGTGCCGATAGAATTACAATTTGAAAATGTTGATAAGCTATTTCAAACTTTTGAAGTTGCGATGGAACAAAATGCCTATACTGAAGTAGGTAAAATTGTTAAGGCAATTGCCGATATTATCGATAATTTAAAAGTTGTTGTAGATGAAACGAGACCAATAGTAAATTTAGGTAAAAATTTAATTCCTAAAAAGATAGAAGATATAAAGAATATAGTTGAAAAGATGACGCGGGAAGGCTACAATTTGGAATATTTAAATATTGACTATAATATAGCAGAAGCTGATAAAAAAATTCAAGATATATTTCAAAGATTAAACGTTTTAAATATTGAGGATTCATTATTTGAACTTAAAACAATGCATGATTATTTTGATTCTTTATATAATGATTTTGATAAAGAAAGAATAAGTAAAAAAATATATGAAGATTATAGTAGAAGTATTTTAATTAAGGCTACTAAGTTAGAAAAAGTAAACAATGAATTATATAAAAAGATAGATGATATTAAATATAGTTATGATTTAACTGATGATGAAGTGGCAGTTATTGCAGAAATTAAACAAGAAATAATGAATATTCGGGCAAGTTATGATAAAATAGTTGATGTTGCAAGAAGTCATATTTTATCTTATTCTAAGTTGGCTCGAGAAATGGAAATTATTAATTCTAAATTGGTTAAGACGGAAGAAAAATTAAATGGTGCTTTGAAGACTTTGGGAAGTTTAAAAGAAGATGAACTTCGAGCAAGAGAACAACTTGAAGAAATTAAGAAGATTTTAAATCAAACAAAAGATAAAATTCGTTCATTTAAATTACCAGCAGTACCTAAAAATTATTATGTTGAACTAGCAGAGGCGATGGAAGCAATTGATGAGCTTATTAAAGCTTTAGATAAAAGACCAATTTCGATTAAAATTTTAAATTTACGAGTTGATACGGCTAGGGATTTGGTTTTAAAAGTTTATAATACGATTAATGAAACGGTTAAAACCGCGAGAATGGCAGAGGTAGCAATTGTTTATGGAAATAGGTATCGTGTAACAAATAAAGAAGTTGATTTTGGATTGGTAAAGGCAGAAAATATGTTTGCTAAAGGTAACTTCAAGAGTAGTTTGGAAAATGCCATAAATGCCATAAATATTGTTGAACCTGGTATCCATAAACGTTTGCTAGAAGAATATAAGTAGGAGATATTATGAAGAAGAAATTTTTGTTTTTGGTAACTATCTTTTTAGGTTTTGGTATTTTTATGCCTGATGCTATGGCTGCTACGACAGATCCACAGTTTTGTGTAAGAACTTCAGCTATATGGCAATTTGTTGGATATGGAATATTTGTTTTAAAAATACTAATACCAATAATTATTATTGTTTTTGGGGTAATTGATTTTGTTAAAGCCGTGTTAAGTGGCGATGATAAAGGTGTTAAAGGTGCTGCCGTATCACTTTTAAAAAGAGCAATTGTAGGTATGGCAATTTTCTTTGTTCCAACTATTGTTAAAGTAATCTTTGATATGATTGATAATATTACTGGTGGTTTAAATGAGATTGAAGCATGTGAAACATGTTTACTTGATCCAACTAGTGGTTCTTGTGATGCTTATATTAAACAAGCCGAAGATTTAAGGGCATCAGGTAATTAGGGAGGAAATGCTATGATATATTTGGATTATAGTGCTACCACTCCAGTATCTTATGAAGTGTTAGATACAATTTCGAAAGTTACTAAGGAATTTATTGGTAATGCCAATTCAATTCATTCTTTAGGGAAAAAATCGGCGGATTTGTTAGAAAGTGCGACGAAGCAAATCGCCGATATTTTTGGGGTTAATAGTAATGAAATCGTTTATACTAGTGGAGCAACTGAGGCTAATAATATGGCTTTAATTGGGGTTGCTATGGCACATCACAAAAAGGGAAAACATATTATTGTTTCAAAATTAGAACATCCTTCGATTTATGCAATTTGCGATTATTTAAAAAGCATTGGCTTTATAATCGATTATGTCAATAATGATCAAGAAGGTTTGATCGATTTTGATGATTTGAAAGAAAAGGTGCGAGAAGATACAATTTTAGTAAGTATCTGTGCAGTAAACTCGGAAACTGGAGTTCGTCAGCCACTTAAAATGATAAGACAAATCATTAAAAAAGAAAATATTGCGACAATTTTTCATTCTGATATGACTCAAGCAATTGGAAAAGTGCCAGTTAATTTTCATGATGTCGATTTGGCAAGTATGTCAGCCCATAAGATATTTGGCTCTAAAGGGATTGGATTTCTTTATAAAAGTAGTATGGTAAAAATAACACCACTTATCTATGGTTCTGGTAAGAGTAATGATTTAAAACCAGGGACACCACCACTTCCTTTGATTGCTGCATTATCAAAAGCAGTCAGACTTGCTTGTAATGATTTGGAAAAAAGAGAAAGATTTGTGGGATTATTAAATGATAAAATAGTAAATGTTATGGAAAAGTATCCTAATATTAAAATTAATAAAACTAAGTATTCAATTCCGCACATATTAAATATTAGTATTATGAATGTCATGCCAGAAACGATGATTCATGCTTTGGAAAAATATGAAATATATGTAAGTACTAATACGGCTTGTGCTAGTGGGGAAGTATCTCATAGTGTAGCTGCGATATATGATGATGTGAAAAGAAGCAAACATACAATAAGAATTAGTTTGTCTTATGTTACAACAACGGAGGAAGTAAATAAATTTTTAAGTATATTTAAAGAAGTATATGAAAAATTAAGTATGGTTAGATAGGGGGATTTATGAAACATATTATAATTATTAAATATGGAGAGCTTTCAACTAAGAAAGATAATATTAATTATTTCTTAAAATCTTTAAAGAATAATATAAGTAATAATTTAAGTGATATAAAACATACAATTACTTATGATTTTGGTAGAATGTTTATTGAAGTAAATGAAGAAGATATTGAAAAGACTGTTGAAAGATTAAAATGTATTTTTGGAATACATGAAGTAATTGTAGGTTATATAAGTGATGAAAGAGAAATAACTAATATAAAGGAACATGTTTTAGAATTAATTAAAGATAAAGAGTTTAAAACTTTTAAAGTAGTTACTAAAAGAAGTGATAAAAATTATCCAATAAATAGTATGGAAGTTAGTAGAACTATCGGAGGGCATATTTTAAAAAATATTGAAGGAATAAGTGTCGATGTTCATAATCCAGAACTTTTAGTAAGTGTAGAAATTAGAAAAAATGAAGTACTTTATTATTTTAATGGCTTATCTGGTCTTGGAGGTTATCCAGTTGGAACACTTGGTAAGGGTCTTCTCATGTTAAGTGGAGGAATTGATTCTCCAGTTGCAGGTTACCTTACTATTAAAAGAGGAGTAAAAATAGAAGGAATCTATTTTGAAAGTCCGCCGCACACTAGTGAATTTGCTAAAGAAAAAGTAATTAAGTTATCACGAGTACTTGCTAAATATAATTCGCAAGTTAAATTACATGTAATTAATTTTACGCACATTCAAGAAGAAATTCTTAAAAATATTCCCCATGAGTATTTGATTACAATAATGCGTAGAATGATGTATCGGATTAGTGCTATTATTGCTCATAATAATAAATGTAATATACTAGTTAATGGGGAATCTATTGGGCAAGTTGCCAGTCAAACTTTAACAAGTATGCGAGTTATTAATGAAGTAGTAAAGATGCCGGTGATAAGACCAGTAGCTTGTTTTGATAAATTAGAGATAATAGATTTGGCAAAAAAAATTGGAACATATGATATAAGTACTTTACCTTATGAAGATTGTTGTACTATTTTTGTTCCGGATCATCCAGTAATTAATCCAAGTAGTATAAAAGCACAAGAATATGAAAAATTAATACCATATAAAGAGTTGATTCATGAAGCAATAAAGGGACATGAAGTAATTTGTGTTGGTGTAGAAGAAGATAAGACTTACGAAGATATATTGTAAAGAATAAAAAAGTTTAATATTAAGAGAACAAATTGAAAATAAAATGATAAATGTTTAAAAAATATAAATATTACCATAATAATAGTGGTGATGTTATGTTTAAAGCAAGTGACTACTATTATAAAGGGTATGATGTAACTAATAGTAGTAGATTAGAAAAGTTAGCAATGGAATTAAGTAATCCTTATGGATATAATTTGGAAAGTAGTTTGAGAAGAGTAATTGATTATGATAAGAAAGTAACTTATACCAATCAAAATAACGTAAAAAATAAGGAATTTTCAGGAAAAGGATAGTAAAAATATCTTTTTTTTTGTATAATAAAAGGGAGGTGAAAATAAATGAAAATATTATCAGTAAATGCTGGTTCTTCATCACTTAAATTTACATTGATTGAAATGCCAGCACAAGAAGTTATTGCTAGTGGCTATTTTGAAAAAATTGGTCTTGATGGTAGTTTTTATACTATTAAATATAATGGTGAAAAAATTACTAAAGAAAGTGATCTTGCTGATCACGCTGTTGCAGTAAAAGTTTTAATGGATGAATTAGTCAATTTAAATATTATTAGTTCTTTGAGTGATATTGAAGGAGTAGGTCATAGATTAGTTCATGGCGGTCAAGAATTTACAGCATCTGTAGTTTTAAATGAAGATATTTTAGAAAGAATATCTAAATATAATGATTTGGCGCCGCTTCATAATCCTGCAAATATTATGGGAGTTAGAGCATTTATGGAAGTCTTACCTGGAGTTATTCAAGTAGGTGTATTTGATACGGCTTTTCATACAACTATGGCTGCAACTGAATATTTATATCCAGTACCATATGAATGGTATGAGGAATATCAAGTAAGAAAGTATGGATTCCATGGAACAAGCCATAGATTTATCAATAAAACTATTAGCGAATATTTTGAAAGAAATGATTTAAAGGTAATTTCTTGTCATATTGGTAATGGTGGTAGCGTTACGGCGATAGATTCAGGTAAAGTTGTAGATACATCTATGGGATTTACACCACTTGCAGGTATTATGATGGGAACTCGTAGTGGAGATATCGATGCTAGTATCTTAGAATATATGAATAAGAAGACTGGAAAGTCATTAAGTGAACTTACAAATGAACTTAATAAGAAAAGTGGATTACTTGGAGTAAGCGGAGTAAGTAGTGATTCAAGAGATGTTGAAGTAGCTGCTGATGAGGGTAATGAAAGAGCAATTTTGGCTCAAGAAATATATGCCCAAAAGATTGCTAATTATATTGCTATGTATAATAATTTATTAAATGGGGCTGATGTTATTTGTTTAACTGCTGGAGTTGGTGAAAATAGTAAACCAATGCGAAAGATGATTTTGGATCGTATTTCTTCACTAGGAGTAGAAATTGATGAATCTAAGAATGATTTTAGAGGAGAATTTAGACTTATTACAACTGATAACTCTAAAATACCAGTTTATGTAGTTCCAACTAATGAAGAATTGATGATTGCTATTGATACAATGGAGCTTGCACAAAAAGGAAATTAGAAAGTGGTGAGTATAATTAAAAGAGAATTATACAAAAAAATATTTAAGATAATCAAAGATTATGATGAAATAGTACTGGCTAGACATATTGGACCCGATCCAGATGCTATTGCTAGTCAAATAGCATTAAGAGATTCTATCAGACTTACTTTTCCTGATAAAAAAGTTTATGCTATTGGGGCAGGAGTTTCAAAGTTTAAATATCTTGGGAATTTAGATAAACCAGATTTAACTGAATTAAATAATCCTTTATTAATAGTATTAGATGTTCCAAACTTTTTTCGAGTTGATGGTATTGAAGGTTTGGAGTATCAAGCGATATTAAAAATAGATCATCATCCAGCAGAAGATATTATCGGAGATGTCGACTGGACGGATGAGGCAATGAGTAGTACTTGTGAAATGATTGCTAATTTGATTATGGAAACTAAGTTAGTAATGGATCAAAAGATTGCTGAGAATCTATATACAGGAATGGTTTTTGATAGTGATAGATTTTTACTACAAAATACTAGTACAGAAACATTTAAAACGGTTTATAATTTACTTACAACTAGTAAAATTGACTTTGTACCTTTATATGATAACTTATATGAAAGAAGTATTGTTGAAGAAAAATTTAGAGCTTTTTTAATTAATCATATCGAAATAAGTGATAATTATTTTGGATTTATTTATGTATCAGCAGAAGATTTAAAGAAGTATAATGTTGAAGCAACAATTGTTTCAAATCAAGTAAATGATTTTTACTTTATCAAAGAACTATTATGTTGGATGTTTGTTGTTTATGATGAGCGAAATGAAATATACAAAGCAAATATTAGAAGTCGTGGACCAGTTATAAATGAAGTGGCTAGTAAATATAATGGGGGAGGACATAAGTTTGCATCAGGATGTCGCAGTAAAGATTATAAAGTAATGGAAGATTTGGCTAAAGACTTGGATGATGCATGTAAGGCTTATATAACGAAAGAAAATAACTAATGGAGATAAAAAAAATAAGCAAGAAAAAAAATAATCTATATCAAATATTACTTAGTGATAATACTTCACTAAGTTTTTATGATGATACAATAATTAAATATAACTTATTGGTAAATAAGACTTTTGATGATAAAACTTTACAGGAGATGTTAGCGTTTAATAATGAATCAGCGGCATATTATAAAGCATTAAGTTATATTAAAGCAAAACTTCGAACTAAAAAAGAAATAGAAGATAAATTAAAAAAGTTAGGGTATACTAATAATGTTGTATTAAATACTATAAAGAGATTAGAAAACCAAAAATATTTAAATGATGATATTTATATAAAAGCATATATTAGTGATCAAGTGAATTTAACATTGAAAGGACCTAGAAAAATTAGACAGGAATTGATTAAACTAGGATTTAAAGAGGAAATTGTTAATACATATATAGATAAATACTGTAATGATTTATGGGAAGAAAAAATAATAAAAATTATAAATAAAAAAATAAAGTCTAATCATAATTTATCTAAGAAAATGTTAATTAATAAAATAAAAAGTGATTTAATTAATTTAGGATATAATCTAGAAATGATTAATAAATTGCTTAATAATATTGATTATCAAAATGATGAAGAAATATTAAATAAGGAAATAAATAAAGCAATAAAAAAATGTAGTAAGAAATATCAAGGGAAAGATTTAGAATTAAAAGTTAAAATGTATCTTTATAGTAAAGGTTTTGATTACAATATCGATATAAATAATTATTTATAGACTTGTTTATAATGATTATGTTATAATTTAAGCAAAGAGAGTGAACGAAATGAAAATAAAAGTAATTGTGTTATTTGTTTTTATGTTAATGTTGTGCGGTTGTGAAAATTGGGATGATATTTATTCGGAATATAAAGATATTTTAGATGAAGGAATTAATTGTTCTTATTCTTTAATTAGTGCTTCTACTCCTAGTAATTACATAACATCTATAACTTTTTCGGGAAGTAATAGAGGAATATATGCATCTTATAATAACGGTGGAAGCAATTTAATTGTAAATAGTAATAGTTTTCAAAATTATCATGAAGTAAATGGTTTTAGACTTTATTATAATAATTTTGATTATGCTTCATTCCTAGATAATTATTCAGTTACTAATACTTGTCCAAGTAATCTTTATATGTATTCAAATGGAGATTACTTTATTGATGATACGTGTCCATCTAATCAAACATGTTATACATATTCTACTAGAAGTTCATCGGGGAATAATGATAGTTCTAGTAATTCGCAAGATGATGAGGATTCTGGAAAATGTCATATTGAAAGTGCCATATACTGTAAAACATTTTCTAAAGAAATTTTAGGTAATACTGTAAATATAGAATTAGGATTTGAATCTTTGAGCAATAATACTGTTGGGAGATATTTTGTGATAACTGATCAAAATTCTATGTATGGTGGTTCAACTGCTAGGGATAGCAATGGTCTTACAACTACATATAATAATAACACATATATAATATTAAATCCTGAGAGAATTTATAGTAATAATAATGGTGATTATTCTATTAAAAATATTAAAATTAATTATGATTCTACAGTATATTATATTGCAGCATATGATGATGATGAGACCCAAGGAAGTATTGAAATGGGAGAAGCAGAGGAATATGATCCTGATGCACCAATAGTTGATGATGGCATAGGTAATGAACAATTGGGATTGGAAATTGAAGAAATAAATTTTTGCGAACAAAAGGGTGTTCGTAAAACATTTCAAATAGTAGGTTATATACTTTATGTAGCTAAGTTAGTAGTCCCATTGTTATTGATTATTTTAGGTACTGTTGATTTTGCTAAAGCTACAATATCAAGCGATGATAAAGCGCCGAAAGAAGCAGTTGTATCTTTGATTAAGAGAATATTAATTGCAATAATAATATTTTTAATTCCAACAATACTTAATTTCTTATTATCCTTAGTAAATGGGGCAAGCGAAGCTTTCTCTGATTCAGAGTTTACGGATTGTACAGATTGTTTGTTTGATCCTTTTGGAGATTGTAAAGCAGAAGATATAGGATCTACTAACGGCTAACCTTATGGTTAGTTTTTTCTTGCAACTAAAAAGCGATGATTTTAAAATCAATCGCTTTATAAGTTTGTTTAATTACTACTTGAGGATTCTTGAATTTGTAGTAATAAGCTTTGAATATAGTTTGAATATTGTCTATTTATTTCATCATCTTGGATTTCCATTCCATATTCTCTTCTGTAATGTTGTAAAGCATTAAGCCCAGCATCTGCATTATCATTTACATATTCTTCTGCTAAAGTTTGAAGAATTTCATCTTTTAAATCATCTAAAGCTTCTTTTTCATAACTTTTTACTCTTAATATTACATGGTATCCTAGTTCAGTAGTAATGACTTCAGTAGAATATTCGCCATCTGCAAGTTCAGCAGCAGCTGCAACTAGTTCATCATATTCACTTCCTAAATCACTACCGTAATTAATTCTTCCTAATGAACCATTATCGTCTTTTGTAGATTCATCTTCTGAGTATTCAGCAGCAAGTTCTCCGAAAATCTCTTCGATATCTTCACCATTTGCTTTAGCTTCATCAAGTTTAGCTATTATTTCTTCAACAGTTGCTTGTGCTTCTTCTTCAGCAGCATCGGTTTCTTCATCAGTTGCGTCTTCATCAACATTTGGAGTAATTAAAATATGGTTAATTTCCATGTCTCCAATAACATCATTATCATAGTATTCTTGAATTTGTTCATCAGTTATTTGATCTTTAGCATATTCTTCGATAGCATGACTTTGTAACATTGATAGATACCAGTAATCACGGTAAGCATCTATAGTTTGATAACCTAATTGTTGAAGTTGAGCAAGTAAGGCATCTTCACCACCATATGATTCGATATAAGCATCAACCATAGCATCTCCAGATTCTCTTGCTGTATCCTTATAATCAGCAAATTCAGTTTCTAATACATAAGTATCAATCATTGTGATTAGAGCTTGTAAACCAAAATCATCTTTAATCATTTGATAAAAGTCATCGACACTAATCATTTCGCCATTTTCAAAAGTTACGATTGCTTCTTGACCATTTTCTAATGTAGGTACTTTACCACAACCACTAGCAAGAAGTAAAATAGCACATAATCCAATTATTTTTTTCTTCATAATATCTCCTTTTCCAGAAATATTATAGCAAGAATTATAATTAAATACAAGAAAATCACTATATTTTCACAGGAAAAAGCACTCACACTTCTATAAACTTACCATAAGATACTAATGAAAAGACAAATAAAGGAGGAAAGTTTTATGAATCATTGTGGAAATGGCCTAGGTGCTGCTATAATTTTAGTATTGTTTATTCTTTTAATAATTATAGTAGGGGCCTTTATTTAAATAGATTAAAGGAGGTTTTAAAATGAGTTGTCCAAGAAAAGACTGCGACCCATGTGGTGGTAATGGATTTACAGCAAATTATGCTTTTATTGTTTTAATATTATTCATACTGCTTGCCATTATTTGGGGCGGAGCATTTTATTAAAGAGGGTTACCTCTTTTTTTTATTTGTTATATATGAGATAATACTAACGGAGGTATTATATGTTAAAAGTGGAAAATATTACTAAAAAATATGGTGAAAATGTAGCTGTTAATAATTTATCTTTTACTGTCGATGCTGGCGAAATATTTGGTCTTTTGGGTGAAAATGGTGCTGGTAAGACAACGACATTTAGAATTATTATGGGACTAATAGATGCTAATGAAGGAAAAGTTACTTTAGATGGTAAGAAAATTGATTATAGTGAAACTGATAATATTGGTTTTGTTACAGAAGAGCGAAGTTTACTAACTAAGTTAACTGTTCAAGAACAAATTGAATTTTATGGTACATTAAAAGGATTGGATAAAGATACAATTGATAAAAGACTTGATTATTGGTTAGAAAAATTTGAAATAACTTCTTATAAAAATAGAAAGATTAAAGAATTATCTAAAGGTAATCAGCAAAAGATTCAGTTTATCTCAGCTATCATCAATGAACCAAAACTATTGATACTTGATGAACCTTTTACAGGATTAGATCCAATTAATGTTAAACTTATGAAAGATGCTATATATTATTTGAAAGAAAAGGGTTGTTCAATTATATTCTCATCACATCAAATGGAATATATTGAAGATTTTTGTGAAAAACTTATATTACTTGTTAAAGGGAATACTATATTAGATGGCAAATTAGATGATATTAAAGAAAATTATGCTAAGAAAAATATAATGATTAAAGGAGAAGATATCGATATTTCAGCAATTAAGAAACTTAAGGGAGTTATAAGTGTTGAAAAAACTAGGGGAGAATTAGAAGTGAAAATTGCTAATAAGGAAGTTGCTCCGAAGGTATTCAATATTATAAAAAATTCTAATATAACTAAATATGATGTAGTAAGTCCAAGTTTAAATGAAATATTTATAGCAAGTGTTGGAGGTATTCATGAATAAAAAATTTTGGTATTTAACTAAACTTAGTTTTAATAAGAAAGTAAAATCTAAATGGTTTATTGTAACTAATGTAATTCTTTTAATAGCAATAGTAGCTTTATTAAATATTTCTTCAATAATTGAATTTTTTGGTGGAGATTTTGAAAATAACACAAATATTATTGTGGTTGATAACGCTAATGCTTATCAGCTATTTGAAGAAAATTTAAATGTTTATGCAGAAGATGAAAATTTTGAAGTAAGTACTGCAAATGATGATATTGATAGTATAAAAGAATCTTTAGAAGATAATCAATTAGTAATTGTTTTAAACAGTGATGAAGTAGAATATTTAAAGGCTGAGTTAATTAGCAATGATAAGATAGATAATTTAACTTATCAAATAATATTACAAGCATTGAATAGTACAAAGACAACTATTGGAATGATTAATTCTAATATTGATCCTGAAATTTTGGCAAATATATCAGCTAGTATTACAATAGATAGAACAATATTAAATGAGGAAGCAACTACTGATGAAAATATGGATATGGTTATGAGTAGTATATTTCCAACTCTTATTCTTCCATTTTTTATGTTAATTGTTTTCTTAGTGCAAATGGTTGGGGGAGAAATATGTGAAGAAAAGACTACTAGAAGTATGGAAATAATTATTGCTAATGTTTCTCCGAAGGCACATTTGATGTCGAAAGTTTTAGCTAGTAATTTATTTGTAATTTTACAAGGTGTTTTATTAATTATTTATTGTGTAATTGCTTATTTAGTCAGTTTATCTTTGGGGGGAGATTCGTTAGGTTTTGATATTAGCAGTATTTTTGGAATGATTAACTCTAGTGGTCTTACTAATACTTTAATATTAGTTATTCCCATTACATTGATATTAATTATTTTATCATTTGTAGCTTATGCTTTAGTGGCGGGGATACTTGCTTCAATGACTGTCAATATTGAAGATTTTAATCAATTGCAAACTCCAATAATGCTTATTTCAGTTGCAGGTTATTATTTAGCAATTATGTCAGCAATGTTTGATGGTTCTATATTTATTAGAATAATTTCTTATATTCCTTTCTTATCAGTGTTTATTTCGCCGACATTATTTGTTTTAGGACAAATTACAATAATTGATGTAATAATATCAGTTGTTATATTAATTTTATTCATATATGTATTACTTAAATTTGGATTGAGAGTTTACAAGGCTGGTATTTTAAATTATTCAAGTGGTAAAGTTTGGAGTAAGTTATTTAAAGCAATTAAAGAATGAAAGGGGAATATAATTACTTAATTTCTATAGGTAAATTTATTTTAAAGTATAATATAAGTTTGTTCGACAAAGTTCGATATTGAATATACTTGAAAAAAACATATAAATTTGTTATATTATACATGTAAGTGTTACCCCTAGTGGATAATGCCTGCAAATTTTTGGTTTGAGACACTATACCTGAACAAGGCTAGTGTCTATTTTTCTATATTAAACGTAGTATTACTACAATTAATAAGATTATTATTACTAAAAGAGTACTTTTATTTTCTTCTTTGTTCATATCTTTTGCCCCTTTCTTTCCAAAACCCCCAATGTTTGAGTAGCAAAGAAATTACTCAGTTGCATCAGCACAACACTCTCCGGTAACGGTTATTTATTCTAAAGTAATGTAAATACAAATGCAAGAAAAAGTGTCCGTCAAAATTCGACATGGAAGCAAAAATATAATAAAAAAAGTGCAACATCTTGCACTTTTTATGATGGTAGAGGAACTATGTTTAAATCTGTTCCCATACTTTCGAGTATTCCTGAGTATTTTTCATATATTCTTTGGTAATCACTTAGGTATCTATCATCAGTCATTTTACTAAATGGTATTACGACATGACCATCATGGTTAGATGTTGTAATTGGATTACCATTATATTTGGTAAATATTAATTCTCCACCTAGGTTACCTATATCAATGGTTACTTCTCCTTCCGGAGTAACTGTTTTTGTTATATCGAGAGTTGCCATGAATCCAACTAGTTTGTTGTAATCATCTGTTCCATATTGATTAGATATAAAATTACCTAAAGAATACATTACTAATGTATCGTCAATCCAAGTAATAGGTTGAAGAACGTGAGGGTGACATCCTATAATAATGTCTACTCCAAGGTCTGCTAGATACTGTGCTATTTCTTTTTGACTATCATTTGGATTAGTAGCATATTCTACACCCCAGTGCATTGCTACAATTAATACATCAACTTTATCTCTTACTGCTTCAATATCTTCTTTAACTTGTTCTTCATCATAAACATTTACTAAGTAATCTTTTCCAGAAGGAACTGGTAAACCATTCGTCGAAGTAGTATAAGATAGCATTGTATAAGTTATATTGTTTTTTTCACCAATTATAAAATTGTTACGAGATTCTTCACTATCAGCTATACCATTATAAACTATATCATCTTTATCTTTAAAATAATTGTAGAAATTTAGAACACCATTTTCTCCTTTATCCATTGTATGATTGGTGGCTAGAGAAACCATATTAAATCCAGCCTTAATCATCGCATCACCAAATTCTGTTGGAGTAGAAAATCTTGGGTATCCTGATGGATTTCCTCCAGCAAAAGGAGTTTCTTGATTATAATAAGCAATATCGTATTCGGATACAATATCTCTTACATAATCTAAAGCTCCATCAAAATTATATGGGCCAGTATTTTTATCCCCAATAGCATATTCCCAATATACAGCATTGTGAATTAAAGCATCACCAGTGGCTAATAAACTAAGGTTATATACTTCATTTTCTTTTGGTTTTTCTACTTGATTGTTGTTACCATTATTATTGTTATTGTTAGTTGAATTGTTTGATGAATCATCATTAAATAAGTAATTGTAACCTAAAAATGCTCCAACTAATACGATAGCTAATAGGATAATTGTGCTAAATATTGCTTTCTTTTTTAACTTCTTTTTTCTTCTTGTCATAATCAATCCTTCATTAATTTATCATATATTTCTTCTTTACTATATTTGTGTTCTTTATGCATAAAATCAGGTAGTAAATGTAAATGGAAATGTTTGATGGCTTGAGCATCACCATAATTTACTAAAAATGTTAATGAATTTTTATCTAATTTGTTCATTAAAGTTTGGGCTTTTTCTTTGCCGGTAGTAAATATTTTTAAAAATACTTCAGGATCTATGCTATAAATATCTTCATAATGTTTTTTAGGTATCACTAAAGTATGGCCATCAGTATCAGGATAAGCATCTAGAATTACCATCAAGTCTTCATCTTCATATAGTATTTTAGCATCTACTTTTTTATTTGCAATTTTACAAAATAAACAATCATCTTTCATAAATCATCACCATGTTAATTGTATCATTTAAGTTAGTTAATGGCAACAAAGTCTTGTAAAATTTCTTCGGTGTAGTTGTAAGTAGACAGATAATATGAATAACCTTCTTTCTTATTATTAATAATTATGATTATAAAATCATTTTCATAAATATATAATTCAACTTTACTAATATTGTCAGTATCAATAATATATTTGCTATAATCTAGGATATACATAGGTGTGCTAAAAATTTCGATAGTATCAGTGATAGGAATTTTTTTATTATCAATTTCTATAGTGACATTATTTACATAGTAGTAATAGATATTATATGGTTTGTTGTAATCATTTAATAATGTTTCTTTTTTTATGTTGTTGGTTTTATTATAGGTTAGATTTAGATAGTTATAGGTAATTTTGGGAATAAATTCGATATTATCAAAATTACTATAAGTTAGATTGTAATTAATATTTTCTCCTTCAGTATAAACTATATTAGTTATGTGTTTATCATCAAAGGTAAATGTTATGTTATGATTAGGGCCTTTGGCTTGACATATTGCAGTATTTGTATTCATGGTACAAGTATAGGAATTACTACTAATTTGATAATGAGTTATATTTATTAACTCTGTATTGATATTACCATAAATATCTATTTCTTCTAAAGTAGTAGAATCATAAACTTTAGAGTTTTCAATTTGATAGTTGGTAGTTGTATTGTTGTGAGTGTAAGTTCCTTTAGTTACATTTTCAAATATTTCTCCGGAATATGTATATGTGTCATCATCGATAGTGATTACATAAGTAAATGAACGATTGGTATTAGAATTGGCAATTAAATCGTTTAAATGATTGATAACTTCGATATTTCTTTTTTCTTCTTCAGTTAAAGTTGGTTCTTCTTGGGGGTTAAATATACTTTCTTCTTTAGTACAACCAGTTAATAAGGTAAGTAAAATTATACTTATAATAAATATTTTCATAGTTCCTCCATTTATTTATCTATATTATAGCAATAATGTGTTCAAAAGTCTAGATGTTGCATATATTTAATTAGGAAGGTGATTTTATGTCTAGTTTTAAGGAAATAGTTACAAAAGCAGTAATTGGTAAGGCAAAAAAAACAAGTGGTAATACATTTTCTTTGGAACCAGAAGAAATACCAAATACTGTTTTAGGTTGTTGGGTAATCAATCATAAATTTAATGGAACAAAAGGGTCTAGTGGTAAAGTTATAGTTAATGGCTCATTTGATGTCAATGTTTGGTATTCATATAATGGGGATAAAAGTACAGCAGTAACAACTAGAAACTTTACTTATAGTGATACGATGAATATTCCTTTAAAGGAAGATCATAATTTAGCAGATGCATCAGAAATAATTGTGAGATGTCTTCGTCAGCCGACGGTTTCTAATGTAAATGTTGAAGGAACAACTGTTAAACTTGATATTGAAAAGGAATTAGGAGTTGAAATAGTGGGAGATACTAAAGTAAAGGTTAGTGTAGAGGATGATGAAGATGATTATGAAGAAATTTTTGATGAATCAGATGAGTCAGTATTAGATGAAATAAATGAAGACTATTTAAATGAAGCATCGAATTGATGCTTTTTAAATACTTAAATTTATGATATATTAGACAGAAAGGGAGGAAACAGTCATGGGTTTAAACGAAAATATAGTTAAGTATATTAAGGACAAGATATTTCCACAATATGATACAAATATCGAAGGACACAGGATAGAACATATTAAGAATGTAATAAGTAGGAGTTTTGAATTAAATGAATTATTTCATTTAAATTTGAATCCTAATATGGTTTATGTTATTGCGGCATTTCATGATTTGGGATATAAAGTTGATTCTGAGAATCATGAACAAGTTTCTGCGGATATGTTTTATCAAGATGAGGTAATGAAGTATTTTTTCAGTGATGAAGATAGACAAATTATTTATGAAGCTATTATTGATCATCGAGCAAGTTTAGAGTATGAAGCAAGAAGTGTTTATGGTAAATTAGTATCATCGGCGGATAGAGCCATAGATATTGATATTGCTCTTTGGGGAATTATTTTGTTTCAACGCAATAAACATAAAGATGAGAATCTAAGCGATTTAGATATAATTGAATACGCATATAAAAAGTTAGCATCAAAATATGGTAAGGGGGGATATGCTAAGATGTATTTTCCGGACCAAAAGTATCAAGATTTTTTAAATAGTATGCAGAAACTTGTTGCTGATAAAGAAAAATTTATAGAAAAGGAATTAAGTTTGATAAGAGCACACAAATAATGTGTCAACAAAAAATGGTTGACACATATTGTTAATTGTGATAAATTATTTATAGCTTAATGAAGGAGGAGAGAATATGGCTGTAAAATTAAGATTAAAAAGAATGGGAGCTAAACAAAAACCATTTTATCGTATAGTTGCTGCAGATTCAAGAAGCCCAAGAGATGGACGTTTTATCGAAACTGTTGGAACATATAATCCAGTTGCTAATCCTGCAGAAATAAAAATTGATAAAGAAATAGCAATAAAGTGGTTAAATAATGGAGCTCAACCAACTGATACTGTTAAAGCACTTCTTAAAAAAGAAGGTATTTTAAAAGAATTTAATGAAGCAAAAAAAGGTAAGTAATATGGGTATTGTTGAGTATACGGATTTTTTAGTTAAAGCATTAGTTAAAGAACCAGATTCTGTTAAAGTAGAATGTTTTGATTCTGATGAAGATACTAAGATAATTGAAATAATTGTTCCAGCATCAGAAATGAAAAATATTATAGGTAAGAATGGTAAAAATGCTAGTGCTCTTAGAACGATTATTCAAGCATTTGCTTTAGCTAATAATATGAATAAAGTTAAAGTAAATATTGATGCTTATTAAACATTGTCAAGAAAGTGGCAATGTTTTTTTGCTTAAAGTAAATTAGGTTATATTTTTGTTTTTGATAAATTCAGTGAGCATTTTAGTAAGGGCTCTTTTTTCAATTCGAGAAACATAGCTTCTTGAAATTTTTAATTCTTTAGCTATTTCTTTTTGGGTCATTTCTTTAGTATTATATAGCCCATATCTTTTAACGACTATTTCTTTTTCACGTTCATTTAATATTTTTAAGTATTTATTTAATAAGGCTACATTATCTTTTATTTGTAAATCTTCAAATAAATCCTTTTGTTTGTCTTTAATGACATCAATTAGGTTGATTTCGTTTCCTTCTTTATCAAATCCGATAGCATCATTTAAAGATACAGTTATTCCTTGTTTTTTATTGCTGCGAAAATGCATCAATAATTCATTTTGAATACACCTTGCTGCATATGTGGTGATGCGAGTTTGTTTATTGTTTTTGTAGGAATCAATTCCTTTAATAAGCCCAATTGTTCCAATACTTATTAAATCATCTGTATTATCTTTAGAGTCAAATTTTTTCACGATATGGGCAACCAATCTTAAATTGTGTTCTATTAATTTATTACGAGCATTTTTATCTCCTTCAAGCATTTTATTTATGTAGAATTCTTCTTCTTCCATACTAAGTGGTTCAGGAAATATACTGTTGGAATAGCTTCCAGTAAAGAATAGCATATTTTTTAAAATATTAAGTAAATTTAAAAACATAATTTGTACCTCTAATAAATTTTATTGGAATAATGAAATAATTATGTTACAATTATTTTACATGGAGGGTTTCAAATGGTTAGATTAAATATTAAAAATAGATTAATGCGAGAATTTGCTTTCTATAAAAAAGATACGGACTATTTTGAAACTATATTATCTTTAAATATTATTAGTTACAAAGAAGCTGCTGTTATTGTTTTAAATGATTTAAGAAACAATTGGCAAAATTTTGATATGGATTGGTTTGTTGAAAAACTTCAAGACAATAAAAAATCTTTACTTAGTTCATTAAGATATTTATTAGAGTGTTTAAAAAAGTATAACTTGGTGATAGACATTGATTATTTAAATGCCTTATTAAAAAAATATCCAGTGTTAGAAGAACTGCTTGCTGATATATTTAAAGATAAGACAAGTGTTAATTATGATTATTTAGCTAGTTTAGTAGACAGTGAAGAGGCTATCAATTTTTTAGGTTTATATGCTACTATTAAAGGTAAATTTGATGAAGATTTAGAAGATATAGATTTTTTAGGTATCCCTGATAATCACTATACAAGTGATAGTGTTAAAATGTATTTATTGGAGATTAAAGAGTATGCAATTTTACCACATGATCAAATAATTGAATGTTTTAAAGCAATTGAAACTATTACTAATTCTTTAAAAGAAGATATAACTAATGAAGAAAGGGTTAAATTAAAAAAGAGATATAATTGTTATCGTAATCTTATAATAAATACTAATTTACGTTTAGTTGTTAATATTGCTAAAAGATACAGTGGTAGAGGTATAGATTTTTTAGATTTAATTCAAGAAGGAAATAAAGGCTTGATAACAGCTTTTGAAAAATTTAATTATAAGTTTGGATATCATTTTTCTACTTATGCTACATGGTGGATAAGACAAGCTATTACCAGAAGTATAGCTAATGATAGTAACTTAATCAGATTACCTGTTCATCGCTATGAAATAATAAAAAAAGTTTATAATACCCAAAAAGAATTAGAAATGAATTTAAGTCGTGATCCATCTGCAGAAGAAATCGCTAATAAACTGGGAATTAGTGTTAATGATGTTAATTCTTGTTTAGAAGATTCTAAGGTAATTGTATCATTAGATGCTACATTGCCGAGGGCAGATAGAGAAACTGATAGTTCTAAAATGAGTAATTATATTAAAAGCGAAGAAAATCTTGAAGATAATGTTATAAATGGGTTATTACCAGAATATTTAAATGATATTTTAAGTAAGTGTCTAACCCCAAAACAAGAAAAAGTAATTCGCATGCGTTTTGGTATTCAAGAACCTGGTAAATTTAATCCTTTATATGATGGTGAACATTCATTACAGAAAGTAGGAGACACTTTATCTCTAACTCGCGAGCGCATTAGGCAGATTGAATCAAAAGCATTAAAAAGATTATCATCACATACTTCTAAAATAGGATTGACAGGATATTTTAGTGAAAATAAAATGAACGAAGTTGCCAAACCAGTAGAAAAAAAGTCTAAACAAGAGAAAGGAAGGGCGTTTAGAATGACACCATATAAATTTAGTGAAATAGTTAATGGGGATATAGAAAAAATAAAGAAGTGTATTGAGCTTTTATCTGAAGAAGAACAATCAGCTCTATATGCGCGTTTTGGTAAAAATTTAGATGAATCCAATCCTGTTAGTAGAAAAGTATCCATAATGGCTTATAATGCTGCAAAGAGAATAAAAAAAATGCTAGAAAATGAAGCATACAGAATAAGAATTGAAAATATCAAATTTGGAAAAAATGTTCCGGTTGTAACCGTTTTAAATGGCAAGAGAAGTATATGTTATTTACATGATAAATTAGGGTGTTCAAAAGAAACAATAGATTTATTAGCCTTAAATATAATTAATTTACCTAATATGGATATTTTGTTTTATTGTTATGGTTCTGATTTATCCATGGCTATAGATGAAATTGCCATGCCAGAAGAAGATTATAATGCTCTTGAAGCAGTTTATCCAATATTAAAAGAAAAATTAGCTAATTTAAACCAATCTCCATCTTTAAAAGAAGTTTTAGGAGCAACAGATGAAGAAGTATTTTATCTAGCTAATTTTGCTAATAAAAATACCATTAGATATCGTATTCTTAGCGATAAATTTGGAAGTGGCTTAACTGATAATGTAAAATTGATGTTTACAAAGAAAACAGAAAAAGAATCTTTTTTTAAAGGACTTCTTGCTGCTAAAAAAGAAATTCAAAATTATCGTCTTAATAGAGGGGCTTCTTCATCTTTATTGCCAAAAGAAGATATACATGATATTCCAGAGGAACAAAAAGCAATATATTTAAAAGATATTTTGGAAGCAACAGATGAAGAAATGACTTATTTAACGAAGACTAATCCAATAGATCCCAATACTAAAATTTATAGCGTACTTACTAAACTATTTGGAGAGTCTTTAGCTAGTCCCCGTAACTCCCAAAAATTAGGAGCAAATGAAAGACATTGTTATTATAATGGTTTAGCATCTTTAAAGAAAAAGTTAGAAGCATATCGAAAAAATTCCAAAGTAACATTACTAGATGTCCTAGCTTGCTCTAAAGAAGAATTACCTGAAATCATGAATCTTAAAGAAGGCGTAATTCATCAATATTTTACTAATCTTTTTGGTAATGATTTTAGTGGGGAAATAGATTTATCTTCCTTAGATGCTAGTGCTAGAAAGACTTGGAATATCAATATAACTTATTTAAGAAAACGTTATAAAAAAATTCGGGAAGAAAGAAGTTTAAGTTTAATCAATGTTTTAGGTATTAATGAAAGCAAGTTTGCTAGTTATGTTGCATTTTATAAAGAATATTACTTATCTAACTATCACGAATTATCTAAGTATTTTGGTGAGGATTTAACTTTGAAAGTTGATGTCAATTATAAAGAAGAAAAAGATACTATAAAAAATCTTATTAATATATTTATATCTGATTACTCTGTTTATAAAAATAATTTCTTAATTGCTATTTTAGGTTGTACATCTTCTGAATTAATAGAACTCCAAAAACGATTAGCATGTGATGAAGAATTTTTGGCATCTCTTCAAAAAATATTTGGTGAAAATCTTTCAGAAGAACCGAAAAATATTCATGAAGATATTGCTCCTTATTTAAATAGATTAAAAGAATGTTTAGAAACACTAAGGCTTGAAGGTAAGCGAGTAACTGAACCAGTAGAAATATTAACAGAACAAGAATATGTTACTAAATTAACTCCATTTAAACATCCTTTCTTTAAAGAGTTTGTAAAACTTTTACCTTTAGAATATCAAATAATTACTGCTCTTCGCTTAGGTCTTTATGATGGTATGATTCACTCTTTAAGTGAACTTGCTGAATTATTTAATATTAGTGAGCAAGAAGTTTTAATGAAAACAGAAAAAGGCATTAGTTTATTTCAAACATTGGTGTTAAAATATCATGAATTATACGGTAAAGATTTTCCTACTTTAGATGGTGAAAGTACAATGCTTTTAAGGTTAAATGATAAATAATGAAGTAATCTTAATCTATTTTTATTAACTAATCAAAAACGATTTGTGTTTTATTAGCAAAATTATTATAATTTTAAATTTGTTAGTTTTGGGGGATGATATAAACTATTTTCAAAGTGATTTAAAATAATGATTTGAAAAAAATATAAGTAAGTTAGAGTAGAAAAGGAAAGCGGTAATATGAGTGATTTTATTGTAAGTGATGATAATTTAGAAGAAGTTTTAAACGAAATACCTAAAGAAGAATTGAATAATATTTTAAGTAGGTGTTTGACTAAAAAGGAAGAAAGAATAATTAGGATGCGTTTGGGTATTCAAGAACCAGGAAAATTTAATCCGTTATATGATGGTAAACATGATATAAAAGAAATTGGGGATAAGTTGGCATTGGTTACAGATAAGGTAAGAGAAATTGAGGCTAAAGCTTTAAAAAAAATATCTAAGCATTTAACAAAATTAAATAGTAATGATCATAATACTAAAGCTAAAGAGGAAAATATAGTAGAGGAATGTAAAGAAGAAACGATTCAAGTAAAAGCTTGGGTGGTAAAGCATAAGGAACAAATAATTGAAAAAATTGAACAATTACCCGCACTTGAAGTAAAAGCTTTTTATTCGCGTTTTGGAAAAAACTTAGATGAGAATAATTATGTCGGTGAATCTGATAATCAGATTATTTATAGGGCAATTAAAAAACTGAAAAGAATGATAAATGACCCTAATTATGTTCCTGAAACAAATACTACTCGCGTTATAAATCGGAAAAATCCTATAACTATTATTAAAGATGGTAAGAGAAGTAGGGTGTTTTTGAAAGAAAAATTGGGTTGCTCTAAAGATGTTATTTATGATTTAGCAATAAATCTTATAAAAAATGCTGATATGGATATTTTATTTAGATATTATGGCTCTAATTTAACTAAAGTAGCTAATGAACTAGAAATGCCTTTGGAAGATTATGAAAAATTAGAATTGTTGTATCCAATTTTAAAAGAAAAGTTAAATAATTTAGAACAATATTCATATTTAAAAGATATATTGGGAGCAACCGATGAGGAAGTAAAACAATTAACTAGATTTTTTAGAAAAGAATCAATTCGTTATAACGCTTTTATTCAAACTTTTGGTAGTGATTTTTCTTCTTTAATTACGGATTTAAGCATGTTTAAAACAGAAAAAAGTGATAAATTATGGGCAGGATTTCATGTGTTACGACAAAAGTTGGAAGATACTAGAGAACAACAAGACCAAACTTTACAAGAAATTCTTGATTGTAATGATGAAGAATTTGCGGCGGTTATGAATGTTCGTCATTCTAGTAAAGTATATCAATATTTTTCTTCAATTGCGGGAGAGAATTTTAAAGGAAAAATTGATCGTAGTTCTTTATCAAAAGAAGAAAAAAAAGAGTTTAGACTTCGTTTGCAGTTTTTGTATTCTAAATTGGCTAATATTAGAAAAGAAAAAAAAGTGTCTTTAGTTTTAGATGTTCCAGATTTTTCTTCGTATGTAAAGTATTATTTTGGAAATTATCCTGATCATTATCAAAAATTAAAAGATATTTTTGGGAATAATTTAGATAAAGCAGTAATTTCGTATCTAATTAAAGATGATATTAAAGGCATTATTGATGAATTTACAGCAGGATATAGTACTTATCAAAGTAAACATTTAAGTAATATTATAGTTTGTTCTAATGATGAATTAGTAATGTTAAAAAAATATTTGCAAGAACATGATAGTAATATTTTATTAAAACTCCAAGAAGCTTATGGAAAAAATTTAGATGAAGTTAGACAAACAAATTTGGATATTAATTTATACTTAGATGATTTAAATAATATATTAAATACTTTAAGAAGCTCCGAAGAAGTAACAGCTATTTCTTCAGAACAAGTGCCAGAAGTAGTACCAGTAATGCAAACTGAAGAAGTAAAAGAAAATACTAATCCGGAAATTTTAACTTCTAAAGAATATGACACTATTGAGAGTCCATTAAAACATCCGTTTTTTAAAGAATTAATAAAAGTGCTTCCATTAAGGTGTCAATTAATGGCATCCCTTCGTTTAGGTATTTATGATGGAAATATTCATTCTATTCCTGAGATTGCGGAAGTATTTGAGGTAAATGAGAATGAAGTTTCGCAAGAGCTTGATAAAGTTAAAATTCTATTTAGTACTTTGGCTAGTGGATATAAAGAATCATTTGGTATGGATTTCCCAGCTGTAGATGATGAATCTCTTTTAGAATTGAAGCGACATAATGATTAATATACCAATTTTGCGGGGGGAGGAATTACAATGTTAAGTAGAACAGATATTATAAAAAGACTACAAAGAAGTTTTTCATTTTATAAAAAAGATAGAAATTATTTTGAATCTTTAATAGGTCTAGATATTATAAATTTAAATACTGCTTATAGTCTTGTCTTAAATCATTTAAAACAAGACTATAATAATTTAGAAATGGCTTGGTTTATAGAGCAACTCCAAAATAAAAAGAGAACTTTAATAAAAAATTTAAGTTATATAATAAATGCATTATATAAATTTGATATTATGTTTGATATCAATTATTTAGCAAGTTTACTTAAGAAATATCCTGAGTTAGATGAAATATTAAGTGAATTATTTGATGGTAAAGATAAAATAAATTATGATTATTTATCTAAGTTAGTAGATAATGAAGAAGTTATTAATTTTTTAACTTCTTATACTATAGTTAAAGGAATATATGTCGATGATATAGAAGAGAAAATAGAAGATATTCCTGATAAAAGTGAATATTATACTACTGATAGTATTAGGACTTATTTGCGGGAAATTGGAGAATATCCAATTTTGTCTTATGATGAGATTGTGGATTATTTCCAAAAAATTGAAGAAATTAAGGAAAAGTTAGTTACTAATTTAAGTGAAGAGGAACGAAAAAAATTAGATAAAAAATATAAGTTTTATCGTGATAATATTATTACTTCTAATTTAAGATTAGTAGTAAGTGTTGCTAAGAAGTATATTGGTAGAGGATTAGATTTTCTTGATTTAATTCAAGAGGGAAATAATGGTTTAATGAAAGCTGTTGAAAAATTCGATTATGACAAAGGTTATAGATTTTCCACTTATGCAATATTTTGGATTAGACAAGCAATAATTAAGTCTATTGCTAATTTAGGAAATACAATTAAAATACCACTTCATACTATGGAACTTAGAAATAAAATATTTATGGCTAGGAAGAATTTAGAAAGTGAATTAGGTAGGAAAGTTAGTCCCAAAGAAATTAGTGATGCTACAGGATTCGATGAAATTGTTATAAAAAATATATTGGGACTTCCTAATGTTACGTTATCTATTGATGCTGAAGTAATTGATAAAAATAATGATAAAGGGAAAACGAGAATGGATAATTTCTTGGCAAGTTCGGAGAACGTCGAAGATAATGTGATTCAATCAATGCTTCCTTCATATTTAAATAAATTTTTAGAAAGTGCCCTAAATGAAAGAGAAGAAAAAATTATAAGAATGCGGTATGGCATTCAAGAACCGGGAAAATATAATCCGTTATATGACAGGGAACATAATTTAGAAGAAATTAGTTTAGTAGTTGGTGTTACTGGAGAACGAGTTCGGCAGATAATAGATAGGATTTTAAGAAAGTTTAGAAATGTAGCTAAAGATAAATTTAGTGGTTATGTTAATGATGAGAATTTAAAAGAGGAAAAAAAGCGGGAGGTTTGGGATATTACAAAAGAAGATAAGGAGTTAGTTTTAAAAATATTAAGTGAAATGTCTGAAAAAGATCGGATAATTATTTTGCTTAGGCATGGTAAAAATTTAGATGAATGCAACCCAATTCCAACGCGTATGCATTCAAAGTATGCAGTAGCTATGAAGAAGTTACAAAGATTTATTAATAATTCAAATTATATACCAGTTGATACTAAAATTAATGGTAGAAGGAATAAGGTTTATTTGAAAGAAAAACTGGAATGTAGTGATGAAGATATTTTTACTTTAGCTATATTATTATTTCAAAGTGAGGAATATCAATTTTGGAGTAAATATTATGGTATAGGTCTTAGTAGTCCTTTAAATGAAATTAATTTATCAAATGATGAGTTGCAAAAGTTAGATGCATTATATCCAAATTTAAAAGAAAAATTAATAAATATAAGTAGACCAAAGTTTTTAAAAGATATTTTAGGGGCAAGTGAAGAAGATATTACTTATATTTTAAATGATATTAAAAAGCCTTCTTTAAGACATAACGTTTTTGTCAAGTTATATGGTAATACTTTTTTAGAAGAAGAAAATAACTTTAGTGAATTAACTTTGGGAGAAAAAAGAACTTATTTTGTTGGTTTAGAGAGGTTTAGGAAAAAGATTGATAAGAAACATAAAAATGTTGTAAGTCTAAAAGACATTCTTAAATGCAGTGATGAAGAGTTAGCAAATATAATGGCTATGAATAAAAATTCTATGGCATATAAATTTATGGTAAATTTATTTGGACCAAATTTTGATAGAGTAGTGGACCTTAATACTTTAGATAAAAATTTGAAAAGTGAATTTGAACAAATAATTAGTTATATAAGAAAACGAAAAAAGAAAAAGGATGGAAATAAAATAATCAATTTAAAAGCTTTATTAGGGGTATCTTTTAAAGAATTTATGGACTATGTTTTTTATTATAAGCTTAATTTTAAAGCAAGTTATTATAAACTAGCTTTAGTATTTGGTGAAAATTTAGGTAATGATGCTAATATATCAGAAAGTGATGAGATGCAAAGTTATGTTTCTTTATTTGTGGCTAATTATCAAGAGTATTTAGCAAATTTCTTGAGTAGAATATTAATGTGTAGTGATGATGAACTTGATAAAATAAAAGAATCGTTAAACTCAGAGTTATTAATAGAATTACAGGATATTTTTGGTATTAATTTAGATAAAAGCAAAAAAGTTGGGGTAGACATAACAAAATATATTCCAGTACTGAATAATATTTTAAATGATATTCGATCAAAGGGAGAAGTAGCAGAAAAAGTTCCTAGCGAAAGTATAGAAATTTTAACTTTCAAGGAATATGAAACTATTGAAAGCCCATTTAAGCATCCTTTCTTTAAAGAATTTATTAAGTTGCTTCCATTAAAGTGTCAATTAATGACTTCACTACGTTTAGGAATTTATGACGGGAATATCCACTCTGTTCAAGAGATTGCTGAGATATTTAATATAAGTGAAGATAATACTTTACAAGAACTTAATAAAGGAATAAATTTATTTTATATTTTAGTTAGTAGATATAAAGAATTATTTAATTGTGAATTTCCAACTTTGGATGGAGAAAGTGAACTTTATTTAGGTTTAAAACCCAAAAATTGACAGAATATAAAGTATCAAAGGGGAAAAATATGTTATTATTAAAAGTTTTTTTAAGATCCTCATGAATTTGATGAAGAAACATTAAATGGTAGATTTTAGTCTGATAACAATCTCGGATATTATATTCAAAATGTTAAGAGCAATCATTTTTTACTAATGAATGTTGGATTAGGGTGAACTGGCTAAATTAGAAAAATGAGTAAACAGAAGAAAATTTGATTAAGCATTTTTATAAATGAGAGTAGAGAAGCATCTTCTAGACGATAAAGACTAGTTAATGATATAAAATAAAGAAGTAAGATGATTCTTATTTCTTTTTGTATAATAGGAAAGTCATACTTTTTCGAAAAATTTGCTTGACGCACATACATTTGTTTGGTATAATTGATTTATCATT